>MGBU01000281.1 GCA_001790205.1 Candidatus Rokubacteria bacterium GWA2_73_35 | reverse complement strand
GTGGTGGTCGGGATCCTCCCGCTGCACAGCTTCCGCCACGCCGAGTTCCTCCACAACGAGGTGCCCGGCATCGACATCCCCGAGGCCGTGCGGCACCGCCTCCGCGAGGCGGGCGACGGCGCGCTCCGCGTCGGGATCGAGATGGCGCAGGCGCTGGTCCACGCCGTGCGCGCGCGCTACGCGGGCGCGTACCTGATGCCCTCGTTCGGACGGTTCGAGGTCGTCGCCGAGGTGCTGGATGCGCTGCACTGACGTCATGGGGGGCTCCGGGCGCCCCCCGAGCCCCCCGACGCTCGGGACGCCCCTGCTGCGCCGTGGCGCCCCTCGATCACGCGCCTCGTTCACGGGCCCCGAGGCGGGGCGGCGTGGCTGACGCGGCGACGCTCGGCGCGCGCGGGGCGGCGGCGCGGATCCGGAGCGGCGCGCTCGACCCGGTCGCGCTCGTGGAAGCGTGCCTCGAGCGGATCGACGCGCTCGACGCGCGCCTGCGGGCGTGGGTGCACGTGGACGCGGCGGGCGCGCGAGCCGCGGCGCGCGCGCGCGCGGCGGAGGCGCGCGGCGGGCGCTTCCGCGGGCCGCTCCACGGCGTGCCGGTCGGCGTGAAGGACATCTTCGACGTCGCGGGGCTCCCGACCGCGGCGGGGGCCGCGGCGTTCGCCCGGACGCTGCCCACGGCGGACGCCGTGCCGGTCGCGCGGCTCCGCGACGCGGGCGCGATCGTCCTCGGCAAGACGCACACGACCGAGTTCGCCTACCGCGACCCCGCGCCGACGCGGAACCCGTGGAACGACGGGCACACGCCGGGCGGCTCCTCGTCGGGCTCGGCGGCCGCCGTCGCGGCGGGCATGGTGCCGCTCGCCCTGGGCTCGCAGACGGTGGGCTCGGTGCTCCGGCCGGCGGCCTACTGCGGCGTCGTGGGCTTCAAGGGGACGCACGGCCTCGTGCCCGCCTGCGGCGTGGTGCCGCTCGCCTGGTCGCTCGACCACGTCGGCGTGCTCGCCCGTGGCGTCGCCGACACGGCGCTCCTGGTCGGCGTGCTCGCCGGGCGCGACCTCGAGCCGCCGGTGATCCGCACGCCGCGCCTGGCGCTCGTCCCCGAGCTGCTGGAGCGCGCGACGCCCGAGGTGGCGGCGCACGTGCACGCCAGCGCCGAGGCCTTCGCGCGCGCCGGGGCGCACGTCGTGGAGGTGGGCCTCCCGCCCTCCTTCGCGGGCGTCCACGCCGCGGGCCAGACGGTGCTCGAGGCCGAGGCTGCGGCGTACCACGCGCCCGCGTTCGCGCGCCACGCCGCCGACTACGGTCCGGAGATCCGGAAGCTGGTCGAGAGCGGGCTCGCGGCGTCCGCGACCGCCTACATCCACGCCAACCGCGCGCGACTCGCGTTCCGCGAGGACGTGATGCCGCTGCTCCTGGCGCACGACGCGCTCCTCTCGCCCGCGGCGCCCGCGCCGGCGCCCGAGGGGCTCGCGTCCACGGGTGACGCCTGGCACTGCGCGCCGTGGAGCTTTGCGGGCGTCCCGGCGATCTCGCTGCCGAGCGGGCTCGCGAGGTCCGGCCTGCCGCTCGCCGTCCAGCTCGTGCAGGCCGCCGGCGCCTCGGCCCGCCTGCTCGGCGTCGCCGCCTGGTGCGAGGGCGTCCTCGGACCCGGGCCGGCGCCCGCGCTCTGAGCGGCCCCGTGCTCGACCTCAAGATCGAGGGTGCGACCGTCGTGGACGGCAGCGGGGCCCCGGGGGCTCGCGCCGACGTCGGCGTCCGCGACGACACGATCGTCGCGGTCGGCGACCTCTCGCGCGAGCCGGCCGGCGCGCGCCTCGGCGCGGCCGGGCGCGTGCTGGCGCCCGGCTTCATCGACGTGCACTCCCACTCCGACTGGCGGCTCTGGGCGAACCGGCGCGCGGAGTCGAAGATCCGCCAGGGCGTGACGACCGAGGTCGTCGGCAACTGCGGCTTCTCGCCGGCGCCGGTCTCGGCCGAGCACCTCGAGGAGCTGCGCGGCTTCGCCCTCTACGTCCCGGCCGGCATGGACTTCGCGTGGCGCTCGGTCGGCGAGTACCTGCGCGCGTTCGACCGCGAGGGCACCGCGCTCAACGTCGTCCAGCTTGTGGGTCACGGCACGCTCCGCGTCGCGGCCATGGGCTTCGCCCACCGCGCGCCCGAAACGCAGGAGCTCCTGCGCATGCAGCGGTTGCTCGACGAGGCCATGGAGGCCGGCGCGTGGGGGCTCTCGACGGGGCTGATCTACGCGCCGGGCTCGTACGCGACCACCGAGGAGATCGTCGCGCTCGCGCGCGTGGCCGCGCGCCGCCGCGGCTTCTACGCGAGCCACATCCGCGGGGAGGGCGCGACGCTGCTCGCGGCGGTGGGGGAGGCCATCAGGGTCGGGCGTGAGGCCGGGCTCCCGGTGCAGGTGAGCCACATCAAGGCGGCGGGCCGGCCCAACTGGGGCAAGGTCGCCGACGCGCTCGCGCTCGTCGACGCCGCGCGCGCCGAGGGCCTCGACGTGACGGCCGACGTCTACCCGTACACCGCGTCGAGCACCACGCTCCGCACGCTCCTGCCGGACTGGGCACTGGAGGGCGGCGTCGAGGCGATGCGCGCGCGGCTCACCGACCCCGCGGCGCGCGCGCGCATCCGCCGCGAGCTCGAGGCGCCGCCGGCGGGCCAGAGCCTGCTCGACCGCGTCGGCTGGGAGAACATCATGGTGTCGTACTGCGCCGTGCGGAAGGACGCCGAGGGCCGGCGGCTCTCGGAGCTCGCCGCCGCGCGCGGCCAGGACCCGATCGACGCGGCGCTCGAGCTGCTCGAGGCCGAGGGCGGCCGGGCGTACATGATCCTCTTCCAGCTCGACGAGGCCGACCTGCGGCGGGCCCTCGTCCACCCCGCGGTGATGATCGGCTCGGACGGCTCGGCGCTCGCGCCCTACGGCGAGCTCGCCCAGGGCAAGCCCCACCCGCGCAGCTACGGGACGTTCCCGCGCGTGCTCGGCGAGTACGCCCGGGAGCAGCGCGTGCTCCCCCTGGCCCGGGCGATCCACAAGATGACCGGACTGCCGGCCCGCCGGCTCGGGCTGCGCGACCGGGGCGTGATCGCGCCGGGCGCGCGCGCGGACCTGGTCGTGCTCGACCCGCGGCGGGTCGCCGACCGCGCGACGTACGAGGACCCGCACCGCTACCCGGACGGCATCGAGCACGTGCTCGTCAACGGCCGCTTCGTCGTCAAGGACGGCGAGCACACGGGGAGCCTGCCCGGGCGCGTGCTGACGCCACCCTGAGCGCATGAAGATCGGGCGCGTCTTCCCGGACCTGCTCACGCCGCTCACCAGGGCCGCCTCCGTCGAGGAGGGGATCGAGCGCGCCCTCACCCGCCTGGTCGGCCTCACCGGCGCCACCGGCGGCGCGCTCCTGTTCCGGCCGCCGCGCGAGGAGGCGCGGGTCGTGACGGCGGGCGCCGGGCGGCTGCCCGCGGGGCTCCGGCGCTGGCTCGCCGCGGCGGCCGCGGCGCCGGCGCGCGGCGCCCGGCCCGGGCGCGCGCCGCTGCCCGGTGGCCGCGGGCGGCGGGTCACAGTGCTGCGGGCGGCGCTCGGCGAGCCCCGCCGGCCCGTCGGCACGCTCGTGCTCGTCGGCCCGCCGCGGGCGCTCGGCCGCGGGACGCTCGCGCGGAGCTTCCCGCGCGAGCTGGGCCAGGCGCTCGAGCACGTCTGGCGGCTGCACCGCCGCGCGCTGCGCATGTCGGTGCTGAACGAGATCACGCGGCTCATGGTCTCGAGCCAGTCCCTCGACGACGTGTTCCGCGCCTTCAGCGAGGGCGCCGGCCGGCTCGTGCGTTTCGACTCGATCGGCGTCTCGCTGCTCGACGCCGAGCGGCCCGAGTTCGAGATCGTGGACGTCGTCGCGCGCGCGCTCCCGCTCGGAAGCGGACGCGACGCCCGCATGCCCGTCGCGGGCACGCTCCTGGCCGAGGTCGCGGCGAGCGGCGTCGCCGTCCGCGTGGACGACGTCGAGCGCGGCGGGATGCCCGAGGCCAGCCGTCGCGCCTTCGCCGCGCAGGGCTGGCGCGCGGTGGCGCTGGTACCGCTGGTCGCGGGCGGCGGGGTCTTCGGCGCGGTCACGCTGGCCGCGGCGCGCCCCGGGGCCTTCGACGACGCGGACGTCGAGGTTGTCGCCGAGCTGGCGCGGCCGCTCGCCTCCGCGATCGAGCAGCGGCGGCTGCTCGAGGAGAGCCGGCGCCGCACCGACGAGCTGGCGGCGCTCTACACGACGAGCCAGCTCATTACCGCACGGCTCGACGTCGCCTCGGTCCTCGACCGGATCAGCCGGTCCGTCACGAGCCTGATCGGCGCGACCGGCTGCGGCATCGGCCTGCTCGACACCGCGCGCACGCGGCTCGTGCACGCCGCCGCCCACGGCTTCAGGAGCGAGGAGTGGCGCGCGCTGTCGCTGCCGGTCGGCGAGGGCATCATCGGGCGCGCGGCCCAGACGGGGAGCGCGATCCGCGTCGAGGACGTGCGGACCGACCCGCGCTCGGCGCGGCGCGACGTCGACGAGCGCGAGGGGATCCGCGCGATGCTCTGCGTGCCGCTCCTGGTCGGCGGCGCCGTGATCGGCGTCATCTCGGCGTTCGCCACGCGGCCGGGGTTCTTCACCGCGCACCACCAGCGCGTGCTCGAGGCGTTCGCCGAGCAGGCGGGGATCGCGATCCAGAACGCGCGGCTGTTCGAGGAGAGCGTGCGGCGGGCCCGCGAGACCCGGGCGCTGCTGGAGGCCGGGCGCGCCGTCACGGCGAGCCTCGACGTGTCGCGCACGATCCGGGTCATCCTGGAGGAGGCGCGGAGCGTCCTCGGGGCCGACTCGTGCGGCCTCAGCACGATCGAGCCCGAGACGGACGAGCTGGTCTCGGTCGCGAGCCTCGACCTGCCGCCCGAGATGGTCTCGCAGATCCGCCTGCGCGTCGGCGAGGGGATCGCCGGGCGCGCGGTCCTCGAGCGGCGCCCCGTCCAGAGCGCGGACCTCCACGCGGACGCGCGCGTCAGGTACCCCGAGCTCCCGCAGGCGAGCGGCTTCCGCTCGATGCTCGCGGCGCCGCTCCGGGTGGGTGAGCGCGCGGTCGGCGCCATCAGCGTCTTCCGCCACGACGTCCACGCCTTCACGGTCGGCGAGGAGGAGCTGCTGCTCGCGCTCGCCGATCAGGCCGCGATCGCGCTCGAGCACGCGCGGCTGTACTCCGCGCTGGAGGGGATGGTCGCGGAGCGCACGCGGGAGCTCGACGCCGAGAAGCGGTTCGTCGAGGTGGTGCTGGAGACGCTCCCGCTCGGTGTGTTCGTCCTCGACGCGGCGCTCGGCGTTGTGCGGGCCAACCGCGAGGGGGCGCGCGCGCTCGCGTGCGACGCCGCGGCGCGGTGCCCGTTCGCGCGGATGCTCCCGGCCGACCGCGTCGCGCCCGTCGAGGCGTTCCTGCGCGGGGCGTTCGAGACGCGCCGGGTCGCCACGATCGAGCAGGAGCTCGTGATCGCCGGCGAGGCGAAGATCTTCCGGCTCACGGTCGCGCCCGTCGAGTCCGCCGCGGCGGCCGTCACCCACGCCGTCGTGCTCGTCGAGGACGTCACGCGCGCCAAGCGCCTCGAGCGCCAGATGCTCCTCACCGAGCGACTCACGACCGCGGGCCGGCTCGCGGCGGGCGTCGCCCACGAGCTGAACAACCCGCTGGCGACGATCGCGGGCTGCGCCGAGTCGCTCCAGGGACGGCTCGGCGAGGGCGAGCTGGCCGCGCGCCCGGAGCTGGCCGACTTCCCGCACTACCTGGGCCTCATCGAGGAGGAGGCGTACCGGTGCAAGGAGATCACCGGGAGCCTCCTGCAGTTCGTCCGCGAGCCCGGCAGCCGGCGCGAGCCCACCGACCTGAACGCACTAATACAGAAGGCCGTCGAGTTGCTCGCCCACCAGTCCCGCTTCGCGGAGAGCCACGTCGTGACCGAGCTCGACCCGGCGCTGCCGTCCGTGCGGGTCAACGAGGGGCAGCTCCGCCAGGTCTTCCTCGGGCTCGCCTCGAACGGGCTCGAGGCGATGGAGGGCCGGGGCACGCTCACGCTGCGCACGCGCGTCGTGCGGGGCGAGCTGGAGGTCGAGTTCGAGGA
>MGBU01000280.1 GCA_001790205.1 Candidatus Rokubacteria bacterium GWA2_73_35 | reverse complement strand
CGATCAGCGTGGCGCCCGAGTTCGTGGACGAGCCGCCGGCGACCTCGCGTGCGGGCCTGCTGCAGGAACTGGGGATCTCCGCCGAGTTCCTCGGCGTCGGCGTCGAGCGCGTGGACTACACGAAGGGCCTGCCCGAGCGCTTCCGCGCGCTGCGCTGGTTCTTCGAGCGCTATCCGGAGTACCGCGAGCGGGTCGTCTTCGTCCAGCTCGCGGCGCCGAGCCGGGTGGCGATCCCGCGCTACCAGGAGCTGCAGCGGGAGGTGGAGGACACGATCCGGGAGATCAACCAGGCGCTCCAGACGCGGACGTGGCGGCCGATCATCTTCCTCAACCGCCACTACGAGCACCGCGAGATCTGGAGCTACTACCGGCACGCCGACTTCTGCATGGTGACGTCGCTCCACGACGGGATGAACCTGGTCGCGAAGGAGTTCGTCTCGGTCCGCGACGACGACGACGGCGTGCTGATCCTGAGCCGCTTCACCGGCGCCGCGCGGGAGCTGCGCGACGCGCTCCTCGTCAACCCGTACGACATCGAGGAGACCGCCGAGGCCATCCGCGCGGCGATCGAGATGGCGCCCGAGGAGCGGGCGGCCCGCATGGCGCGGATGCGCCGCACGGTGCGCGAGCACAACATCTACCAGTGGGCCGGCCTGCTCCTGAGCGAGCTGACCCGGATCCCGCTCGAAGTCGCCGGGGCGAAGGAAGCCTGAGCCCGCCGCCGCGCCTCCTCGCCCGCCTGGCGCGCGCGCTCGCGCCGGGCGGGGCGCTCGTTGCGGTCCTCGACTACGACGGGACGCTGACGCCCATCGTCGGCGCGCCGCGGGCGGCCCGCCTCGCGCCGAGGGTGCGGGCGACGCTCGCGGCGCTCGCGGTCCACCCGCGCGTGGGGCTCGCGATCCTCTCCGGCCGCGCGCTCGGCGACGTCCGGCGCCGGGTCGGCGTGTCGCGCGTCGTCTACGGCGGCTGCCACGGGCTCGAGATCGCGGGCGCGGGCCTCGCCTTCCGCCACCCGGCGGCGCGCCGCGCCCGCGTCGCCGCCGCGCGCCGGCTGCTGCGCGCCGCGGTGCGGGGCCTCCCCGGCGTCCGGCTCGAGTCGAAGGGGCTCGCCGTGAGCCTCCACTACCGCCACGTGGCCGCCGCGCGGGTCGACGAGGTGCGCGAGGCCGTGGCGCACGTGGCGCGCCGCGTGCCCGACCTCGCCGTGATCGCGGGCCACCGGGTCTTCGACTTCGTCCCGCGCGTCGGCTGGGACAAGGGCCGGGCGGTGCGGTGGATCGCCCGCCGTCTCGGGCCCACGCTGCCGGGGCGCGTCACGCTGCTCTACGTGGGCGACGACACGACGGACGAGGCGGCGTTCGCCGCGCTCCGGGGGCGCGCCGTCACCGTGCGCGTCGGCGCCGCGCCGACCGCGGCGGACCACGTCGTGCGCGGCGTGCGGGAGGTGCACGGGCTTCTGCGCTGGATCGCCGGCGCGCTCGTATGAGACGCGCCGGCGCAGCGTCACCCTGTCGAGGGGGCGACACCGTGTCGCCCCACGGCCACGCGCGCGGTGCTCGCGACGGCGCTAACTGACCGCCCGACCGCGCCTTTTCGAGGCGAGTCGGGCCGTCCAGGCGCTGGCACCGGCCTTGCGTCGCACCGGGCCCCATGAGATCCCGACACGCGATGCCCTTCGGCGCCGACGTGCTGCCCGGCGGCGGGGTCCGGTTCCGCCTCTGGGCGCCTCGCGCGGCCGCAATCGAGCTCTGCCTCGACGCCGCCGGCGAGGCGCCCCGCGCGCTCCGGCCCGCGGCCGACGGCTGGTTCGAGACCACGGTCGAGCGCGCGGGCCGTGGCACGCGCTACCACTATCGCGTCGACGGCACCCTGTGCGTGCCCGATCCGGCCTCGCGCTTCCAGCCCGGGGACGTGCACGGCCCCAGCGAGGTCGTGGACCCCGGGCGGTTCGAGTGGACCGACGCGGCCTGGCGCGGCCACGCGTGGGAGACCCTGGTCTTCTACGAGCTGCACGTCGGCACGTTCACGCCGGAGGGCACGCTGGCGGCAGCCGCGGCACGGCTCGATCACCTCGCCGACCTCGGTGTCACCGCGCTCGAGCTGATGCCGCTCGCCGACTTCCCCGGCCGCTGGGGCTGGGGGTACGACGGCGTGCTGCCGTTCGCGCCCGAGAGCTGGTACGGGCGCCCCGAGGACCTGAAAGCGTTCGTCCAGGCGTGTCACGCGCGCCGGCTCGCGGTCTTCCTCGACGTCGTCTACAACCACTTCGGCCCGGAGGGGAACTTCCTGCACGCCTACGCGCCCGCCTTCTTCAGCCGGCGCCACGCAACCCCCTGGGGCGACGCGATCAACTTCGACGGCGAGGGCTGCCGGGAGGTCCGCGCGTTCTTCCGCGAGAACGCGCTCTACTGGCTCGAGGAGTACCACATGGACGGGCTCCGGCTCGACGCGGCGCACGCGATCCACGACGACTCGGCGCCGCACATCCTCGAGGAGATCGCGACCGCCGTGCACGCACGCTTCGCGGGCCGCCGCCGCGTGCACCTCGTCCTCGAGAACGACGGCAACGAGGCGCGCTGGCTCCGCCCGGACGCGACGGGCCGGCGGCTCTACGCCGCGCAGTGGAACGACGACGTCCACCACGCGCTCCACGTGCTCGCCGCGGGCGAGCGGGACGGCTACTACGCGGACTACCCGGACCCGGTCGGCGCGCTCGCGCGCTGCCTCACCGAGGGCTTCGCCTATCAGGGGGAGCGCTCCGTCTACCGTGACCGCCCACGCGGGGAGCCGACGGCGGGCGTGCCGCTCACCGCGTTCGTGAGCTTCCTGCAGAATCACGACCAGGTGGGCAACCGCGCCCTGGGGGAGCGACTCACCGAGCTGGCGCCGCCGGCGGCCCTCCGCGCGGTGACGGCGCTCGTGCTCCTCGCGCCCGCACCCCCCCTGCTCTTCATGGGTCAGGAGTGGGGCGCGCGCGAGCCCTTCCACTTCTTCTGCGACTTCGGCCCCGACCTCGCCGCGCGCGTGAGGGAAGGGCGCCGGCGCGAGTTCGCGCGGTTCCCCGCGTTCGCGGACCCGGCGAGTCGCGCGCGCATTCCGGACCCGCAGGACGAGGGCACGGTGCTCCGCTCGACGCTCGACTGGGGCGCGCTCGCCCGCGCCGGCCACCGGGAGTGGTGGACCTGGACGCGCCGGCTCCTGCACCTCCGGCAGCGCGTGCTCGTCCCGCTGCTGCGACACGGCCTCGCCGGGGCGCGGGCGGCGCGCGCGGGCGAGGCCGGGCTCATCGTGGAGTGGACCTTCGCCTCGGGCGCGACGCTCGCGCTCGCCGCGAACCTCGGCCCGGCGCCCGGCCCGGCGCCGGCGCGCACCCCCGCGGGGCGCCGGCTGGTCGCGCTCGGCACGGGGGACCCGGGCGCGAGCCTCCTCGGCCCGTGGCACGTGGCGTACTATCTGACGGAGCGGGTGGAACCAGTCGATGGATAGCCTCGAGGCGGCCCGACGCATCCCGGGGTCAACGTACCGGCTGCAGCTCGACCGGACGTTCACGTTCGCCGACGCGCGGGAGGTCGTCCCGTACCTCGACGCGCTCGGGATCACGGACTGCTACCTGTCGCCGCTGCTCGCGCCGAGCTCCGCGTCCTCGCACGGCTACGACGTCTCGGACCACGGGCGCCTCAACGAGGCGCTCGGCACGGAGGCGGACTACGCGGCCTTCGCCGACGCCCTGCGCGCCCGCGGGATGGGCCAGATCCTGGACGTGGTGCCGAACCACATGGGGATCGCCGGGAACCGCAACGCGTGGTGGATGGACGTGCTCGAGAACGGCCCCGCGTCGCCCCACGCGGGGTCCTTCGACATCGACTGGGACCCGCTCAAGCCGGAGCTGAAGAACAAGGTCCTGCTGCCGATCCTCGGCGACCAGTACGGCCGGGTCCTCGAGAACCAGGAGCTCGCGCTCGAGTTCCGGGAGGGTGCGTTCTTCGTCCGCTACGGCGACACGCTCCTGCCCGTCGCGCCGCGCTCCTACGCGCGCGTCCTCCGCGTCGGGCTCGACGAGTCGCTCGCGGCGCTCGGGCCCGACGACCCGCAGGCGCTCGAGCTCCAGAGCATCCTCACGGCGCTCGGCCACCTGCCGCCGCAGACCGAGACCGATCCCGCCCGGCTCGAGGAGCGCAATCGCGAACGCGTGGTCATCAAGCGGCGCCTCGGCGCCCTCTGCGCGGAGTCGCCGGCGGTGGCCGCCCACGTCGAGGCCGCCGTCCGCCGCCTCAACGGCGTCAAGGGCGACCCGACGAGCTTCGACCTGCTCGACGAGCTGCTCGGCGCGCAGGCGTACCGCCTCGCCTTCTGGCAGGTCGCGGCGGACGAGATCAACTACCGGCGCTTCTTCGACATCAACGACCTCGCCGCGATCCGGATGGAGGAGCCCGCGGTCTTCGCCGCGGCCCACCGGCTGATCTTCCGGCTCGTCCGCGAGGGGTGGGTCACGGGGCTCCGCGTGGACCACCCGGATGGCCTCTACGCGCCCGCGCAGTACCTCGCCGCGCTCCAGCGGCACTGCTGGATCGAGCGCAGCCTGGGCTCCGACCCCGGCGCCGACGCGGCCGCGCGCGCGGCGCTCGAGGGGGAGTACGACCGGCGGCTCGCGACCGAGCCGCGCGGCGCGGGCGCGCGCCCCTTCTACATCGTGGTCGAGAAGATCCTGGCGCCCGGGGAGGACCTCCCCGCGCACTGGTCGGTGGACGGCACGACGGGCTACGAGCTGCTCGCCGCGCTCAACGGGCTCTTCGTCGACGGCGGCGCCGCGCGCGCGGCCGAGGACACCTGGGCGCGGTTCGTCGGCCACCGCCCGCGCTTCGACGACGTCGTGTACGCGGCCAAGAAGCTCGTCATGGACACCTCGATGTCGAGCGAGCTCAGCGTGCTCGGGCACCGGCTCGCGCGGCTCTCCGAGCGGCAGCGCGTCTCGCGGGACTTCACCGACCGGAGCCTGACGGCCGCGCTGCGCGAGATCATCGCCTGCTTCCCCGTCTATCGGACCTACGTCGACGACGCCATCGGCGGCGCCGGCGAGCGCGACCGCCGCTACATCGAGCAGGCCGTGGCGCTCGCGAAGTGGCGCAACCCGGGCACGAGCGCCTTCGTGTTCGACTTCGTCCGCGACGTGCTCTGCCTCGAGTTCCCGGCCGGGCGGAGCGAGGTCGAGCGCCAGGAGCAGCTGGCGTTCGTGCGCAAGTTCCAGCAGCTCACCGGCCCGATCACGGCCAAGGGCGTCGAGGACACGGCGTTCTACCGCTACAACCGTCTCGTCTCGCTCAACGAGGTCGGGGGCGATCCGGGGCGCTTCGGCACGCCCCCCGAGCGCTTCCACCGGCTCAACGCGCTCCGCCAGGAGCGGTGGCCCGGCTCGCTCACGGCGACGTCCACGCACGACACGAAGCGGAGCGAGGACGTGCGCGTGCGGATCGCCGTGCTGTCCGAGATCCCTCGGGAGTGGCGGCGGCGGGTGCGCGCGTGGCATCGCCTGAACCGCCGTCACCGGGGCGTCGTCGACGCGCGGCCGGCGCCGGCCGAGGACGAGGAGTACCTCCTGTACCAGACGCTGGTCGGCGCCTGGCCCCTCGGGAGCCCGGCGCTCGACGAGGACCGGGACTTCGTCGAGCGCATCCAGCGCTTCGTGTACAAGGCGCTGCGCGAGGCCAAGGTGAACGCGAGCTGGATCAACCCGCGCCCCGAGTACGACGCGGCCGTCCGGCGCTTCGTCGCCGCGATCCTCGACCGCTCGGCGTCGAACCGGTTCCTCCAGGACTTCGTGCCGTTCCAGCGGGACGTCGCGGCCTGGGGCATGTACAGCGCCCTCTCGCAGACGCTGCTCAAGGTCGCGGTGCCCGGCGTGCCGGACTTCTACCAGGGCACCGAGCTGTGGGATCTGAGCCTGGTGGACCCGGACAACCGGCGTCCGGTCGACTTCGCGCTCCGCCGGCGCACGCTCGAGGCGCTCACGGCCGAGATCGAGCAGGCCGGTGACCTCGCCGCGCTCGCCCGCACGCTCGTGGAGACGAAGGAGGACGGGCGCGTCAAGCTCTACGTGATCCGCCAGGCGCTCGCGCTGCGCCGCGCGCGGCCGGCCCTGTTCCGGGACGGCGACTACCGGCCACTCGAGGCGCGGGGGCCGCTGGCGGCGCACGTCGTGGCGTTCGCGCGCGTGCACGGGGCGGAGGTCGTGCTGGCGCTGGCGCCGCGTCTCTACGCCCGGCGCCCCGCCGCCGAGCCGCCGTTCGGCCGCGGGTGCTGGCCCGACGACACGCGCCTCGTCGTGCCGGCGGCGCTCGAGGGCCGGTACCGCAGCGCGTTCACCGGCGAGCGCGTCGAGGCGCGCGACGGCGTGCTGCCCGTCGCCGACGCGCTCGCGAGCTTTCCGGTCGCGCTGCTCGAGCGGGAGGGCTGATGCGCGCGGCCACGCACCCGTTCGTCTTCACCGGCTGCGTCGAGCTGCGGCAGACCCTGGACGTCCACGCGCTCGACGAGCGCGAGCTGCTCGACCGCCTCCGCGAAGTCCCGCTCGACTCGATCTTCTTCCACACACACGGCTACTTCCTGCACCACCGGGCGTTCACCACCGCGTGGGGCAACGACTTCGCGCGCTGGGCGGCGGTCGAGGTGCGGGACCAGGTGCTCGCCGAGCGCCTCGCCGTGGTGGATCCGTTCGCCGTCGAGACGCTCGACGACCTCCGCGAGGAGCTGGCGACGATCGTCGACCAGCACCTGCGCGGGCTCGGCGCGGTGGTGCGCCTGCCGTTCGCCCGGGGCTTCCACTTCCAGCAGTCGCGGCTCGTGGAGGTGCCGCTCGGGCCGCGCGCGACGAACCTGCGCGAGTTCCGCGACGGCCTCGCCGCGGTGGACGCGAGCGCGATCTACCTGCACATGGTGCACGCGCGGGCCCGGCGCGGGCGCGCCGCGGGCGACTTCGCCGAGTGGCTGCGCACCTCCCTCGGACAGCCGGCGCTCGCCGAGCAGTTCGGGCGGATCGACACCTACCTGACCTCGCTCGAACGGGTGCGCGGGCGCCTGCTCGACCTCGTGGACCGGGCGCTCGAAGAGGAGGCCGAGTGAGCCGGATCGCCGAGTACCGGCAGGTCGCGCCGCAGGGCGCGCTGGACATCCTCGAGCGCCTGGCCGCCCGGGCGCGCGGGCGCCGCCTCCTCCACGTGAGCGGCGGCCGGCTCGGGGGCGGCCCCGCCGAGGCGCTCCGCGCGGCGGTGCCGCTCCTCGGCGACCTCGGCGTCGACGCGCGCTGGGAGGTCACCGGCGGCGACCCCGCGTACTACGCGACGGTGCGCACGCTCCAGGCGGCGCTCGAGGGCGGCGAGCGGGTGCCGAGCGAGGAAGGGCTCGAGCGCTACCTCGCGATGAACCGTGTCAGCGCGCGGAAGCTCGACCTCGAGGCCGACCTGGTCCTGGCCCACGACGTCCCGCCCGCGAGCCTCGTCGAGGCGCGGACGGGGGGGCGCTGGATCTGGCGGTGCCACTTCGACTGCGCGGGGGCGCAGCACGGGGCGTGGGCGTTCTTCCGACCCCTCGTCGAGCGGTTCGACGCGGCGGTGTTCTCGCTGCCGCAGTACGCCCACCGGCTCGGCGTCCCCGCGTTCGTCCTGCACCCCTCGATCGATCCGCTGTCGGACCGGAACCGGGACCTCGCGCCGCGGGAGCTGCAGACGGTCCTCGCGACGCTCCGGGTGGCGCAGGACAAGCCCCTCCTGCTCCAGGTCGGTCCGTTCACGCGCGGCCACGACCCGCTCGGCGTCGTGAACGCCTACCGCATCGTCAAGAAGCACCACGACGTCCGGCTCGTCCTCGCGGGGGCCGCCGGGGAGGACGGCGAGAGCCTCGAGATCCTGGCGAGCCTGCGGGACGCGGCCGAGCACGACCGGGACATCGTGGTCCTCGAGTTGCCGGTCGACGCCCACGTGCAGCTCAACGCGCTGCAGCGCGCGGCGACGATCGTGCTCCAGAAGTCCGTGCAGGAGGGGTTCGACCTCGGCCCCGCGGAGGCGATGTGGAAGGGCAAGCCGGTCATCGGCGGCGCGACCGGCGGCATCGCCCAGCAGATTCTGCACGACGTGACGGGCTACCTCGTGCGCTCGGTCGAGGGCGCCGCCTTCCGCATCCGCCACCTGCTGAACAACCGCGAGTTGATCCCGCGCATGGGCGCGGCCGGCCGCGAGCACGCGCGCCGGGCGTTCCTGATCACGCGCCACCTGCTCGACGACCTGGCGCTGATGGCCCACCTGGCGCCGTGACGGACACCCACGAGACCCCCGCCCCGGCGCCGCCGCCGGCGCTCGACGAGCAGCTCGCCGCGCTCGGCGCGCGCGAGATCGCCGTCGGCCTGCCCACCTACAACAACGCGGCGACCGTGGGGGCCGTCGTCGCCGCGGTGGAGGCGGGCCTCCGGGCGCACTTCCCCGAGGCCAGCGCGGTCCTCATCGACGCCGACGCCGGCTCGCTGGACCGGACCCCCGAGGCGCTGGCCGCCGCCGGGGTCCCCGTCGTCCTGGCCCGGCACGAGGCGCCCAGCAGCGAGCGGGCCGCGGTCCCGTTCCACGGCGTGCCGGGCCGCGACGCGGCGCTGCGGCTCACCTTCGACGTGGCCCGGCGCGTCGGCGCGCGCGTCCTGGTCGTGCTCGAGGCCGACGTGCCTTCGATCGACGCGGGGTGGATCGAGCGCCTCGTGCGCCCGGTGTGGGAGGAGAAGGCCGATCTGGTCGTGCCGGCGTACGCGCGGCACCGGTACGAGGGCACGATCACGAACCTCCTGCTCGCGCCGCTCGTCCGGGCGCTCTTCGGCCGGCGCCTGCGGCAGCCCCTCGGCGGCGCCTCCGCGCTGTCGCTGCGGCTCCTCGAGCACGCGCTGGCGCGGCCGGACCGGCCCACGAGCGGGCGCGACCTGCTGGAGCTCTGGCTCGTCGGCGCCGCGATCGCCGACGGCTTCGCGCTGCGCGAGGCCTGGCTCGGCCCCCGCCGCATCGAGTCGCGCACCCGCACGACCGACCTGCCGACGATGCTCGCGCAGGCCCTGGGGGCGGTGTTCACGCTCATGGAGCGGTACGAGGCCCTCTGGCTCGACGTCGTCGGCAGCGAGCCGGTGCCGGCGCTCGGCGAGGCCGCGCCGCCCGCGCCGGCCCCGACGGCGGTGGACGTCGAGCGCCTCGTCGGCGCGTTCCGGCGCGGCGTCCGCGACCTCGTCCAGATCTGGGAGCTGGTCCTGACGCCGGACACGCTCGGCGACGTGCTGAGCCTCGAGGTCCGCGACGCGGCCGCGTACCGGTTTCCCGACCCGCTCTGGGCCCGCGTGGTGTACGAGTTCGCCCTCGGCCACCACTTCGGCGTCGTGCACCGCGACCACCTGCTCCGCTCGCTCGTGCCGCTCTACCTCGGGCGCACGGCGGCGCTCGTGAACGCGACGCAGGCGGCGAGCGCCCCGGCGACCGAGGCGGCGCTCGAGCGGGTGGGCGCCGCGTTCGAGCGGGCGAAACCGTACCTCGTGGACCGCTGGCGCTAATGAGTCTCGCGGAATTCGGTATCGCCTGGGCCCGGAGTGACCGTGCCACGGAGGCTACGCCATCGTGATTCGAGATGGCATCGACGGGGAACGTCATGAGCTCTCCTCCACGCCCGCTGGTCTCCGAGGAGGCGCTATGGTCCGGCGCGCGCATGCGCAGCGCCGCGTCTTCGAAGTCCTGCTCCCCGACGGGGACAAGCTCTGGGATCCCGCGCTGCGAGAGATCGACGCCATCCTCGATGACGACCCCCTCGTCGACCTGATCGTCGAGGCCCTCGCGCGACGGCACCCACCGAGTCGCCGCCGCGGCCGACTGGGCACCCCTGCCACCGTCGTGCTCCGGGTGCCGGGAGCTGGATGCTGGGCTCCTGGGCGGCGGCTCCCCTGCGTGACACCTGCGTGATACGTGACACCCACGTGATAATGGAAGACGATCTCCATGCGAACCCCGATCCGGGCCACTCCCTATGCGGTGGAGCGCTGGGCCTCGCGCTTCCGCTACCTCCGGTGGCTCGACGCGCTTGTCGCCTGGCTCGCGGCCTGGGCGACCCTTGCGGCGGCGCTCGACGTCGGTCCCGATGCGCAGGCCGGCCTCGCCGCCGTGGCCACCGGCCTCTTGGCGCTGGTCCCTCCCATCCGGGTCCGCTGGCGTCCGGTGAGCGCCTGGGTCGGGCTTGCGATGAGCGTGAGGCTCGGCCCGGGCGACCGGGCCTGGTACGTCGTCCCGGGGCGCGCGGAGCCGGTCCTCGTGACAGCTCGGCGCGGTTTCCGTCTCGTCGTTGCCGGCGTCGACCGCGGCCGAGCTGAGGGGATCGAGGTGCGGCGGACGCGAGTACTCCTGCTGCCGGAACGTCGCGGGGCCCGGGTGGAGTGACGGCGGCGCAACAAGGACCCGGTCGATGACGCGCTCCGAGGGTCGCATACTCGCCCGCTACCTGGCCTGGCAACTGCCCGGCTGGCTCCTCGGCGCGCTGGGGATCGGCGCGCTGACCTGGGGCCTCGCGCTTCCCGGTTGGGTGGTCCCCGTTGGCGTCGCGCTCCTGGTTGTGCGGGATCTTTTGCTCTATCCCGCGATGCGTGTGGTGTTCCGGCCCGCGCCGCCCGTGCAACCCCTGGGTGCCCGGGGCGTCTGCGTGGAATCGCTCGCACCCTCCGGATACGTCCGCGTGGGCGGCGAGCTGTGGCGGGCACGGGCGCGGGACCCGGTGCCGGCTGGCGCCGTGGTTGTCGTTCGGGCGGCACACGGCCTCACGCTGCTCGTGGAGCCCGCGCCCACTGACAGAACCGGCGGCTCATGACCGCTCTGTCCGAGGATCAGCTACACCGAAGCGGGGCCAGCATGCACCGGAAACGACGAAGCGGGCGCACTTCCTGGGTCAGCTCCGCGATCTCTTTGTTCGCTCCCTAGTCTAGCCTAGGAACAATGCCGTTTAGTTAACCGCATTCGGTAACGTTGACAAGGCTTTAGCCCCGAGTCCCTTGCATCTCCGGAGATGCAAGGG
>MGBU01000279.1 GCA_001790205.1 Candidatus Rokubacteria bacterium GWA2_73_35 | reverse complement strand
CACCAAGATCGCCGACATCGGGTCCGACCTGATGAAGATCGTCTTCAACATCAAGGAGGACGACGCGCGCAACCCGGGCGTCATCGCCGACTGCACCGGCGACAACGCCGGCGACTCGGTCGGCCCGAGCGCCGACGGCTTCGAGACGTACGGCGTGACCGGCGTCGCGCTGATCTCGTTCATCCTGCTCGCGGTGAAGGATCCCGTGGTCCAGGTGCAGCTCCTCGTCTGGATCTTCGTCATGCGCGTCCTTATGATCGTCGCGAGCGGCGCGTCCTACCTGATCAACGATGCGCTCGCGCGCGCCCGCTACGGCGGCGTGACGCGGATGAACTTCGAGGCGCCGCTCACCTCGCTGGTGTGGATCACCTCCGTCGTCTCCATCGTCATGACCTACGCCGCGTCGTTCCTGCTCATCCAGGGGCTCGGCGACGGCTCGCTCTGGTGGAAGCTCTCGACGGTGATCACGTTGGGCACGCTGGCCGGCGCGATCATCCCGGAGCTCGTCAAGGTCTTCACCTCGACGAAGTCCGGACACGTGCGCGAGGTGGTGGCGTCCGCGCGGGAGGGCGGTGCCTCGCTCGGCATCCTCTCCGGCCTCGTCGCCGGGAACTTCTCGGCCTACTGGCTCGGCCTGGTCGTGGTGATGCTCATGGGGATCGCGTACATCGTGAGCACGGCCGGCCTCGGGGCGCTCATGGTCGCGCCCGCGGTCTTCGCGTTCGGGCTGGTCGCGTTCGGCTTCCTCGGGATGGGGCCCGTGACGATCGCCGTGGACTCCTACGGCCCCGTCACCGACAACGCCCAGTCGGTCTTCGAGCTGAGCCTCATCGAGACGATCCCGGGCGCCAGGGCGGAGCTCAGGAAGACGTACGGATTCGACGTGGACTTCGGGGCGGCCAAGCACATGCTCGAGGAGAACGACGGGGCCGGGAACACCTTCAAGGCGACGGCCAAGCCGGTGCTGATCGGCACCGCCGTGGTCGGCGCGACCACGATGATCTTCTCGATCGTCGTGCTCCTCACGCAGGGCCTGACGCAGAACCTGGACAAGCTGTCGCTCCTCCACCCGCCGTTCCTGCTCGGGCTCATCACGGGCGGCACGGTGATCTACTGGTTCACCGGCGCCTCCATGCAGGCCGTGACGACCGGCGCCTACCGGGCGGTCGAGTTCATCAAGGCCAACATCCGGCTCGAGGGCGTCACGAAGGCCTCGGTCACCGACAGCAAGCGGGTCGTCGAGATCTGCACCCAGTACGCGCAGCGGGGGATGTTCAACATCTTCCTCACCGTGTTCTTCTCGACGCTCGCGTTCGCGTTCCTCGAACCGTACTTCTTCATCGGGTACCTCATCTCGATCGCGCTCTTCGGCCTCTTCCAGGCGGTCTTCATGGCCAACGCCGGCGGCGCCTGGGACAACGCCAAGAAGATCGTCGAGGTCGACCTGAAGGAGAAGGGCACGCCGCTGCACGCGGCGACGGTCGTCGGCGACACGGTCGGCGACCCGTTCAAGGACACCTCGTCGGTCGCGATGAACCCGATCATCAAGTTCACGACGCTCTTCGGCCTGCTGGCCGTCGAGCTTGCGGTCACGCTCACGGCCGAGCGGGGTCAGGGGCTCACTCTGGTCCTGGCCGCGGCGTTCTTCGCGGTGGCGGTCGTCTTCGTCTGGCGGTCCTTCTACGGGATGCGAATCCGGGGTGGCGCGGCGTAGGCGGCGTCTCGTGAAGGAGCGGCGGCCGCGGGTTCCCTGATCCTCGGCGCCCTCGTCGCCGGCGTCGGGCGACTGCCACGCCGTCCCGCCGCCTGGCTCGGGCGCCGGCTCGGCGACGCGGGGTACCTCCTGCTCGGCGCCCGGCGGCGCGGCGCGCTCGCGAACCTGGCGATCGCGTTCCCCGATCTCCCCGCGACCGAGCGCCGGCGCCTCTGCCGGCGCTCGTTCCAGCACCTCGGCCTGGTGGCGGTCGAGCTCTGTGTCGCCCTGGCCCGCCCGCTCGAGCGCGTGCTCGAGCGGGTCCGGCTTCACGGGCTCGAGCACCTCCGCGCGGCGATGGCGCGCCACGGTCGCGTACTCGTCCTCACCGCGCACCTCGGGAACTGGGAGCTGCTCGCGATCGCCCACCGGCTGACGGGCTTCCCCCTGGCGGTCGTGGTGCGTCCCCTCGACGCGCGCGCACTGAACGCGCTGGCCGAGCGCCTCCGGCGCAAGGCGGGCGTCGAGCTCCTGACCAAGCGGGGCGCGCTGCGGGCGGTGCTGTCCGCGCTCCACCGGGCGCGCATGGTCGGCGTGCTCCTCGACCAGAACGCCTCGCGGCGCGAGGGCGTGTTCGTGCCGTTCTTCGGCCGCCCGGCGTCGACCTCGAAGAGCCTCGCCCTGCTCGCCACGCGCACGCGCACGCCGGTGCTGCCGATCTTCACGTGCCGCGAGGCGGACGGCGGCCACCGCGTGACGATCCACCCGCCGCTCGAGGCCCCCGAGACGCCGGACGCCGAGCGTGCGATCATCGAGCTGACGATGCGCTGCAACGAGGCGATCGAGGCCGCCGTCCGGCGCACGCCGGAGCAGTGGCTCTGGATCCACCGCCGCTGGCGCACGCGGCCCGGCGCCGAGCGCGGAGCCGCGGGGTGAGGCTCCGCGGCGTCGCGCTCGGACTCGCCCTCGTGACCGCGGCGGCCGCCGCGGAGCCCCTCGACATCACCCCCGAGCCCTACCGCCGCGCCGCGCTCGCGGGCGCCGTCGGCCACGTCGTCGGCAGCGCGCGCGGGGAGCCGCGCCGGCCGACGGACCCCGAGCCGCCGCTCGTGGGCACCGCCGTGACGCTCCTGCCCCGCTCGCCGCGGTTCCTCGACCGCCTGGAGGCCATCCGCCGCGACGCCCGCGCGCGCGCCGACGCGCTCCGGGTCTCGGCGCCCGCCCTGCGCCGGGCGCGTGAGGCCTACGAGCAGGCGCTCTGGGAGGCGGGCTACCCGGAGCTGGCGGGCGCGACCTCGGTGGACGCCACCGGGGCCTTCCGGTTCGACGAAGTGCCCGCCGGGCAGTGGGTGCTGGTGGCCGCCCGCGCGGTCTTCGTGGACAAGCCCTCGCCGCGCGAGGCGCGCCGGCAGCTCCGGGCCTTCTCGCGGGACACGCGGATGATCGGCTACTACGCGGTGTCGGTGTGGTTGCGCGAGCTCACGGTCGAGCGCGGGCGCACCGAGACGGTCGAGCTGACGGATCGGACCGTGTGGTTCACCGGGATCGAGGAGGTGCGCGTCCCGGACGCCGGCCGATAGGCCGGCGCCCGGGACGGGCGCGTCGCTACTTCTTCGCCTTCGCCGCGCAGGGGTTCTTGGCCGCCTTGGCCTTGCCCGCGGCCTTCACGGTGATCGCCGCCGCGGTCGCCTTGCCGTCCTGCTCCAGGTAGCGGACGTGCACGGGGTCGCCCGCCATCAGGTCGCCCGCCGTGATCGCCTTGCCGCCCTTCTTGATGGCCGTCTTGGCGTCGACCGCGAACGTCCACTCGACGTCCTTCGTCTCCTTGGAGCCCTTGACCTTCTCCTTGCCCGTCACGACGACGCTGTCGGCCGTGGCCGACTTGACGGTGCCGTTGGCGTTCTTGGCGGGCGCCTGCTTGGCCTTCTTCTCCATCTTCGCCTCGCCAGCCTTCTTCTCGGCGGGCGCCGGGGCCTGCGCCTGGGCCAGGCCGGCCGAGCCGAGCGCGAACGCCACTGCAACAACCAGAGCAGCAAGTCTCTTCACGTGAGTCACTCCTCCGCTGAACTAGGGTTAGGGTTGGACTGTCTGGGGACCTCCTGGCGATACGACGGCCGATCGCGAAAACCTATTCTTGCCTAACTGTCCGGCAAACCTCGCCGAATTTCAAGGCGATGGAGGCCCCGGGCGCTCCCCCCGGGTCGAAAGGCCGTTGACCTTCCGGAGCCACCGTGCTAGAAATACCGGAGCTTTCCAGCTAACTATGGCGCTTCAACACCGTTTCGTGGCTGTGCTGGCTGGTTTCGCCCTGATTTTCTTGCCGGGCACTCCCGCGCCCGTCGCTGCCGAATCAGGCTTCTCCGATCTCGCCGACGCGATCCCGCTCGAGCCCGTGGCGATCCCACCGCCGCTTGACGATTTCGAGCGGCTCCCGCCTGGCGAAGCGACGGCCGAGGCCTCGGGGGCCGTGCCCGGCCCGGCGGGGATTCCGGAAGCCGTCGAGCCCGCGCCGGAGATCGATCCCTGGGCCGAGGCGTTCGCGGAGTCGGCGCGTCTCGAGGCCGCCGGCCGCCGGCTGCCCGAGCACCCGCCGTACGTCGTCGAGACCAACCCGCAGGTGGGGTCCTTCGTCGAGCGCTTCACGGGGAGCCGGCGGGAGGTGGTGGCCCTGTGGTTCCGGCGCTCGGGCCGCTACCTCGGGATGATCCGGGAGGTGCTCCAGCGCCAGGGGCTCCCCGAGGACCTCGCGTACATGGTGATGATCGAGAGCGGGTTCGACCCGCAGGCCGTCTCGCGCGCCGGCGCGACGGGGCTCTGGCAGTTCATGGCGTCGACCGCGCGGCGCTACGGGCTCCGCGTGGACCGCTGGGTGGACGAGCGCCGCGACCCGGAGCGCTCGACCGCCGCCGCGGCGGCCTACCTCCGCGACCTCCACGCGCAGTTCGGCTCCTGGCTCCTCGCGCAGGCCGCGTACAACGCGGGCGAGCTGGTCGTCGCGCGCGCGGTGCGGCGGACCGGCTCCGCGGACTTCTGGGCGCTGGCCCGCACGGGCCTCCTGCGCCGCGAGACGAAGGACTTCGTCCCCTCGATCCAGGCGATGACGCTGCTCGGGCGGGACCCCGCGCGGTTCGGCTTCGAGGTCGGCGGCGCCGAGGCTCCGGACGTCGAGCGCGTCGCGGTTCCGGCTGCCACGGGCCTGGGACGGCTCGCCACCGCCGCCGGCCTCTCGGCGGAGATGCTGCGCGCGCTGAACCCTGTCCTCGTGCGGGGCGTCACGCCACCCGGCGCCCCGTGGGACCTCCGGGTCCCTGGCGGGACGCGCACCGGCGTGCTGGCGGCGCTGGCGCCGCGCACGCCGACGCGGCTCGGGAGCCGCGACGCGGGGTCGCCGAGGCCGGGCGGCGCGGTGTCGAGGGCGTCGAGCGGCCCCGGGGTGCACGTCGTGCGCCCGCGCGACACGCTCGCCGCGATCGCCAAGCGCTACGGCGTGTCCATCGGCGACGTCGTTCGCTGGAACGAGCTCGACGCGCCGGACCGGATCCGCCCGGGCGACCGGCTGCGGGTCGCCGAACGCCGCTGAAGGTCGAAGTCCAGCTCTTCGCCGCCTTCGCCGCCTACCTGCCCGCCGACAGCCGCGAGGGCGCCGCCGTGCTCGACGTGCCCGACGGCGGCACCGTCGCCGACGTCGCGCGGCGGCTCGGCATCCCGGCCGACCTCGCGCGGGTCGTCCTCGTGAACGGCCGCGACGCCGCGCCCGAGCAGCCGCTCACGCCCGGGGACATCGTCGCGATCTTCCCGCCGCTCGCCGGCGGGGCCCCGTGCGGCTCCAAGTAACTTCGCCTCACTTCGTTCTCGGTCGTCGCCGATCCTCACGTACAACCACGTACGCTCCGGTCGGCTCCTCCCTCGGGCCTCGTGAGGCTCGTTTCCTGGAACCGCCCCCTCGCCTCGCGCCCGGCCGGCGAATCCGGTCGGCTCAGCACTCGGCGCGGGGCGCAGCCCCGGTGCCGGGCGTCGCGGCGGGCTCGGGCGCGGCGGCCGGCCCGGGGATCGCCCCGGCGGCGGCCCGCTCGATCTCGGCGTCGATGGCGGCGCCGAGCAGGAGCACGACGCCGCTCAGGTAGAGCCAGAGCATCAGGAGGATCACGCCGCCGATCGAGCCGTACGTCGCGTTGTAGTTGCCGACGTACCGCACGTAGAGCCGGAGCCCGAAGGACATCGCGAGCCACGCGAGGAGCGCGAAGGCGGAGCCCGGCGTCACCCAGCGCCACGGGCGCGGGCGCGCCGGGGCCAGGTAGTAGACGAGCGTGATCCCCGCGAGCACGAGCAGGGCGAGGACGGGCCACTGGACGAGGTTCCAGGCGAGCGTGAACAGCGGTCCCATTCCAATCGCGGCGGCGACCACCTCGCCGATGCGGGCGCCGAAGAACAGCAGGAGCAACGCCGTCAGCGTAAACAGGGCGAACGCCAGCGTGAGCCCGACGGCCGTGAGCCGGCGCCGCCACCACGGGCGCTGGTCCGCGAGGCCGCCGACGGCGTCGAGCGCCCCCATGATGGACGCCATGCCGCTCGACGCGACCCAGAGGGCGGCGAGCCCGCCGATGGACAGGAGGCCACCGCTCGCGCCCCGGACGACCTCCTCGAGGGTGCTGTTGACCAGCGCCGCCGCCGCGCGCGGCATGACGCGCGCGGCGTGGCGCATGAGCTCGGGCATGAGGTTCGGCGTGGGCAGGAGGCCCACGAGGGCGGTCAGGAACAGCAGGGCCGGGAAGAGGGCGAACAGGAAGTAGTAGGAGAGCACCGCCGCGCGGTCGAGGATCGCGTGCTCCCACATCCGGTCGTAGACCCGTCCGGCGAGCCGCCGCAGGGAAAGCCCCCCGAGGCGCCAGAGGATCCTCCCCACGCGGGCCGACCGGGAACCCGTTCGCTGCGCGGGAGCCACGTCGCGCCTATCCTAGCCCATGTTTCCCTTATTGGGCAGGGGCACGACGTGTAAGTACGCGAACTGACGAGAGTAGGGGGGGCGCTGGCGCCAAAAGCG
>MGBU01000278.1 GCA_001790205.1 Candidatus Rokubacteria bacterium GWA2_73_35 | reverse complement strand
GGGCGCCTTCTCCCTGGCGGCCCAGGCGCAGATCGCGACGTTCTTCGCCACCGACGGCGACCTCACCATCGATCCGGACGGCGCCGGCGCCATCTTCGAGACCCCGATCGTGCCGCCGCTCCCGGAGGAGCTGAACTTCATCCCCTGATTGGGGGCCTTTTCCCGGGCGGTCGAGGGCATTGCGGCGCCGACGCTCGGCGCCGCACGCCTCATCCTGCTATGATCGGAGCGTGGCTGAGCCGGTGCGCTCGCGAGCCTCGGCCGTCGCCGTCGATCTCGATCCGGTGATCGAAGCCTACAAGCGCGACATCGATCGCACGCTCATCCGTGAGAATCTGCGACGCTCGGTGGATGAACGGTTCGCTCGGCTCGTGGCCCTGCAGGGTTTTGCCGCCGAGCTCCGGCGCGCCGGCCGCGAGGCGCATCGACGTCGATGAGGCGCCGGGCGGTCCATGACCGGCGGCGCCCGCCCGCATGACGGATTTCGCCGCCCTGTTGTGCTGCCTGGGTGAGGCCGGCGTCGAGTTCATCCTGGTCGGGGGCGCCGCGGCCACGGCGCACGGCTCCGCGCGACTCACGCAGGACGTCGACGTGGTCTACCGGAGGTCGAGCGCGAACATCGCCCGTCTCGTCACCGCTTGCGCGCCGCCTCGGGGTCGAGGTCGGCCACCAGCTCCATGGAGCTTGAGGTCCGCGAAGAGGACCGTCACCTGCTTGCGCTCGCCCTCGAGGGCGCTCCGGGAGGTCAGGATGTTCTGGGCGAGGTGCCGTGGGGTGTAGCACTCGGGGGGAGCCGAATCTCCCCGAGCCGGACCCGCGGTTTCCGGCCGCGCAAAGCCTGGCCCTCGGCGATGGCCTGTCAATGGTGCTTTTGGCTGATCCGCGCTGGGCCCGCGCCGTGCCGTCTCCCTCGCCCGCCTGCGTCCGCCCCATTGACTCGCCTGCGGGCCCCGCCTATATTCGCCGTGCCCTGCGTGAGCAGGCGCCGCGACTTCCCCCCGAGGAGGCAAGATCCGATGATGACGACCAAGCGCAGCCTCGCAGCACACCTCGCGGCCCTCGTGAGCGTCCTCCTTCTGGGGGCGCCGCTCACGGAGGCGCAGACCCGGGTGCCGCGCACCCTCGTCTGGACCGCCTACGACGTCGGCTCGGCCGGCTACAGCCAGGCGGCCTCGATCGGCCACGCGATGCAGACGAAGGAAGGGACCACGCTCCGCGTGATCCCGGCCGGCAACGACGTGGCCCGACAGATCCCGCTGGTGAAGCGCACCGCGCACTTCGGCGCGCTCGGCGCCGCCTTCTTCCTCTCCCAGGAGGGCGTGATGGAGTTCTCGGCGCCCGAGTGGGGGCCGCAGCAGGTGCGGATCCTCGGGGCGGCGTGGGCCGCCTTCAACACCGGCGCGGCCTCGTGCGGAGCCGACAGCGGCATCAAGACCGTCTACGACCTCAAGGGCAAGCGCATGGCCTGGGTCGTCGGCGCGCCGGCGCTCAACCTGAACATGACGGCGTTCCTCGCGGCCGGCAACCTCGGCTGGAAGGACGTGCAGAAGCTCGACTTCCCGAGCTGGGGCGCCGCCGGCCGCGCGGTGATCGAGGGCAAGGCCGACTGCTACATCGCCAGCACCAACTCCGGCCCCGTCTACGAGCTGGCGAGCTCGCCGCGCAAGTACTCCGCCGCCGTCGTGCCGGAGCCCACGCGCGACCCGGCCGCCTGGGAGCGGCTCAAGAAGGCGGCGCCCTACTTCGAGCCGAACGCCGCCACCATCGGCGCCCCGCCGATCTCCAAGGACACCCCGCACCAGGGCGCGACCTACGGCTACCCGATCGTCACGACGTACGCCTGGCAGGACGCCGAGCTCGTCTACCAGCAGACGCGGATGCTCTACGAGCTGTTCCCGGTGTACAAGGCCGCCTGGCCGGGCAACGAGGGCTTCGCGCTGGAGGCGCAGCGGTTGAAGTGGGTCGCCCCCTACCACGAGGGCGCGGTCCGCTACTTCAAGGAGAAGAAGGTCTGGACCGCGGAGCTGGAGCGCTACAACCAGCAGCTCGTCCGGCGCCAGGAGGTCCTGGGCAAGGCGTGGGACCGCGCGCAGGACGAGGCGCAGAAGCAGAAGCTCGGCACCGCCAAGTTCCCCGAGCTGTGGATGAAGATCCGCACCGAGGAGTTGAAGCAGGCCGGGTTCGACCCCTACTGGGAGACGAAGTTCTGGTAAGCCGGCGTGGCTGAGACGACGGGACGTCACCGCGCGCTAGGCCCGGCCTGGCGCGCGGTGTTCCTCGTCTTCACCGCGGCCGGGCTCCTGCTCGCGGTCAACCAGATCTTCAACCTTCGGTTCTTCGCCGGGATCGTCTTCCTCGAGAACCGGTATCTCTACCTGCTCCTCACCACGTTCTTCGCCCCCGTGTTCCTGCTGTTCCCGCTCCGCGGGGAGGCGGGCCGCCGCGTGCCCTGGTACGACGTCCTCGCCTTCCTCGCCGTGATCGCCTCCACCCTTTACTTCGCCTGGAACGCCGAGCGCATGGTGCTGGAGGCCTGGGAGTTCGCCGCCCCGACCCCCGCCGTCGTGGTCGGCGTCGTGCTCTGGTTCCTGCTGCTCGAGGGCGCCCGCCGCGCCGGCGGGCTCTCGCTCGCGCTCATCCTGTTCGTCTTCTCGCTCTACCCGGTCTACGCCGGGCGGCTGCCCGGCCCGATCGCGGGTTTCAGCCTCTCCTTCGCGGACACGATCCGCTACCAGACCGCGAGCGTCGAGGCGGTGCTGGGCATCCCGATGCGCGTGTTCGGCACGCTGCTGATCGGGTTCATCCTGTTCGGCTCCGCGCTCGACGTGACCGGCGCCGGCCGGTTCTTCACCGGGATCGCCATGGCCCTGCTCGGCCACGTGCGGGGCGGGACGGCCAAGGTCGCGATCCTGGCGAGCGGGCTCTTCGGCAGCATGAGCGGCAGCTCGGTGAGCAACGTGCTCGCGACCGGCGTCGTGACGATCCCGGCCATGAAGCGGACGGGCTTCCGCCCCGAGGACGCGGCGGCGGTCGAGGCGAACGCCTCGAGCGGCGGGGTGCTGACCCCGCCGGTGATGGGGGCGGTCGCCTTCGTGATGGCGTCCATCCTGTCGACGCCGTACGTCAACGTGGCGATCGCGGCGGCGATCCCGGCCGCGCTGTTCTTCCTGTCGCTCGCCCTCCAGGTCGATGCCTACGCGGCCCGGAAGGGGATCCGCGGCCTGCCACGCACCGAGTTGCCCTCGGTCGGGCGCACGTTCGCCGAGGGGTGGTTCTACGTCTTCGCCTTCCTGGTCCTCGTGGTGCTGCTCGTCTACCTGCGCCAGGAGGCCCTCGCCCCGTTCTACGCGACGGCGGCGCTCTTCGTCCTCGCGATGGTCCGGCGCGAGACGCGCTGGACGGTGGCGCGCGCGGTCCGCTTCATCGAGTCGAGCGGCCGGGTCCTGACGGAGCTGGTCACCATCCTCGCCTCGGTGGGGCTCCTCATCGGCGGGCTCACCGTGACCGGGGTCATCGGCACGATCACGACCGACTTGATCCTCATCGCGGGCGGCAGCCTGATCGCGCTGATCCTGATGACCGCGATCGCGTGCTTCATCCTCGGCACCGGGCTCACCATCACCGCGTCGTACATCTTCCTGGCCATCATGGTGGCGCCCGCGCTCATCCAGCAGGGGATGAACCCGGTGGCGGTGCACCTCTTCATCCTGTACTGGGCGGTCCTCTCCGAGATCACGCCGCCGGTGGCCCTGTCGGTGGTGGCCGCCTCGAGCCTCGCCGGCGCCCCCGTCATGCGCTCCATGATGGAGGCGATGAAGTTCGGCTCGGTGAAGTACGCGCTGCCGTTCTTCTTCATCTACAACCCGGTGCTCGTCCTGCAGGGCGGGACCCTGCTGACGACCGTCGAGGTGCTCGCGGCGGCGGTGCTCGGCCTGGCGCTCGTCGCCTACGCCGTCCAGGGTTACCTCCCCTTCGTCGGCGCGGTCCGCGCGACGGCCGGCGGCTACACGGTCCGCGTGATCCTCGTCTCCGCCGGGCTCCTCCTCGCCCTGCCCGAGCGCCTCACGACGATCGCCGGCCTCGCCCTCGCGGCCGGCACCTATGTCGGCGCCGCCCTCCTCGGCCACACCGAGCGCGTGCCCCTGGTTCACCGCGTTCCGGCCGAGCGCGACTAGCCCGCGCCTACGGCGTCGTAACCTGTTCGGACACGCCAATGAAGCGTTCTGGGTGAGGAGCTCGACCATCCCGTCCCCGTGGTGGATCCACAGCAGGTCGTCGATCGTGTCGAAGTGGGACGACAGGGTGAGGGCTTCCCGTGGGTCAAGGGGTCGGCGTCGCCGGCGGCGTCTCACCGACGATCTGGCGGATCGCCGGCGAGTCGCGTCATCCTTCGAAAGCTACGACTCTCGGATGGCTCCTGCGCTGGTCGGTGCGGCTGCCGGGACTACGCTTTGGTCTTCGCGAGCTCCTCGGCACACGCTTCCGCAACTGCCGAGTTGGGCGTCTTGTCCCCCCGCGGAGTGGCCCAGCCACCGGCTTCGATGAACTCTCGCTGTTTCCACGAGTCGATCTTCTGGAACTCTCCGAGCTTCGCGACCGCGCCGGGCTGCCGCATGAACCTCGCGACGCAGGACGGTGTCAGAGCGGCGACCACGGCCGCGTTGGTTCGTTCTACTGCCATCCGCTCGGCAGTGCTGCCGAGGGTCCATCCCAACCATGAAAAGCCGATGATCATGCTCCCAGCCGCGCCGACGACGACGCCCCACGCCGCTGGTTTGAGCCACGGGACTTGCAGTTGCATGAGAGATCTCCTCCTGAATCTTGAGAGAACGATTCGCTTGCCAGGGTCTGTGGAGACGCGGTCCTTGACGCGGTCCTCGCGGCGGGTGAGACACGCCAGCATCCGAGTCCCGACGCCAGTTGCGTCTACCCTTGGAGATGGTCGGGGCTGGCGGCGACGACTATAGCACGGACCTCAGCACGGACCTCGACCAACCGGCCGGCACGATGCACGAGAGCCGACCTCAGAAGCTGGACGGGCAAAGACGAGGACTCACCCGATAACTACCCAATAAAATAGGTCACGGAGCCTATTCACCTTTCCGGTCGACAACAGGATATTTGTAGGGAGCACCTCAATGCCGCGCTGGTCAGAGACCGGTGAACCGACGGGTGAGAGCTCGAGGAGAACGCAATGGCGGTGAAGAGCCCCGAAGCGTACCGGCAGCGGGTGAAGGCGATGACGCCGCGCGTGTTCATGGACGGCAAGCGCGTGGAGGACATCGCCGCCCACCCGGTGACCCGGACCGTGGTCGAGGCGAACCTCGCGAGCTACGAGTGGGCGCAGGACCCCGAAGCCGGCAAGCTCCTGACGCGGCCGAGCCATCTCACCGGCGAGCCCTGCAACCTCTACACGACCCTCAACCGAAGCCCGGAGGACCTGGTCCAGCGCGCGGCGGCCGGGCTCTACGCGGCGTCGAACCTCGGCACCTGCATCTACCGCTGCGTGGGCGCGGACGCGCTCAACGCGCTGGCCGCCACCACCTTCGAGGTGGACCGTGACCTCGGCACGGGGTACCACGCGCGGTTCCTCGACTTCCTGCGCCTGGTGCAGGAGGAGGACCTGAGCGTGGCCGGCGCCATGACCGAGCCGCGCGGGCCGCGCGACCGGAAGATCAGCGAGTGGACGGACCCGGACCTCTCGCTGCGCGTGGTGGAGCAGAACGAGCGCGGCATCGTCGTCAACGGCGCCAAGATCAACATCTCCGGGGCCTACGCGTGCGACTGGACGCTCGTGATGCCCTCGGGCGCCTGGCGCCCGGGCGAGGAGCCCTACGCGGTCGCGTTCGCCGTGCCGAACGGCGCCGAGGGAATGGTCTACGTCTGCCAGTACGGGCCCCACGCCGCCGAGCGCCTGCTGGCCGACGACCCCTGGGAGCTCGGCAACCCGCGCTTCGGCCAGCGCGAGACCTCGCTCGTCGTCTTCGATCACGTGTTCGTGCCGTGGGAACGCGTGTTCCTGTGCAGCGAGACGAAGTACGCCGGGCGGCTCGTCGCGCGCTTCGCGCAGCTCCACCGCATGGTGTGCGGCGGCTCGTGCAAAGTGGGCTTCGGCCGCGTGCTCGTCGGCGCCGCCCGGCTCATCCAGGAGTACAAGGGCCTCGAGCACGCGCCGCACGTCAACGACCAGATGACCGAGATGGTGACGCTCCTCGAGACGGTGCGGGCGTGCTCGAAGGCGGCCGCGCTCGAGGGGAAGGAGGAGGTCCCGGGCTCGGGGGTCTGGTTCCCGAACGACCTCCTGGGCAACGTTTCGAAGCTCAACGTTTGCACCGCGTTCTGGCGGCTGATGGCGCTCGCCGGCGACATCGGCGGCGGCGTGGTCGTGACGCTGCCGAGCCTCAAGGAGTTGAAGAACCCCGAGACGCGCGCGTACGTGGAGAAGTTCTACGGGTTCGGCTCCGACGCCTCCGCCGAGCGGATCATGAAGGTGACGAAGCTCCTCCAGCACTGGACGGCCGGGCTGCACGGCGTCGGCACCTGGCACGGCGCCGGGCCCGTGCAGGCGCAGAAGATCATGGTGCAGCGCCTCACCGACTACGGGGAGATGAAGGACCTCGCCCGCCGGATGGCGGGGATCGACGCCGAGCCGCCGCCCACCGCGGGGTAGCCGCTCAGGCCCGGCGGCGGTCCTCGCGGATCATCTCGCTGCCGCGCTCGGCGATCATGACGGTGGGCGAGTTCGTGTTGCCGGACGTGATCGTCGGCATGATCGAGGCGTCCACCACGCGCAGACCGCCGAGCCCGCGCACGCGCAGGCGCGAGTCCACCACCGCCGCCGGGTCGTCGGCGCGGCCCATCCGGCAGGTGCCGACCGGGTGGAAGATGGTGGTGCCGACGTCACCCGCGGCGCGCACCAGCTCGGCGTCGCTCTGGAGCCGGGATCCTGGGACGAACTCCTCGGGCTGGTAGGCCGCGAGCGCCCGCGCCGCCGCCATCCGGCGCGTGAGCCGCAGCGAGTCGACGGCGACCCGGTGGTCCTCGGGGGTCGAGAGGTAGTTCGGCTGGATCGCCGGTGCCGCGCGCGGATCGGGGCTCTTCAGCCGGACGGAGCCGCGCGCGGTCGGCTGGAGGTTGCAGACGCTCGCCGTGAAGGCCGGGAACGGGTGCAGCGGCTCCCCGAACCGGTCGAGCGAGAGCGGCTGGATGTGGAACTCGATGTTGGGCCGCGCCCGGTCCGGCGACGAGCGGGTGAAGAGCCCGAGCTGCGAGGGCGCCATCGTGAGCGGGCCCGTGCGGAACAGCAGGTACTCCAGGCCGATCCGCACCTTGCCGCTCCAGCTGTTCACCACTTCGTTCAGCGTCCGCACGTTCCGCACCTTGAAGGCCATGCGGAGCTGGAGGTGGTCCTGGAGGTTCTCGCCCACGCCGGGCAGCTCGTGCGCCACGGGGATGCCGTGCTGCGCCAGCACGCGGCCGGGGCCGACGCCGGAGAGCTGCAGGAGCTGGGGGCTCCCGATCGCGCCCGCGGCGAGCACGGTCTCGATCCGGGCCTCGGCGACCAGGCTCTCGCCGGCGCGCTCGAGCTCCACGCCCCGCACCCGCCGGCCCTCGAGCCTGAGCCTGGTCACGAGAGCGTCCGTGAGCACGGTGAGGTTCTTCCGGTGCGCCGCCGGCCGCAGGAAGGCCTTCACCGCGCTCCAGCGCACGCCGCGCCGCTGATTCACCTCGAACTTGCTGCTGCCCTCGTTGTCGCCGCGGTTGAAGTCGTCGGTGCGCGGCACGCCGAGCTCCTCGGCCGCCGCCTGGAAGGCGTCGAGGATCTCCCAGCGGAGCCGCTGCTGCTCGACGCGCCATTCGCCGCCCGCCCCGTGGAACTCGGTGGCGCCCTTGTAATGATCCTCGGTGCGCTTGAAGACCGGCAGCACGCTCTTCCAGGACCAGCCGGCATCGCCGGTCAGCGCGGCCCACGCGTCGTAATCGCGCCCCTGGCCCCGCATGTAGATCATGGCGTTGATCGACGAGCAGCCCCCGAGGACTTTGCCGCGCGCGTAGAGGATCGAGCGGCCGTTCAGCCCGTCGCAGGGCTCGGTCCGGTAGCACCAGTCGGTGCGCGGGTTGCCGATGCAGAAGATGTAGCCGACCGGGATGTGGATCCACATCCAGCCGTCGCGGCCGCCCGCCTCGATCAGGAGCACGCTGACCTCCGGGTCGGCCGCCAGCCGGTTGGCGAGGAGGCAGCCCGCGGTGCCCGCGCCGACGATCACGTAGTCGAACGTGCCGAGCGCTCGCGCCATCTTCCGCTCCGTTCTCAGCTCCCGCTCCGTTCTCGGCGTGACGACGACACGCGGCGGGCGCCCAGGCGGGAGCCCAGGTACCCGACGACCAGGACGAGCCCGCCGAGGAGCGCCGTCGTGGCGACGGCCGAGATCTCGGCCATCCACTTGAGTGTCGTGCTCGAGAGCCCGACGAAGGCCAGGCCCAGCACCGGGAGGACCGGGGCGCCGCATCCCATGACGGTGCACGGGGCGGTGGAGAGGCCCAGCGCGCCCGTGAGCGCGGCGAGCACGCCGCCGGGGCGTCCGAGCTTCACCCCGAGGCCGCGGGCCTGGACGCGCGCGCGGCGCTCCCGCCAGAGGGCGAAGTAGGCGCCGACCAGGAGTGCCAGCAGCAGGAAGCGTGCGAGATCGGCGACCGTCACGGAGAATCCCCACTCGACGCCGTAGGGATTGTCGGCGGAGAACCAGAAGAGCACGAGCCCCCAGGTCTTCTCGATCCTCGTCCCGAGCGGGTGGCCGCCCGAAGCGAGATACTCCGGGAGCCGCTTGAGCCAGGGGTTGAAGGTGAAGTAGTCCACCGGCTTGCGCGCGAGCGAGAGGACGAGGGGCGGGAGCAGCACGCTCAGCGCGAGGACGGCGAGCCCGGCGCCGAGGAAAGTTCCGGGGTGCCCGCGGAGGGCCCCGCCCACCCCGCGCGCGGTGTCCCCGACCCCCCTCACGATCGCGCCAAGCATGCCCTGGAGCCCGCCGGGCCCCATTGTGCTGGCCTCAGGCCCGGGCCGCAAGCGTCCCCGCGGTATTGCGGCGCGGCTTGACATGCCCCGCGAAGCGGAGTACACGACGGCCACGGAGCCACCTCGCCCGGCTTCAACCGTTCACCCAGGGGGGACACGATATGCCTGAAGAGGTCAGTCGACGAGACTTCCTGAACCGGCTGGGCGTGACCATCGGAGCGGCCGCGGCGTCGGCGGGCTCCCTGGTGGTCCCGACCCCGGCCGAAGCCCAGCAGTCGTTCCAGGCCAAGGGGAAGGTCCCCACCACGCCGTACAAGACCGGCCACATGACCTTCTTCACGGGCCCTGCCGCAGTACTTGGAGAACCCTCCTACAAGGGCCACATCCTGGCGGCCGAGGAGATCAACGCCCAGGGCGGGCTGCTCGGCAAGCGCAAGATCGAGACCGTCAAGGCCGACGAGGCCGCGGGCACTGACGCCAACGTCAAGGAGCTGCGCCGGATGAAGCTGTCGGAGAAGATCGACTGCTTCACGGGCGTCATCTCCAGCGGCAATACGCCGGCGCTCGGCCCGGTGGCCGAGGAGCTGAAGACCCTCACGCTCTTCACCGACGGCTGCACGGACTTCCTGTTCGAGAAGGCGGTGCCGAACCCCCACTACGTCTTCCGCGTGACCAACATCCAGTCGGCGGACGGCGTGATGGCCGCGATCGCGGCCTCGATGGCGTGGCCCAAGGTCACGAAGATCGCCCACATCCATCCCGACTACTCCTACGGCCGGAACGCGTTCGACCACTTCAACATCGCGATGAAGAAGCTGTCGGGGAACATCCAGGTGGTCTCGGAGGCCTGGCCCAAGCTCGGCACCACCGAGTTCACCGCCCACATCACCAAGACGATCTCGGCCAAGCCGGACCTGCTCTTCACCTCCGTCTGGGGCGGCGACTACATCGCCCTCTACAAGCAGGCGCTCCGGTACGACCTGTTCAAGAAGATGAAGGTGGCCACCACGCTGGCCTTCGGCGTGGTGCCGCAGGCGATCGGCAAGGACCACCCGGCGGGGGTCGTCGCGGGCGTGCACGCCAACTACCACTTCCTCTACCCCGCGGGGAACCGCTGGCTGCCGAACGCGCAGTTCGTCAAGAAATACTACGACCGCTGGAAGGAGTACCCCACGTTCGAGTCCGAGGGCGCCTACACGGCGCTCCACATGCTGCGCGTGGCCGTGGAGAAGGCGAACCAGCTCGTGGGCGGCTGGCCGGACGACCAGGCGATCATCGCCATGCTCGAAGGGCTGATGTACGCGGCGCCCGCGGGCTACACCTACATCCGGCCCGACAACCACCAGGGCTACAAGGACGCGCTGACGGGGTTCCTCGTGAATTCGCCCGACTACGCGTTCCCCGTGTGGGATCTGAAGCGGGTCATCACCGTGCCGATCCGCAGCATCACGGCGCCCCCCGGCTATCCCAAGGGCGAGCCGACGACGACGTACAAGTGGATCGAGGAGACCTGGCCGAAGAGCGCTTGAGCGACGAGGCGAAGGGCGAGGCCGGGCACGCCGCGGGGCGTCCCGGCCTCGCCGCGCTTCCGGGCCCCCCGGCACGACCGAGGCATTCGGCCCTTGAAAAGCGCGCGCCGCGGGAGGCAAGATAGCCGCGCGTGGACACGCTCCTGACCCAGATCCTGAACTCGCTGTTCTACGCGTCGATCCTCTTCCTGATCGCCTGCGGGCTCTCCCTCGTCTACGGCGTCATGCGGATCGTCAACATGGCGCACGGCAGCCTCTACGCCGTCGGCGCCTACGTGGCGGCGTGGGCGGTGGGGCTCGTGGCGAGCTACCTCCACGTGAGCCTCCTGCTCGTCCTGCTCCTGATCGGCGCCGCCGCGGCGGCGCTCGCCGGCGCCTTGCTGGAGCCGACGCTCCTGCGCCCGCTCTACCAGCGTCCCGAGGAGTACCAGCTGCTGATGACCTTCGGCCTCCTGCTGATCCTCGAGGACCTGATGCGCATGGTCTGGGGGCCCTATCCGCTGACCGCCAGCGCGCTCTCGGAGTTCTTCCCGAGCATCTCGGTCCTGGGCGCCACCTACCCCGGCTACAACATCTTCGTGATCGTCGTGGGGGGCGCGGCGGCGGTCGGTCTCTGGGCGTTCATCTACCGGACGCGCTTCGGGATCCTGCTCCGGGCCACCTCCCAGAACATGCGGATGGCCTCGGCCCTCGGCGTGGACGTCAAGCGCATCTACGTCCAGGCCTTCACCATCGGGTGCCTGATGGCGGGCCTGGGCGGCGCCGTGGTGATGCCCCTCTCGGGCGCGGTCCTCGGCATGGGCGTGGACGCGCTGATCCTGGCCTTCGTGGTGGTGGTGATCGGCGGGCTCGGGAGCCTCGAGGGCGCGCTGGTCGGCGCGCTCATCGTGGGCGCCGTCCGGACGCTCGGCATCATGTACTTCGCCGAGATCGAGCTGGCGGTGCTCTACCTCATCGCGGCCGTCGTGCTGTTCCTTCGTCCGGCCGGGCTCTTCGGGCGGGCGTGAGCCAGGCCCTGCTCGCCTCGGGGCGGCTTCTCGCCGGCTGGCGCCTCGCCGTCGGCATCGCGATCGCGCTGTTCCTCGTCCTGGTCCCGCGCCTGCTGCCGCCGTTCCAGACCCTCCAGCTCTCGTACGGCCTCATCTTCGCCATCGCGGCCCTCGGCTTCAACCTGCTCCTCGGCTACACGGGGCTCCTCTCCTTCGGCCACTCGGCCTTCTTCGGCGTCGGGGCCTACACGGCCGCCCTGCTGGTGAAGTACATGGGCCTCAGCTCGATGGAGGCCTTCGTCCTGGCGGGCGCGCTGGCCTCGGCCGTGACGGCGGCGCTCTTCGGGGCCGTGTGCGTCCGGTACACCCGCATCTTCTTCAGCATCCTGATGCTCGCCCTGTCCCAGGTCATCTGGAGCCTGGCCTTCAAGCTCTTCTGGGTCACGGGCGGAACCGACGGGCTCCGGGTGCCGACGCCGACGCTCCTCGGCGGGAGCGTGGCCCTCGGCGCGGGCGAGGACAAGCTCGTCTTCCTCACCCACCGCTACTACTACTACGTGCTGGCGCTCTTCCTCGTCTGCGTCGGGGCGATGTGGGTCATCGTGAACTCCCCCTTCGGCAAGGCGCTCCAGGCGATCCGCGACAACGAGACCCGCGCCGAGTTCGTCGGGGTCCAGGTCCGGAAGTACCGCTGGATCGCGCTCGTGGTCTCGGGCACCTTCACCGGCCTGGCGGGGACGCTCTGGGTGCCGCTCAACGGGCTCACGACGCCGGACATCCTCTACTGGCCCTTCTCCGGCAAGATCGTCTTCTTCGTGGTGCTGGGCGGGTTCCGCACCTTCCTCGGCCCGGTGCTCGGCGCCGTCGTCTTCAACTACCTCGAGACCTACGCCATCGGGTTCACGGTCTACTGGCAGATGGTCCTCGGCGTCGTGCTGGTCCTGCTGGTGCTGACGATGCCGGCCGGCCTCGTGGGAACCCTCGCGCCGCTCTTCGCCCGGCGCCGGCGGATCGCCTGACATGGCCCTGCTCGAGACCACCCGGGTCCGGAAGTGGTTCGGCGACACCCACGCCGTGGATGACGTGGACTTCGTCGTGAACCAGGGTGAGCTGCTGGGGCTGATCGGCTCCAACGGCGCCGGGAAGACCACGCTGGTGAACCTGATCAGCGGGCTCCTGCGTCCCGACGCGGGCCGCATCGTCTTCGACGGCGCGGACGTCACACGCCAGTCCGTCCACGAGCGCATCCGCGAGGGGATCGCGCGGAGCTTCCAGCTCGTCAACCTGTTCGACCAGATGACGGTACAGGACAACGTCGCGCTCACGATCTTCGCCCGGGAGGGCAAGACACGGCGGATGACGGCCCTGGCCGAGCGCGACCGGGCCGTGCTCGACGAGGCCGGCGAGGTGCTGCAGCGGTTCGGCCTGGAGTCGAAGGCGCGGATGCTGGCCGGCGGGCTCGCCCAGGGCGAGCGCAAGCTCCTGGACGTGGCCGTGGCGTACGCGCTCCGGCCCAAGCTCCTCTTCCTCGACGAGCCCACCAGCGGCGTGAGCACCCGCGAGAAGGCGCCGATCATGGACATCGTGACCTCGATCGTGCGAACGGGCGGGATCACCGCCGTCGTCATCGAGCACGACATGGACGTGGTCTTCACCTACTCGGACCGGATCGTCGCGATGCACGAGGGCACCATCCTGGCGGACGGCACGCCGGAGGAGATCCGCCGCAACGAGCGCGTGACGACCACGCTGATCGGGACCACGGAGGCCGGCTAGGGTGCGGTGTGCGAGCTGATGCTGACGATCGTGCGAGGGCGACGGCAGGCTCGTGACATGAGTTCCGAGACGGAAGGCTAGGCGATGCTCGAGCTCAGGGCCATCAACACCTTCCGCGGCCCGGCGCACGTGCTCCGGTCGCTCTCGCTCCGCGTGGGGGACGGCGAGGCGGTCTGCCTCGTCGGGCGCAACGGGGCGGGGAAGACCACGACGCTCGAGAGCGCCATCAACCTGCTCCCCATCCGCTCGGGGACGGTCCTGTTCAAGGACCGGGACATCACGCGGCTGCCGGCGCACGCGCGCGCGCGGCTCGGGATCGGCTACTCGCCCGAGGACGCCGGCATCTTCCCCGACCTCACGGTGGCGGAGAACCTCGAGATCGGCAGGATCGCGAGCCGCGCCGACGGCGCCGCCGGCCGGGCGGCCGTGGACGAGCGGGTCCGGGCGCTGTTCCCCGAGATCGACGCCCTGGTCTCACGGCGGGGCCTGAACCTCTCCGGCGGACAGAAGAAGATGGTGGCCATCGCGCGCGCCATGGCGCTCGCGCCCGCCGTGCTGCTGCTGGACGAGCCCTTCGAGGGGCTGGCGCCGGTCGTGGTGACGCGCCTCGTCGAGGCGGCCAAGCGGATCAAGGCCATGGGGATCTCGCTCCTCATCGCCGAGTCCAACGTCACCAACGCCACGCGGGTGGCCGACCGACTCTACGCGATCGACCGCGGCGAGATCATCTTCCAGGGTGACCCGCGGACCGCGCTCGCGAACACCGACGTGATGAAGACGCTCCGGGGCTGAGCGAGCCCGGGGAGGCCCGGCATGCCGAAGCCCGAGCTCGAGTTCTTCCGACCGGACCACCTGCCGTGGGAGCCCGTCGCCGCCTCGGCCACGGGCGGGGCGGGCGGACCCGGCGTGCGGCAGAAGATCCTGAGCCACGCCCCCGAGACCGGGGACGTGACGCGGCTGCTCCGCTTCGACGCCGGCGTCGAGACCAGCGAGGCGATCGCCCACGACTTCTGGGAGGAGGTCTGGATCCTGGACGGAGAGCTGATCGACCTCGGCAAGCGCCAGACCTTCGCCGCCGGCATGTACGCCTGCCGCCCGCCGGGCATGGTGCACGGCCCCTACCGCGTGCCGCGCGGCTGCACGACGCTCGAGATCCGCTACGGCCGGCGGGCCGAGCCCTCCACCTGACACCCCACGAGGCGACTGCCATGGCCAAGCTCAAGTTCGGCGCCTGGATCCCGACCTACGCCTGGAACGACCGCAAGCCGGGCCCGGAGAACATCCGGCGGATCCGCGAGTCCATCGAGCGCTGCGAGAAGCACGGCATCGACGTCTGGGTCATCGACCACCTGCTGTCGGCGCCCGGTCTCTACGGTCACGCCTGGCTCGAGCCGCTGGGCATGCTGGCCTACGCCGCGGCCCTCACGGAGAAGGTGAGGATCGCGACCGGCATCCTGGTGGTGCCCGTGCGCCACCCGGTCGTGCTGGCCAAGGAGATCTCGACGCTCTGCCACATCTCGAACAACCGGTTCGTGTGGGGCGTCGGCCCCGGCTGGTACGCGCGGGAGTTCGAGGTGACGGGCTCGCGGATCGAGGAGCGCGGCCGCCGGACCGACGAGATCATCGAGGCGGTGACGCTCCTCCTGACCCGTCCCAACGTCTCCTACGAGGGGCGCTACTACCGGTTCCGGGACGTCACGATCGACCCACGCCCGCCCCGGATGCCGCCCATCTGGGTGTCGGGCGGCTCCCGGGTCCCCGACCCGGACGAGCACGACGTGCCGGTGCTGGCCAAGACGGTGATGGACCGGATCGTGCGCGCGGGCCACTGGCTCTCCCGCTGCTCCGGCACGCAGGAGTGGGTCAAGCGCGACTGGCAGCAGCTCCAGGGGCACGCCCGGACCCAGGGGCTCGCTCCCGGGCGCCTCACCTTCGGCCACTGCAACTTCATCCATCTCACGGAGGAGCGCAGCCACGAGCGGGCGGTGGCCCGGTCCAAGGCGCCGTTCCTCAGGACGATGGGGCGGCATCGCTCCTGGGAGCACCTTCAGGAGTGCTACATGGTCGGCTCCATCGACCGGATCAACGCGCGGATCCAGGACCTGATGGACGCCGGCCTCAAGTACCTGGTGCTCGGGCCCGTGACGGACGACCCGCGCCAGATCGACCTCATGGCCAGGCACGTCGTGCGGGGCTTCGCGTAGCCGGCGCCGCGGGGACCGTGGGCGCCAGGTACGTCGGGGCCGGGGTCCGCCGCGTGGAGGATCCCCGGCTGCTCGCCGGGCACGGGCGGTACGTGGACGACCTCCGCGTGAGCGACTGCCTCCACGCCGTCCTGCTCAGGAGCCCCCACGCGCACGCGCGGATCGCCGCCATCCGGAGCGAGCGGGCCCGGCGCCATCCGGCCGTCGTCGGCGTCTTCGGCTTCGAGGACCTCCGGGCCCGGATGGTGCCCTTGCCCGCCGCCGGGACGCCGCCGCCGGCGCTCCAGTCGCGCGTCGGCTTCCAGCTCAGGTCCGCGCCCCAGTACCCGCTCGCGCGCGGCCGGGCGCGCTACGTGGGCGAGCCGGTCGCGGTGGTGCTCGCCACCGACCGCTACGCCGCCGAGGACGCGCGGCAGCTCGTCGAGGTCGAGTGGGAGCCGCTCCCCGTCGTGACGGATCCCGAGCGCGGGCTCGCCCCCGACGCCCCGCTGATCCATCCCGAGTGGGGCGACAATGTCGCGGTGGCGTTCCGGGTCGAGCTCGGCGACGCCGCGCGCGCGCTCCGCGAGGCGCCGGTCGTCGTGAGACGGCGGCTCAGGATGCAGCGCTACGCCGGCATGCCGATGGAGCCCAGAGGCGTGCTCGCCGAGCCCGACTCGCGCGGCGGCCTCCGCGTGTGGGCCTCGACCCAGGTTCCCCACTGGCTCCAGCGGGTGCTGGCCGAGGCCCTCGGCGTGCCGGCCCATCGCGTCCGCGTCGTGGCGCCGGACGTGGGGGGCGGCTTCGGCACCAAGTGCTCCATCTACCCCGAGGATCTCCTGATCCCGATCCTGGCCGCGGCGCTCGGGCGCCCGGTGAAGTGGATCGAGACCCGCCACGAGCACCTCCAGAGCGCGACCCACTCGCGGGAGCAACTCCACGAGGTCGAGCTCGGCGCCACGCGCGAGGGGACGATCCTCGCCCTCCGGGACCGCTTCCTGCTCGACCAGGGCGCCTATAACCCGTGGGGGATCGTCCAGCCCTACAACACGGTCGGCCACATGCTGGGGCCGTTCCGCATCCGGAACTTCTCGGTCGAGGCGCGCTCGGTCGTCACCAACAAGACGCCCCACGCGCCCTATCGCGGCGCGGGCCGGCCCGAGGCGGTGTTCGTCATGGACCGGATCGCCGACGCTCTGGCCCGTGAGCTGGGTCTTGATCCCGCCGCGGTGAGGCGGCTGAACTTCGTCAGGCCTGAGGAGCTGCCGTACGACGTGGGGCTCCTCTACCGCGACGGCCAGCCGCTCGTCTACGACAGCGCCGACTTCCCGGCGACGCTCGAGGCGGCGCTCCGGGCGGTGGGCTACGAGGAGTTCCGGCGCGCTCAGCCGGCCCTCCGCGCCCGGGGCGTGTGGCGGGGCGTCGGGCTCTCGGCCTACGTCGAGGGCACGGGCGTCGGGCCCTACGAGGGCGCCGCGGTGCGGCTCGACCCGACGGGCCGGGCGGTCGTGGCGACCGGGGCCTGCTCGCAGGGCCAGGGGCATGAGACGGTCTTCGCCCAGATCGCCGCCGATGCCCTCGGCTGCGCGCTCGCAGACGTCAGCGTCACAGGCGGGGACACGGCGGCCATCGCGTTCGGCATCGGGACGTTCGCCAGCCGGAGCCTCGTGCTGGCCGGGAACGCCGTCGCCGAGGCCGCGGGCCGCGTGCGTGAGCGCGTGATCGGCGCCGCGGCCCGACTGCTCGAGGCGAGTCCCGCGGACCTCGAGGTCGCCGACGGCCGGGTCTTCGTCCGCGGCGCGTCGGACCGCGCGCTCTCCTTCGCGCGCGTGATCCAGGGCTGCCTGCCGACCTTCGCGGGCCCCGGGGCCGCCGAGCCCGTCTTCGAAGCCACGGTCTACCACTCGGTCCCGACCGTGACCTACGCGAGCGCCGTCCACGCCGCCGTGGTGGAGGTGGACCTCGACACGGGCCAGGTCCGCCTCCTGCGCTACGTCGTC
>MGBU01000277.1 GCA_001790205.1 Candidatus Rokubacteria bacterium GWA2_73_35 | reverse complement strand
CCCGCCGACGTCGTCGAAGCTCACCATCGGGCGGATCTGCGTCTCCACCCGCCCCGTCAGGTCCCCGAACTTCTCCCCGAGCTTCGCGAAGACGTCCTCCAGCCGCCGCTGGAGGGCCCACTCCTGGTCGTTGCGCTCGACGTCCGCCATGACGTCAGATGTTCGGCCGCGGCGGGGCCACGCGCACGCCGCCGCCCTTGTCGAACACGCGGTCCTCGACGAGCACCGGCACCTTCGCGCGGATGGCGAGCGCGATCGCGTCGGACGGGCGCGCGTCGAGCTGGAGGTCGGCCCCGCCCGCCTTGAGGTAGACCGTGGCGTAGTACACGTCGTCGCGCAGGTCGGTGATCACGACGCGCGTGAGCGCGACCTTCAGCCGCCCGAAGAGCGTGAGGAACAGGTCGTGCGTGAGCGGGCGGGGGGGCGTGACGCCCTGCAGCGGCACGGCGATCCCGGTCGCCTCGGCGAGCCCGATCACCATCGCGAGGGCGCGCCGATCCCGCTTGCCCTGGAGCAGGACCGTCGGCTGCTGGGTGCGCTGGTCCAGCACGACCGCGAGCACCTCCACCTCCTGCGGCCCGATCACCCGGGGCGGTGCGGCGGGGGGGCCGTCGGGCGCGAGGTCGGCCCGGCCCGGCGCGCCCAGCAGGGTGGCGGTCAGCAGCGCGGTGGTCACCACACGGGCCTTCGTGCTCATGCCTGCTCCCCCGGTCGACGGCATCGGCCCAGTATAGCGCGGCTACGCGGCCCGCCCCGGGGCGAGCCGGAGGCTCACGCCGGCGCCGGCGAGGAGCAAGGCGGTGAGCGCGCTCCAGGTGGCTCCGTAGCCCGCGGCGTGGATGACCCAGCCGAAGACGAACGCCCCGGCCGTCTGGCCCACGAGGAACACCGCGCTGAAGATCCCGACGACGACGCCGCGGCGCGTCTCCGGCGTCTCGTCCGTCACCAGGGCGGCGAGGCCGGGATAGAGGAAGCCGTGCGCGCCGCCGGACAGGAGGCCGGCCACGAACAGGACCGGCAGGACCGGCGTCGTGCCCGACCGGTCCGCGAGGAGCGCGAGCATCGCCAGCAGCGCCGTCCCGGCCGTCTGCACGAACATGGACGGCACGATCACGGCCGCGCGGCCGTGCGTGTCGAGCAGCCGCCCCCCGAGGACACGCACGCCGATCGCGGCGGTCGCGTACGCCGTGTAGAAGAGGGCGAGCGTCCGCACCCCGAGGCTCTCGGCGAAGGTCGGCAGGAACACCCAGATCGTCCCCGCGCCGAGGCCGAAGAAGAGCGTGACCGCCATGGGGCGGCGCCACAATTCGTCGAGGCCGCCGCGCTCCCAGAGCGAGGCCCGCGCGGGCAGCGCGGGGCCGCGCCGGCCGCCCGGCAGCCGCGTGACGAGGAGACAGGCGACGCCGGCGAGCGCGGCCGCGAGCACGAAGAGCGGCCGGAAGCCGAGCCGGCGGACCACCCACTCGCCCACGAGCGGCGCGATCGCGGTCGCGGCGAGCCCCGAGACGCCGTAGATCCCGAGCGCCCAGCCGCGCTGGTCGGGCGCGACCAGATCGATCACGTACGAGTAGTTCGCGACGAAGAACGCGGAGAAGCCGAGGCCCTGCAGGACGCGGACGAGGGCGAGCACGGGGATCGTCGGCACCGCCGCGGCGAGGAGCGCGGACGCGAGCACGAGACCGACGCCCGTGAGCATGAAGGGGCGCCGGCCGACCGCGTCGATCCACGGCCCGACGAGCGGCTGGCAGACGATGCCGACGGCGTTGAAGAGGCCCATGACGACGCCGATCTCGACCGCGGTCCCGCCCAGCGCGTCGATGTAGAGGGGCAGGAGGATGAAGCAGTTCAGGCCGAAGAAGAAGAAGAAGTTGGTGACGGTCGCTCGCAGGAAAGGATTGTCGGATAGAATGGGCGGCACGGTCGATTATCGCATGACGACCATCGGCGCGCTGCTCGGGCGGTCCCTCGACGACCGCGGCGGCGACCTCTTCCTCACACTCGATCCCGCGTTCCAGGGGCTTCCCGACACCGCGCACGGCGGGTCCGTCCTCGCCGCCTTCGACGCGCTCGCGGGTCTCCGCGGGCCGCGCGCGGTCGCCGGGGTCTACCGGAAGCGCGTGCCGCTCGGCGTGCCGCTCGCGCTCGCGCGCACCCGCGAGGCGGGCGCGCACGCCTTCGCGCTGCGCGACCCCGACGGGTCCGTCCTCGTCGACGGCCGCGTCGCGGCGACGGCAGCGGACGCCGGCGGCCACGCGGACGAGCCGGCGGGCGGACGTGCGCGGGAGGAGTCGACGGAGACCCGTTCCCGCCGCGGGGAGTGCGGGCCCCGCGCGCCCGGATGGAGCCCAGCCGCCCAGGGGCAGCGGACGCCTGCCGCGTGGTCGACGGCGACCCCTCCCGCGCACGCCGGCCCGCCGGCCCTCCCGGAGAGCGACGGGCATCCGCTGCCGATCTCGCGCGCGTGCTTCGCGTGCGGCAGCGACAACCCGCTCGGCCTGCGCGTCCGCCTCGCGTTCGACGACCGGACCGTGTGGGGCGCGTGGGCGCCGCGCGAGCCGTTCCGCGACGCCGACGGCGCGCTCGCGCCCGCCGCGCTGACCACGCTGCTCGACGAGACCGCGTTCTGGCTCGGCGCGCTCGCCACCGGCGAGTCGGGCATGACGACGGACCTCCGGGTCACGCTCCACCGCCCCGTCCCGTTCGGGACGGCCATCCGCGTGTCCGGCAGCCGCGCCGCCGTCCGCCCGCACGCCGACGACCGGCGCTACTGGGACACGGCGGTCGCCGCGCACGACGCCGCCGGCGCGCGCGTCGCCTCGGCGCGCATCACCTTCGTCGCCGTGCGGGGCGCGGCCCGCCGCCTCGTCCGGGGCATGCTCGCGATCAACGACGCCGACGTCGTCCGCCGGGTCTTTCCGGCCTACGCCCGCGCGGGCGCGTGAGCCTCCGCGGCGCGCGGTGGCTGATGCTGCTCGTGCCGGCGTCGCTCTACGTCTTCTCCTGGCTCCATCGCGTGGCGCCCGCGGTCGTCGCGGAGGACCTCATGCGCGCCTTCACGATCAGCGCGGCGGCGCTCGGCAACCTCTCGGCGATCTACCCGTACGTCTTCGCCGTGATGGCGCTCGTCGCGGGCAGCCTCGCCGACACGCTCGGGCCGCGCCGGACGATCGCGCTCGGCGGCGGGACGATGGGGCTCGGCGCCGTGCTCTTCGGCCTGGCGCCCACGTTTTCGCTCGCGTTCGCCGGGCGGCTCCTGGTCGGCCTCGGCGCCTCGGTCTTGCTGATCGCCTGGCTCGCGCTCGCCACCGCCTGGTTCCGCCCGAACGAGTTCGCCACGATCTCCGGCTGGACGCAGACGGTCGGCAACGTGGGCGCGCTCGCCGCCGCGACGCCGCTCGCGCTCCTGGTGGGCGCGGTGGGCTGGCGGGGGACGTTCGTGGTGATCGGCGTCGTCACGCTCGCGCTCGCCGCGGCCGCAGCGGCGCTCGTGCGCGACCGCCCGGAGGCGCTGGGCCTCCCGGCCGTCAACCCCGAGCGGACCGGGCCGGCCGCGCCGACGGTGCGCGAGGTCCTGCGGGGCGTGCCGGGGATCGTGGCGAACCCGCGCACGTGGCCGCCGATCCTCACCGCGGGCGGCGTCTACACGACGCAGATCACGTTCCTCGGCCTCTGGGGCGTGCCCTATCTCACGCAGGTCTACGGCCTCTCGCGCGTGGACGCCGCGACGCTCGCCTCGATGCTCGCGATCGGCATGGGCGCGGGCGCGCCGCTCGTCGGCTGGCTCTCGGACCGCTGGCTCGGCCTGCGCCGCCCGCCGATGCTCGCGTTCTCGGCGGTCTACGCCCTCTGCTGGGTGCCGCTCGCGCTGCCCGGCCTGCGCGTGCCGGTGCCGCTGCTCGCGCCGTTCTTCCTCCTGATGGGGTTCGCCTCCGCGGGCCTCGTGCTGCTCTGGAGCTGCGTGCGCGAGGTGAACGACCCCGCGCGCGTCGGGATCGCCGTCGGCTTCTGCAACCTGCCGATCTTCCTCGGCATCGCGCTGCTCCAGTGGCTCACCGGCGCGATCCTCGACGCGAAGTGGGACGGGCTCCAGGTCGCCGGCGCGCGCGTCTACCCGCCGGCGGCCTGGGAGGCCGCGTTCGGCGTGTGCCTCGGGCTCGCGCTCGCGGCCGTCGTCACCGCGGCCCTCGTGACCGAGACGCGCTGCCGCAACGTCTGGCGGCGAAACGAGCTATGATCGGCACGACGCACCCGGTGGGCTCGGCGTGACGCAGCCAGGAGGAGGATCGCCATGACCAGGACCACGCAGCTCGTCCTGCCCCTGAAGTCGCGGCCCGGCGTCCTCGCGAAGGTCTGCAAGACGCTCGCGGACGCCCGCGTGAACATCGTCGCGATCTGCGCGCCCGAGGCGCGCGGCACCACCCGGGTCCGGGTGGTCGTGAACGACCCGACGCGAGCCGCGCGGGCCCTGACGAAGGCCGGGTATCGGGTCGGCAGGGAGCGGGCGCTCGTCGTGCGGCTCACGAACAAGCCCGGCGCCCTCGGCCGCGTGGCGACCGCGCTCGCCCGCGCCCGGAAGAACATCAAGACCTGCTACGCCACCACGGCGGGGCAGCGGGCCGCGGTCGTCCTCACGCTGTCCTGACTTCATGGGGGGCTCCGGGCGCCCCCCAAGCCTCCCAAGCGCTCGGGACGCCCATGCTGCGCCGTGGCGCCCCTCGACAGCGCGGCTGGCTCACACGCTCTGACTTCATGGGGGGCTCCGGGCGCCCCCCAAGCCCCCCAAGCGCTCGGGGCGTCACGCCTGCGCGGCCTTCCGCTCGGCGTCCACCCACGCCTGCCATTCGGCCGGCGCGTGGCCGAGCGCCAGGCGCGGGCCCGAGCGCGCGAGCGGCGTCCGGAGCAGCCGGGGCTCGTCGAGCGCGCGATCGAGGAGGCGCTGGGGCGAGTCGCCCGCCACGCGGAGGCCGAGGGCGTGGAAGCGCGGGCTCTCGCGGTCGATCAGCGCGGCGGCGCCGAAGCGCTCGGCGAAGCGCCGGAGCTCGCCGCGCGAGGCCGGCCGCTCCGCGAGGTCCACGAAGTGGACGGCGATCCGCCGCTCGGCGAAGAAGCGGAGCGCCTTGCGCGTGTCCTGGCAGTCCTTGAAGCCGAAGACCTGCACGCTCAGGCCCGGCAGAGGAGGGCGCGCTCCTTCAGCGCCTCCCACACCGCGAGCGACACGGCGGGGCTGCCGGGCGGGTTCGTCCGGCCGGTGCGCGGCCCGTGGAAGTCCGAGCCGCCCGTCGCGACGAGCCCGTGCTCGCGGCAGAGATCGACGTAGTGCGCGGTCCGGGCCGCCGAGTGCTCGGGGTAGTAGCACTCGATCCCCTCGAGCCCCGCCGCGACGAGCCCCGGGACCAGCTCGTCCTGGTCGGCGAGCCCGGGATGGGCGAGCACCGGGACGCCGCGGGCGCGCCGGATCACGCCGACCGCCTCGGCGGGCGTGAGCCGCCGGCGGGGCACGTGGGCGGGGCCGCCCGCGTGCAGGTACCGGTCGAACGCCTCGCGGACCGACTTCACGTAGCCCCGCGCCACCATCACGCGGGCGACGTGCGGCCGCCCCGCGGCGCCCTCCTGCACGAGTGCGAAGACCTCGTCGGCGTCGATCGGCATGCCGAGCTCGGCGAGGCGCCCGGCGATGCGCACCACGCGCGCCCGCCGCTCGGCGCGCTGCTCCCGGAGGAACGCCTGGAACCAGGCGGCCTCCCAGTCCACGCAGTAGCCGAGCACGTGGACCTCGGCGCCCGGGACGTCGCAGTTGATCTCGAGCCCGGGCACGATCTCGAGCGGCGGCTGCCGGCGGGCCTCGGCGAGCGCCGCGGGGAGCCCCTCGGTCGAGTCGTGGTCGGTGACGGCGAGCACGCGCACGCCCTGGCGGACCGCCTCGCGCACCAGCGCCTCCGGGGGGAGCGTGCCGTCCGAGGCCGTCGTGTGCGTGTGCAGGTCGACGGGGCCGCCCATCACTCCGCCGTCAGGTAGGTCAGGAGCGTCCGGACGGCGACGCCCGTCGCGCCCTTCGGCGCGAGGGGCAGGTCCTTCTCGGTGAACGCCGGGCCGGCGACGTCGAGGTGCGCCCAGGGCGTGGCGCCCGCGAACTCCTTGAGGAACAGCCCCGCCGTGATCGCGCCGCCGCCGCGCGGACCCACGTTGTTCAGGTCCGCGATCTCGCTCTTGAGGTGCTCCTTGTACTCGTCGATCAGCGGGAGCTGCCAGAACGGCTCGCCGGCCGCCTCGGCCGCCCGGAGCAGCCGGCTGGCGAGTCCCGCGTCGTTCGCCATGAGGCCGCCGCAGAGCGGGCCGAGGGCGATGACGCACGCGCCGGTGAGCGTCGCCACGTCCACGATCTCGTCGGGCTCGACGCGGCGCACGGCGTAGCAGAGGGCGTCGGCGAGCGTGAGCCGCCCCTCGGCGTCGGTGTTCCCGACCTCGATCGTGGTGCCGTTCATCGCGCGCAGCACGTCGCCCGGGCGCGTCGCCGAGCCCGACGGCATGTTCTCGGTGGCCGCGATGAGCCCGTGCACCTCGACCGGGGGCCGGAGGATGGGCAGGGCCCCCATGACGCCGAGCACCGCCGCGGCGCCGGCCATGTCGTACTTCATCCGGAGCATGCCCTCCGACGTCTTGAGGTCGAGGCCGCCCGAGTCGAACGTGATGCCCTTGCCGATCACCACGACGCGCTTCCTCGCGCGGCCCGCCGACCGGCCTCCCGGCCGCCCGGCCGGGCTGTAGATCAGATGGATGAACCGCGGCGGCTCGGCGCTCCCCGCGGCGACGCCGAGGAACGCGCCCATGCCGAGCCGGCGGCACTCGGCGCGGCCGTGGACGCGGACCGTCAGCTTCCGCTCCCGCGCGAGCCGGACGGCCGCGCGCGCCAGGTCGCTCGGGCCCAGGTCCTTCGCCGGCGTGTTGACGAGGTCGCGCGCGAGCGCCGTCGCGTTGGCGAACGTCTCGCCGCGGTGGACGCCCTCGGCGACGTCGCGCGCGTGGCGCGCGTCGGGCTCGACGACGGTGAGCGTCGCGACCACGCGCTCGGCCTTCTCGCGCCGGTACCGCTCGAAGCCGTAGGCGCCGAGCAGGGCGCCCTCGACCACCGCCTGGGCGCGCTGCCGCGCGGGCAGCCGGTCGCCCAGGACCTCGGCCGCGACCGCGCGCGCCCCGAGGTCGCGCGCGCGCCGCACGCCCGCGGCCGCCGCCCGCCGGAGCGTCTCCGCGGTGGTCTCCGCCCGCGGGCCGAGCCCGGCGACGACGATGCGGCGGCCGTCGGCGTGCACGTGCGTCACCTGCCCGACCTTCGCCTTGAACTGCTCGGCCTCGAGCACGCGCCCGACCTGCCCGCCGGCCGCGCGGTCGAGCCGCGCGAGGCCGCCGGGGAGTTTCTTCTCGCCGGCGTAGAGGCCGGCGACGACCGCGTCCCCGGGGACCTCGTCCAGCCGCTGGCTCGCCACGACCACCCTCACGCCGTCTTCCCTCCTTCGAGGGCCTGGGCCCGCCGGATCATGTCCACGAGCCCCTCGGTGACGTCGAGCTGGCCCGCGCGCTCCACCTCGACCCAGCGGACGGCGTCGGCGTCGCTGCCCGCCACGACGTCCGTCGTCTCCGGGCGCACGAGGTAGTCCATCAGAACGTAATGATAGCGGACCCGTCCCGCGTCGTCCTTCACCACCCGCTCCACCGTGCCCGCCAGGCCGACCACGTGGACGCGGAGCCCGCACTCCTCGGCGACCTCGCGGACGACGGCCGCGCGCGTCGTCTCGCCGAGGTGGACGAGCCCGCCCGGCAGGCTCCACTGGCCGGCGCCGGGGGGCCGGCCGCGGCGGACGAGCAGCACGCGGCCCTCGTGGAGGACGACCGCGCCGACACCGAGCCGCGGGTGCTCCGGGTACTCGCGGCTCACGCCGCGCCGGCGAGCCAGGCGTCGGTGGCGTACTTCTCGCCGGCGAGCGCCTCGGCGAGCGCCGCCTCCTCGCCGGTGAGCCCGGCGGGCGCGAGCGCGAGCCCGTGCTCGCGCTCGAACGCGGCGGCGAGCGCCCGCGCGACCTCGGCGAAGCCGGGCCGGCGGCCGAGCGCCGCCTCGAGCGTGGTCAGGCTCGCCAGCGGGTCCGCGGTCGTCGGGAAGAGCGCGGCCAGGCGCGGCGCGTCCACGCCGAGCAGCACGGCGCCGTGCTGGAGGAACGCGCTCCCCTGCCGGCGCTGCGCGCTGCCGACGACCTTGCGGCCGGCGATCTCGAGCTCGTAGCTGCCCGCGCGCGCGAAGCAGAAGGCGGGCGTCGGCCCGCCCGAGGGCGCGACCGGCACGATCTCGACCGGGGCGCCGAGCGCGCGCAGGCCGCGCGCGAGCGCCCGGCCGATCCAGTGGTAGGTCTCGAGCAGGTCGGCGCCGACGCCGAGGTCCGCGGCGGTGGCGACGACGCTGTAGGTCAGCTCGCGCTCGGGGCCGTCGTGGTAGATCGCGCTCCCGCCGGTCGGGCGGCGCACGAGCCCGACGCCGAGGGCGGCACACGCCGCCAGGTCCACGTCGCCCGCGAGCGGCTGGCCGTAGCCGAGGGAGACCGTCGCCGGCGCCCACGCGAAGAACCGGAGCGTCGGCGGCGAAGTGCCCGCCTGGCGGCCGCGCCAGAGCGCCTCGTCCACCGCCATGTTGCTCGCGCCGTCGGCGGGCTCGGTCACGAGCAGGCGCCAGGGTCGGGCGTGCGGTCGGTCCGTCACGCCCCTAGCATCGCACGGCAGGGCGGCGCCCGCTCCTCCCCCCGCGGCGACTGCGCGCGCTCCTCCAGGTCGATGCGGTCCTCCTCGAGCGCGGTTGCCAGGTCACGCCGCAAACCCATGCGCAGCAGCAGGGCAAGCAGCCTGACCACCCCACAAGTCAGGGCCGGCCTCGCCGTGTTCCAGGCGCTCCGCGATAACCCTGAGAGCCAGCGCCTGAACCCTTGCGACAGCTCCTTCATGGGTATCGCCGTACGCGAGAACGCTCGCTCGACCTCGACCTTGAACGTGATCCACGTCTCACACCCCCTGGCTCAGCAGGATACGCTGACGGCTCCGACCAGCGGACTTCGTCAGGATCCAGCGAACGCGCAGGCCCAGCGGCCGGGGCGAGCAACGCGAGCTGCGGACCGCTGAAGTCTGAAGTTCGACGCTCAGCGAAGCCGAGCACGGATCAATGCGGGGATCGCGCTTGCCGTGAACGCACGCCAGGACGACGACGAAACTCTCGAGCACTCGAGACCAAAGGGCGTAGGGGAATCGCCGCAGCAGAGCACGGCGGGCACCACGATGCCGATCGGAGTATGCAAGCGGATCGTCCGAGATCCGTGCGATGACGGCGTCCACCGCTTCGCGGAACTCATAACCGAGACTCGGTTGCTGCCCGTCGTACCAGTCCCCGATTCGCTCCAAGTCGAGCTCGGCAGCTCGACGGATGAGGACCGGTAGGGTCAACGACGCCGCTGCTCAAGGCGAGCCTTGACCTCTGGCCACGGACTCTGAGCATCGGGATTCTTCTCGAGATCGGCGAGGCGCTCGTCGAGCAGGGCGCGCTCCTCAGGTGTCACAGGGATGTCCTCTTCGGAGAGGGTATCCCACAGCGCTTCGATCAGCTGGAGGCGATCACTCGGGCTGAGCTTCAACGCCTCTGCCAGCAGGTCAGCGTTCATGACGGAAAGTATAGCGCGTCGGGGTCGCCTGGGCATCGGACTCGACGATGCCGCCTGGGGTTATGCTCGATATGCGGCGAACGCTCACGTTGACCGGCCGCGGCGAGCGAATGCGAGCCAGCGGTCCGGTCGAACGTGTTGTTAGCCACTCTCGTCTTCCTCAAGCGGCTGGGGTACGTAGACTCGCTTGAGAGGCAAGAGGCCTTTGTATCGGGAATCGAAATTCTCGTAGTGCTGAAGGATGAGGTCCACGAGCTCAGGGCCGTCAATCAGACGCAGGTTACTTTTCGCGCGGGCAAAGCTCCTGGCCTGAGAGGAAAAGCTGCCGAGCGTAATGAGGAGTCCAAACTCGGCGGCTGTGACCTTCCCGTAGAGCGCGGACACGATGGGATCACCGACGGTGCCCTCGCCGCTCTTGACCTGCACCTTGACGATCGGCGGCTCAAAGCCCAGTTCGTCCCGATGCGCAAGAATGTCGATCCCGCCGTCCGGCCCTTCGGGTGACACACGCGTTCGGTACCCCATCGCGTTCAGGAGGTGAGCTACGAACTCGGCGAGAGGGTGTCCCTTGAGTTCTCTCGCCAGTGTTTTGATGACGAAATCGCGCGTGGTTTCCTCGATCTCTTCAGCTACGGGAGCGACGCTTTCGTCTTCCACAACGCTTGGGGCAGTGGCCTGGCCGGCCGCTCCTTTCACGAACTCGTCGACGTGGTTCTGGACACGAAACAGACTCATCGCCGAGCCGATCTCGTAGAGCGCTCCCTGCGAGAACGCCGTTCGCGGCACAGCACGTAGCCAGGTTACAGCCCGCTGGTGTGGGTAGCCAGGCTCGCTGGTCGCGTCGTATTGGTACGGTCCTTCGACCCGTCCGATATGCACCAGGCGGTCTCGTTGAGATGGATAGACGATCAGATCGCCGACCTGCATCTGATGAGCGAATCGGAAGAGCTGCCCGGCATTGTTCGGAATTGACCCTGGTTTCTTGTCTGGATAAGCGTCGGCCACCGCCTTTCTGAACGCCTCGCGATCCTCGGGTAGCTTCGAGAGGTCGTCAACCTTGCTCCACCCAATTGCGATACGGTTGCGCGTGAGGAAGAGGGTGTCGGCATCGCCCGTTCGGCCGCCGTGTATTCCCCAAACCCTCTGTTCGCTGGCTGGCATGGCCATCTCACCTCAGCTCGATATGTGGCTAACGCACCCGATAACCCGCGGCGGCTGAGCAACACGAAGCCGCCGGCGGGTTCATCGGGATGTTCGACGCTCGAAGGTGATCGCTCTCAGTCGAGTCGGAATAGGCGAGCACCATGAAACACGGTCGCGATCTCGACGATGTCATGTCGCCGGCGGTAGACGATTCGGTAGTTCCCGTGGATGACCTCGCGAATCGACTCGTCTCCAAGCTCAGGCACGACACGTCCGGATCGAGGGTTGTCCGTGAGTCTTTCCACGGCGGCGATGAGCCGTTGGACAAGAAGGTCAGCGTAGTGAAGGGAGTCGCGGCCGACATGCGCGCGGATCGCCTCGACGTCCTGGATTGCCTGTGGCGCCCAGACGACCTGGGTCACCGGAGAAGGCGGCGCTTCGCCTCGGTATGATCGACGCCCTGCCCGGCATCCAGCTCCGCCAACCCGCGCTCGGTCTTTGCCAAGAGCACCAAGCGCTCGATCGCGTCCTCCAGGGTGGCATCCGCTGGGAGCTTTTCGACCGCCTCGAGGACCTTCTGCTTAGCGCTGCCCGCCGACATCGGCGCCTCCTTGGCTGCATTCAGTGGCACGATCAGGATAACCGAATTCGATGACGATCGCCTGGGACCAACCGCCGATGCGGCGAACGTCAGGCATCAGCCGCGGCGCGCGCCATTCCAGCGCGCCGTCGGCTGCATGCCATGTTAGCCGGCGTCCGGCTTGACGCGGCTTCGAAGCCCCGCCAGTTGTCGCCCTGACTTATCGAGGCTGAAGATGACATCGGGATCGGACCGAAGAAGATCACGTACCTCCGAAGTCGAAACAGCCGCAATTGATGAGAGGCGCTCAACGCTGCGCCAGCTGTATTTGTGTGAGTTCAGCGCCTCAAGCAGGCGTCGTTTTGTCTGCTCGCGGAGGTCGCCGGTGATCGGAACTGGCGACTTGGCCGACGCCACGGCAGCGTCCTTCGCTGTCTCTGGCTGCGCCCCAAGTTGTGCGACGGCCCGCTTTAGCGCCTCAAGATCATCTCGGATCGGATCGACCTCCTTGTCGACACTCTGCGACAAATCGCGCAGCTTGATGCTCTTGTCACCCCAAGCAAACGTTATATCGTTGCGACTCAGAACATCCGTGATTTGCCGACGAAACAGCACCCCAAGCACGACCACGGACACGAACAGCAAGAACGGCCAGTCCAGTAGCTTTGGGAGCAACAGGTGCTTCAGATCTTGCGGTGAGCCCAAAGCTTGGATTCCTTGCATGGTCGTACCTGTTCTCGTGTCCGGCTAACTAGAATTCGACTGCAACACCGTCATCTGCGACGGGATGCCGGCATCCAACAGTGGATGCAAGCATCTCTACCTGGATGTCGCCCGGGCATCTGCATGGAGATGCTCGCCGCTCGACCCCTGGCATCCACTGGTGGATACGGGTTCGTCGACGATGCGGCCGGTCAGGCCGAGCGCGACCACGCGGTCGTAGCGCAACTGCCAGACCCTTCGCTCTGGATTCCACGTCCCACCGGCCTGCTTCACCCGGTCGCGCACGGCCACGTCGGCAAAGGCGACGCGTAACCCGACGATCTGGTCGTGGGCGAAGCGAGGCCGTGGCGGTTGCCAATCGCGTTCGGCGACGAGAAGCTCCACGGTCTTGAACCGCTTCTTCCGCTGCGCATCGTAGCGATAGCGCACGCAG
>MGBU01000276.1 GCA_001790205.1 Candidatus Rokubacteria bacterium GWA2_73_35 | reverse complement strand
CACGACCCGGCGCGCCGCGAGGTCCACGTCCAGCACGATCTCGCGCACGGCGGGGATCAGGTGCTCGCGCCCCTCGCCCGCGACGACCCAGCGGTCCTGCGCGCCCCCGCGCTCGACGCCGGTCACGCGCCCCACCTCGCGGCCGTCCTCCGTCAGCACCCGGCAGCCCGCGAGCTGCCACGGGTAGAACTGGCCCGGCGCGAGCGGCAGCGCCTCCGCCTCGGGCAGCGCCACGAGGCGGCCCACCAGGGCGCTCGCGTCCTCGACCGACTCGCAGCCCTCGAGCGACACCAGCACCGCGTCGCCCCGCCGGCGCGCCGCGGTGATGCGCCGCGGCTCCCGGCGATCCCGCGCCACGTCCCACAGCACGCACGCGGTGACGCGCTCGAACCGCTCCGGATGGTCCGTGAGCGGCGTCACGCGGAGCTCCCCCCGCAGCCCGTGCGCCCGCGCGATCTCGCCGATCACGACGAGGCGCTCGGGCACGCGCCCGCCTACTTCGCCTGGGTGTGCGCCAGGAGCTTCCTGACCGTGTTCGACGGCTGCGCGCCCTTCTTGATCCACGCCTCGGCCTTCGCCCGGTCGATCGACACCGTCGGCGGCTTGGCCAGCGGGTTGTAGTGTCCGAGGATCTCGATGAACCTGCCGTCGCGCGGCGAGCGGGAGTCGGCCACCACCACGCGGTAGGCCGGCCGCTTCGTCGCCCCGGTGCGTCTCAGTCGGATCGTCACTGCCACGTCCTCACCCCCTCGGTGTGGGAAATCCGGGGAGCCCCTTCATGCGCGGGAGCTTCCCCTCCATGCCCTTGAGCTGCTTCATCATCTTCCGGAGCTGCGCGTGCTGCTTGAGCAGCCGGTTCACGTCCTGCACGCTGGTGCCGCTGCCGCGCGCGATGCGCTGGCGGCGAGTCCCGTTGATGGTCTCGGGGTGGCGCCGCTCGCCCGGCGTCATCGACGAGATGATCGCGTCGAAGCGGTCGAGGTCCGCCGACTCGGCGCCGAGCTCCTGCGGCGCGGCACGGAGCGCCCGGCCGAACGGCAGCATGCCGAGGACCTGGTCGAGCGGGCCCATCTGGCGGACCTGCCGGAGCTGCGTGCGGAAGTCCTCCAGGGTGAAGGCGTCCTCGCGGAGCCTGCGGACGAGCGCCTCCGCCTGCTCCCGGTCCACGGTGGCCTGGGCGCGCTCGACGAGCGAGAGCACGTCGCCCATACCGAGGATCCGGGACGCGACGCGGTCGGGGTGGAACGGCTCGAGCGCGTCGGTCTTCTCCCCCGTGCCGGCGAACGCGATCGGGCGCCCCGTGACCGAGCGCACCGAGAGGGCGGCGCCGCCGCGCGCGTCGCCGTCGAGCTTCGTCAGCACCACCGCGTCGATGCCGACGGCGCGGTTGAACCGGTCGGCGACGTTCACCGCGTCCTGGCCGGTCATCGCGTCCACGACGAGGAGCACGTGGTGCGGCGCCACGTCCCGGCGGATCGCCCGGAGCTCCTCGAGCATCGGCTCGTCGATGTGCAGGCGCCCGGCCGTGTCGAGGATGAGCGGCGTGAGCCCCCGCGCCGCGGCTTCCTCGCGCGCCCGGCGGCAGATCGCGAGCGGCGCCTCGCCGGGCGCGTCCACGACCGGCACGCCGACCTCGGCCCCCATCTTCCGGAGCTGCGCGTGCTGCTTGAGCAGCCGGTTCACGTCCTGCACGCTGGTGCCGCTGCCGCGCGCGATGCGCTGGCGGCGAGTCCCGTTGATGGTCTCGGGGTGGCGCCGCTCGCCCGGCGTCATCGACGAGATGATCGCGTCGAAGCGGTCGAGGTCCGCCGACTCGGCGCCGAGCTCCTGCGGCGCGGCACGGAGCGCCCGGCCGAACGGCAGCATGCCGAGGACCTGGTCGAGCGGGCCCATCTGGCGGACCTGCCGGAGCTGCGTGCGGAAGTCCTCCAGGGTGAAGGCGTCCTCGCGGAGCCTGCGGACGAGCGCCTCCGCCTGCTCCCGGTCCACGGTGGCCTGGGCGCGCTCGACGAGCGAGAGCACGTCGCCCATACCGAGGATCCGGGACGCGACGCGGTCGGGGTGGAACGGCTCGAGCGCGTCGGTCTTCTCCCCCGTGCCGGCGAACGCGATCGGGCGCCCCGTGACCGAGCGCACCGAGAGGGCGGCGCCGCCGCGCGCGTCGCCGTCGAGCTTCGTCAGCACCACCGCGTCGATGCCGACGGCGCGGTTGAACCGGTCGGCGACGTTCACCGCGTCCTGGCCGGTCATCGCGTCCACGACGAGGAGCACGTGGTGCGGCGCCACGTCCCGGCGGATCGCCCGGAGCTCCTCGAGCATCGGCTCGTCGATGTGCAGGCGCCCGGCCGTGTCGAGGATGAGCGGCGTGAGCCCCCGCGCCGCGGCTTCCTCGCGCGCCCGGCGGCAGATCGCGAGCGGCGCCTCGCCGGGCGCGTCCACGACCGGCACGCCGACCTCGGCCCCGAGCGTCCGGAGCTGGTCCTGCGCCGCCGGACGGTAGGTGTCCGCGGCGGCGAGGATCGGGTGCTGCCCCTGCGCGGTGTAGTGCCGCGCGAGCTTGGCCGCGGTCGTCGTCTTGCCCGAGCCCTGGAGCCCGATCAGCATGATCACGGTCGGTGGGTGGGGCGCTGGCGCCAGGCGGTGGCCGCTGCCGCCGAGCAGCTCGACCAGCTCCCCGTGGACGACCTTCACGACCTGCTGGGCGGGGGTGAGCGACCGGAGGACCTCCTGGCCGACCGCCCTCGCGCGGACGCGCTCGACGAACGTGCGGACGACCTTGAAGTTGACGTCCGCTTCCAGGAGCGCCACCCGGACCTCCCGGAGGGCCTCCTGGACGTTCTCCTCCGTCAGGCGGCCGCGGCCGCCCAGGCGGTCGAAGATGGCTTGCAGGCGCGTGCTCAGATTGTCGAGCATGGAAAGATCAACCTTACGCAAATACGCGCCACGTTTCAACTACTTCGGGTCGGAGGCGGCGTCCGCGGCCCTGCGGGGCTGCGGCTAGCGCGTCCGCGCCGCGTCGCGCAGCGCCCGGACGGCGGCGGCCGGGTCGGCCGCGCCGAAGATCGCCGAGCCGGCGACCAGCGTGGTGGCGCCGTCCTCGGCGAGCGAGGACGCGAGGTCCGGCTTCACGCCGCCGTCCACCGAGACGTCCACCGGCCGGTCGCCGAGCAGCGCGCGGACCTCGCGGATCTTCCGGTGCGCGCTCGGCAGGAACGCCTGGCCGCCGAAGCCGGGGTTGACCGACATCACGAGCACGAGGTCGAGGTCGTCGAGCACGTACTGGAGCGCGTCGGGGGGCGTCGCGGGGTTGAGCGCGACGCCCGCGCGCGCGCCGAGCTCGCGGATCTGGGCGAGCGTGCGCTGAAGGTGCGGGCACGCCTCGGCGTGGACGGTCACCAGGTCGGCGCCCGCGGCGACGAAGTCCGCGACGTAGCGCTCGGGCTCGACGATCATCAGGTGGACGTCGAGCGGGAGCCGCGTGCGCTTGCGGAGCGCGCCGACCACGACCGGACCGACCGTGATGTTGGGCACGAAGCGGCCGTCCATCACGTCCACGTGGAGCTGGTCGGCGCCGCCCGCCTCGACCCGCGCGACGTCCTGGCCGAGCGCGGCGAAGTCTGCGGAGAGGATCGAGGGGGCGATCTTCACCACGCTGCTGTTATATCACGCGCGCCGGAAGCGGACCGCGGTGAAGCCGTCGGTGCCGTGCCGGTGGGGCAGGCAGCGCAGGACGCCGTCCGCGTCGAGCGGCAGGGGGAACGCGGCCGGCGGGTCGGGATGGAAGCCGGGGTGCGCGGCGAGGAAGGCGCCCGCGACCTCGGCGTTCTCCTCGGGCTCGAGCGAGCAGGTCGCGTAGACGAGCCGGCCGCCCGGGCGGACCATGGCCGCGGCCGCCGCGAGGATCCGCCCCTGGCCGCGGGCGCTGGCCGCGAGGTCGGCCGGCTGGCGGCGCCACTTCACCTCGGGGTTGCGCCGGAGCACCCCGAGGTTCGAGCACGGCGCGTCGACGAGCACGGCGTCGCACGCCTCGCGGAAGCGCGGCGCGAGCGCCTCGACCGTGCCGTCGAGCGCCTCGACGCTCGCCGTCCCGAGCCGCGCGGCCGCCTCGCGCACGCGCGCGAGGCGCGCCGGCGCGGGGTCGAGCGCGAGCACGCGCCCGCGGTCCTCCATGAGCTGGGCCAGGTGGGTCGTCTTCGTGCCCGGCGCCGCGCACACGTCGGCGACGGTCTCGCCCGCGCGCGGCGCGAGCAGGTGCCCGACCAGCATCGAGGCCTCGTCCTGCACGGCGAAGGCGCCCTCGGCGAACGCGCGCCAGGCCCCGGGCGCCCCGCCCGGGCCCACCACGAGCCCCTCGGGCGCCCACGTGGTCGGGCGCCACGCGAGGCCCTCCTCGGCGGCGAGCCGCGCGCCGAGGGCCTCACGGGTCGTCCGGAGCGTGTTGGCGCGGAGCGTGAGCGGCGGCCGCTCGCAGAGCGCGCGCATGAGGGCCTCGGCCTCCACCGCCCCCCAGCGCTCGACCCAGCGCGCGGCGAGCCAGGTCGGGCAGGAGCAGCGCGTGGCGAGCGCCTCGAGCGGGTCGCGGGGCGGCGCGGGCTCGCGCTCGCGCGGCCCGCGGCGCGCGAGGGCGCGGAGGACGGCGTTGACGTACCCGGCGACGCCCGGGCGTCCGCGCGCGAGCGACACGGCGTCGTTGACGGCCGCAAACGGCGGCACACGCTCGAGGAACGCGAGCTGGTAGGCGCTCACGCGGAGGACCACCCGCACGCGCGGGTCGAGCGCGGCGAGCCGGCGCCGGGAGTGCGGCGCGAGGATCCAGTCGAGGTAGCGCTGCCAGCGGAGCGTGCCGAACACCAGCTCGGTCGCGAGCGCCGCGTCCCGCGGCGCGAGCCGGCGCCTCCCGAGCTCGGCCTCGAGCGCCAGGTCGGCCCACGCGGCGTCGCGCTCGACGCGCTCGAGGACGCGCACCGCGGCGGCGCGGGCGGGCGCAGGGGGCGCCGCGCCGGCCGGCCGCCGCCGGGGGGCGGGCGTCACGGGGTCGTGAAGCGCGCGCCCGCCCCCAGACGGGCGCCGCGCAGGTAGTCCGCCCACGGCATCGCGCGCCGGTTCTCCGGCTGGACCTCCGTCGGCAGGAGCGCGCCGGCTCCCGTCGCGACGGCGAGCCCGCCGCCGCAGGCGACGAGCGTGCCCGGCGCAGGCCCCGGCGGCCCCGCGACCGCCGCCGCGCGCCAGATCGTGAGCGCGGCGCCCGGCGCCGCGGTCGTCGCGCCGGGCCAGGGGTTGCAGCCGCGGACGAGGTTGACCAGCTCGCGCGCGGCGCGCGTCCAGTCGAGGCGCCCGTCGTCCTTCTTGAGCCGGGGCGCGAGCGTGGCCTCCTCGTGGCGCTGCGGCTCGGGCGTGAGCGCGTCGAGGCGCCCGAGCGTCTCGAGGAGCGTCTCGGCGCCGAGCGGCGCGAGCCGGCGGGCCAGCTCGCCCGCGGTCTCCTCGGGGCCGATCGGCGTCGCGGCCCGCAGGAGGATCGGTCCCGTGTCCATGCCCTCGTCCATCTGGAACGTCGTGATGCCCGTGACGGTCTCGCCCCGGATGATCGCCCACTGGATCGGCGCCGCGCCGCGGTAGCGCGGCAGGAGCGAGCCGTGGACGTTGATCGAGCCGAAGCGGGGCGCGGCGAGGACGGCCCCGGGCAGGATCTGGCCGAACGCGACCACCACCCCCAGGTCGGCGCCGAGCGCGGCGAGCCGCGGCGCCCACTCGGGGTCGCGCAGCCGCGCGGGCTGGAGGACCGGCACGCCGGCCGCGAGCGCGCGCGTCTTCACGGGCGGCGGCTGGAGCCTCTGGCCGCGGTGCGCGGGGCGGTCGGGCTGTGTGACGACGGCGACGACGTCGTGGCGGGCGAGCAGCGCGTCGAGCGTCGGCAGCGCGAACTCGGGCGTGCCGTAGAAGAGGATCTTAAAGCGCGAAGGCGTGGTGGGCGGCGTCTTCGCGGAGCCCTTCCTTCTTGATCCGGCGCTTGATCCGGTCGCGCGTGACCGGGTCCAGGCGGTCGATGAAGAGGACGCCGTCGAGGTGGTCCAGCTCGTGCTGGAGCACGCGCGCGCGCAGCCCCGCGGCGCGGATCGACACGGGCCGCTCCTCGGCGCTCGCCGCCTCCACGCGCACCCACGCGGCGCGCGTGACGGGCGCGAAGACGCCCGGGATCGAGAGGCACCCCTCCTCGGCGGTCGCCTGGCCGCCCTGCTCGACGATGACGGGGTTCACGAGCGCCTCGGCGCCCCGGCCCTCCTCGTCGCCGAGCACGATGAGCCGGAGCGAGACCCCCACCTGGGGGGCCGCGAGCCCGATGCCGACCTCGTCGTACATCGTGTCGATCAGGTCCGCGATGGTCGCCCGGACCTCGTCGGTGACGCGCCCGACGGGCAAGGCGCGCCGCCGCAGCACCGGATCGCCGTACTTCCGCACCCTCAGGACGGCCATTCGACCGGATCCACCTCCACGGCCATGATACCGCGGCTCCTCGCGGCGCCGGCGCGGAACTCCGCGAGCGCCGCCCGCAGCAGGTCGGGCAGGTCCGCGCCGCCTTTCACCACGACGCGCACGAACCGGCCGCGACGGTCGGGCGCCGCCGGGTAGACGATGAGGCCGGGCACGCCGGCGAGCACGGCGCCGAGCCGCGCGGCCTCCCCGGTGGCGGCGCCGCGCGCGCTCACCACGGCGAGCCGGCGGAACGGCGGGTAGCCCAGCTCGGCGCGGAACCTGAGCTCGTGCCGGTAGAACGTCGGGAGGTCCTGCCGGGCGAGCGCGTCGAAGGCGTAGTGCGTCGGGTTCTGCGACTGCACGACGACGGCGCCGTCCCCGCGCACGCGCTCGGCGGCGGCCCAGAGGAGCGCGAGCGTCCGCTCACCCGCGCGGAAGTCCGGCAGGCGCAGGAGCTGGTCGGGGGCGACGAAGCCGGCGAGGCCGAGCGTGGCGGGGCCGAAGAGGCGCAGCGCCCCGCGCGTGCCGATGACGACCTCCGCCGCCGCGGCGGCGGCGCGCTG
>MGBU01000275.1 GCA_001790205.1 Candidatus Rokubacteria bacterium GWA2_73_35 | reverse complement strand
GCTCGGCCACCCGCTCGCCGACCTCGCGTACACCTGCCTCCCGTACCGCTTCGCGCGCGACTGGGAGGGGCTCGCGGGCCGGGACCTCGGCGCGCTCGGCATCCCGACGGAGCCGGAGTACCTGGCGGCCTACTGCCGGCGCACCGGACGCACGGCGATCCCGGACTGGGAGTTCTGCCTCGCGTTCTCGATGTTCCGGCTCTCCGCGATTGCCCAGGGGATCATGGGACGCGTGCGCGCCGGCACCGCCAACGACCCGAACGCCCGCGCGCGCGGCGCGCGCGCCCGCCCGCTTGCCGAGCAGGCCTGGGCGCTCCTCGCCGCCCGCGCTGGCTGAAGCGCCAGCCGGCACGCGCTCGCTTGCCCGTCGTTCTGGCGGCGGTGAGGCTAAGCGCGGACGTCGGCCGGCAGCCGGTCGAGCAATGCGGCGATCGCCGCGCGCGCCAGAGTGAGCGCATCGCGCACCTCGGTCTCCAGCGGCGCGAAGGGCTCCCCCGGATAGCGGTACCGCCACGCGTACTCGGTGAGCGGCGCCGCCGCGCGCAGCTCGGGCTCGAGTGAGGCGTCGATCTGCACGCACTGCCCGCCCAACTCGCCGAGATCGTGCGTCTTGCGGAAGACGCGATCGTGCCAGGCCAGGAATCCCTTCATCGCCTTCTCCACTGCCTGCTGGCAGTGGAAGGTCGCGTCACCGAGGAGCGGCGGCATCGCTGCGAGGTCGATCTCGGCGCCCCGGAGGTCCTCCTGCGCGCGCTGGAGCCAGGCGCGCGCATCCGCCAGCCGGACCGGGTCAAGCGGAATAGACGAGCCTTCCTTCGCGCAGGACGGTGGAGGGCAGGGACGCCGCGAGGTGAAGCCGCTCCTCGAACGCGGTGCGGGTCCACACGAGGACGTCGACTGCGGCGCGGAGGCCCCAGAGGGCGGCGTACGCCGGGGCGGCGCGGCGGAGCGCGGAGGGCGCGTCGTCGGGGACCACGACCATCAGGTCGTAGTCGCTATCGGAGCCCGCCGCCGCACGCGCGCGGGAGCCGAACAGATAGATGCGGTCCGGACGGTACGTGGAGACGAGGCGGTTCACGATCTCGCCCAGGAGCAGATCGCTGGCGGTCTCGGCGACCGGCGCGGTGCGGGCCCGGCGCGCGCTCACGCCTGCATGGTAGCAGGCCCGCAGGCCGAGCCGCCAGGGTACTGGTTGCGTCCTCCTGGCGAGACTGCGACATGCTATAGATTCCTCTGCGGCGAAGTCAATGGGCTCGATCGCTGGTGCTCGGTCGCCGCCCGCGCCGGCCAGTGCGCCATCCGCGAATCGCGCCGCCGCGCTCGCGAGCATGATCCCGCCGCCGGCGCGCTAGTCAGAACACCGGCCGCTCCACGTAGGTCCCCCACGTCTCGCGCAGGCGCGCGACGATCTCGCCGAGCGTGGCGCGCGCGGAGACCAGCTCGAGCGTGACGGGCATCAGGTTCTGCGCGGGGTCGCGGGCCTGGCGCGCCAGCTCGTCGAGGAGCGCGGCCACCCGCGCGCCGTCGCGGCGCCGGCGCACCGCGCGCACGCGCTCGACCTGGCGCGCTTCCACGGCCGGATCGACCCGGTGGATCTCGAGCGTCCCGGGCTCGGGCGGCTCGACGAAGCGGTTGACGCCGATGACCGGGCGCTCGCCGGAGGCGCGCTCCCGCGCGACGGCGTAGGCGGAGTCGGCGATCTCGCGCTGGAAGTAGCCGGTCTCGATCGCGGCGACCGTGCCGCCCAGCTCGTCCACCTTCGCGAGGATCCGGTGCACCTCGGCCTCGATCTGGCCGGTCAGGGCCTCGACGTAGTAGGAGCCGCCGAGCGGATCCACGACGTCGGTCACCCGCGTCTCCTCGGCGAGGATCTGCTGCGTGCGGAGCGCGAGCTTCATGGCCTGCTCGGACGGGATCGCGTAGGCCTCGTCGAGGCCGTTGGTGTGCAGCGACTGGCAGCCGCCCAGCACGGCCGCCAGGGCCTGGAGCGCCGTGCGGACGACGTTGTTCAGCGGCTGCGCCTTGGTCAGGGTGGCGGCGGCCGTCTGGCAGTGGAAGCGCAGGCGCATCGACTCGGGGCGCGTGGCGCCGAACCGGTCGCGCATGAGCCGGGCCCACACCCGGCGCGCGGCGCGGAACTTGGCGATCTCCTCGAAGAAGTCGGCCTGCGCCACGAAGTAGAAGGCCAGGCGCGGCGCGAAGGCGTCGACCGGGACGCCGCTCCGCGCGACCTCCTCGACGTAGGCGATCGCGTTGGCCATCGTGAAGGCGACCTCCTGCACCGACGTCGCCCCCGCCTCGGCAATGTGGTAGCCGCTGATGTTGATGGGGTTGTAGCGCGCCATGCGCTCGGCGCAGAAGACGATCATGTCGCGCATGAGCCGCATGGACGGCCGGATCGGGAAGATCCACTCCTTCTGCGCGACGTACTCCTTCAGGATGTCGGCCTGGACGGTGCCCGAGAGCCGGTGGAGGTCGCATCCGCGCGCCTCGGCCACCGCCACGTACATGGCCAGCAGGATCCACGCCGTCGGGTTGATCGTCATCGACACGGAGATGGCCTCGAGGTCGATCCCCTCGAAGAGCGCCTCGACGTCCTCGATGGTGTCCACGGCCACGCCCTCGCGGCCGACCTCGCCGAGCGCGCGCGGGTCGTCGGAGTCGTAGCCCATGAGCGTCGGCATGTCGAAGTCGACGGAGAGCCCCGTCTGCCCCTGCGCGATCAGGTAGCGGAAGCGGGCGTTCGTGTCCTCGCCGGTGCCGAAGCCCGCGATCTGCCGCATCGTCCAGGGCCGCCCGCGGTACATCGTCGGGTACGGCCCGCGGGTGAACGGCGGGCGGCCGGGCAGCCCGATGTCCTCGAGGGGGATGCCCGCGACGTCCTCCGGTGTGTACACGCGCTTGCGCGGCAGGCCGGAGGCCGTGCGGTACTCGGCGCGCGCCTCGGGCTGGCGCGCGAGGAACTCGCGCAGCTCGCGCGCCTCCCAGTCGCGGCGCGCGGCCGCCGTGCGCTCGATCGCGTCGGGGTCGAACATGCCTGTCTCGCTCCTTCCGGCCCGGCGCCCCGGCGGGCTCAGCCGCGCCTGCCGAGCGTCTGGCGGTAGAGGTCGCGGTCGTCGGTCACGCGCCGCGCCTTGAACTCGCTGCGCGGGAGCGTCCCCTCCGGCACCAGCTCCACGACGGGCCGGACGCCGAGCCGGGCGCGGAGCCGCTCGCGCATCGTCTCCTCGAGCCGGGCGCGCCGCGCGGGCTCGGCGTGGCTCCTCGCGTGCTCGGCGCGGATCAGCAGCTCGTCCATCGCCTCCCGACGCGAGATGATGACGCGGAACTCGCCGCCGAACCCCTCGATCGCGCGGAGCGTGTCCTCGATCGCGCTCGGGTAGATGTTCTCGCCGCGCACGATGAACATGTCGTCGATCCGGCCGTAGAGCCCGTCGGGCAGGCGCGGGTAGGTGCGCCCGCACGCGCACGCTTCGGCGGTCCAGCGCGCGAGGTCGCCCGACACGAGCCGGATCATCGGCTGCGAGGTACGCTCGAGGTGCGTGTACACGGGGGTGCCCTCGGCGCCGTCCGGCACCGGCGCCCAGGTCGCCGGGTCGCACACCTCCGTGTAGACGAGGTCCTGCCAGAGGTGCATGCCGGTGCGGTGCCGGCACTCGCCGTTGGTCATCCACGGCGACATCTCCGCCATGCTCCCCATGTCCACGCAGAGGCCGCCGAAGGTCTCCTCGATCAGGCGCTTGGTCGCCGGGATCCCGGCGCCGGGCTCGCCCGAGAAGACGAGCGTCCGGATGCCGAAGGCGCGCGGGTCGAGGCCCTCGCGCCGGGCCGTCTCCGCCAGGTGCAGCGCGTAGGAGGGCGTGCTGTAGAACGCGGTGGGGCGGAGGTCGCGCGCCCACTGCACGGCCATGAGAGTCTGGCCCACCACGCCCGCGCCGAACGGGAACGCCGTCGCGCCCAGGCGCTCGGTGCCGACGAGCGCGCCCCACGAGCCCATGTAGAGGCTGAAGAAGGAGCAGATCATCACGCGGTCGCCGGGGCGCAAGCCCGCGCCCCAGAGGACGCGGGCGTGCGCCTCGGCGATGCGCCCCCAGTCGGCCCGGCTCACGCCGAAGACGGTCGGGCGGCCCGTCGTCCCGCTGGTGCCGTGGATCCGCGCCACCTCCTCGGGCTCGACGCACAGGTAGTCGCCGTACGGGGGATGCGCGGCCTGCGCCGCCCGCAGCTCGGCCTTCTGGACGACCGGGAAGCGTGCGAGGTCGTCGAGGCTCTTCAGGGTGTCGGGCGCGACCCCGGCCTCGCCCCACTTCCGGCGGTAGAACGGGCTCTTCTCCCACGCCCAGCGGACCTGGGCGCGGAGCTTGGCGAGGATCAGGCCGTCGCGCTCGGCCGGCGGCGCGCACTCGATCTCCGGCAGCCAGTGCTCGGCCGCGGGCGCGGGCCGCCAGGCGGGATCGTAGCGCGGCGGCCAGCCGCGGAGGTCCACGCCCCGCGTGCGCGCGATGGTCTCGAGGTTCACGCGGCCCGCCCCGCGGCCGCGCGCACGCGGCGCACCACCTCGTCGGGGGGCGTGTCCTGCAGCACGACGTCGGCCGCGCCGAGGTCCCGGAGCGTGGGGACGTCCTCGTCCGGGATGACGCCGCCCACCACGAGCGCGATGTCCCGCGCGCCGCTCCGGCGCAGCAGCTCCACGAGGCGCGGGATCAGCGTCAGGTGGGCGCCGGACAGGAGGCTCACGCCCACCACGTCCACGTCCTCCTGGACCGCGGCGGCGGCGACCTCCTCGGGCGTGCGGTGCAGCCCCGTGTAGATCACCTCCATGCCCGCGTCGCGGAGCGCCCGGGCCACGACCTTCGCACCGCGGTCGTGGCCGTCGAGCCCCACCTTGGCGATCAGCACCCGGATGGCCGGCGCGCTCATCGCTTCCGGCGGCGCTTCCCGCGGTCCACGCCGTGTCCCTGGCGCCGGCCCGCTCAGGCGGGCAGGCGCTCGTACATGCCGTGCACGTCCGGGCCGTGGAAGCGCGCCACGTGATTCGTCGGCGGCACCGGCTCCTCGTAGAAGAACGCGGGCAGCTCGTCGTCCTTCTCCGTGAAGCCCGCCCGGCGGTTGAACTCCGCCTCGAGCCCGAGCGCCTCGCGGCCCAGCGCCTCGAAGAAGTCCTTCCCGAGCGTCGTGCCGTGCGCGGCGTTGATGGCGTTGGCCAGGAACTCGGTCTGGACGTCGGTGACGCTCCGGCCGAAGATGCAGAGCCCGAGCGAGTCGGTCGCCGCCGCGGCCGTCTGCGCCACGAGGCTCTGGCCGATCACCGCCGCGAGGTCCATCTCGCGCGACTTGAGGCGCGGGATGTTGCCGGCCGTGTGGTCCGCGCCCTGCGCCGTCGCCATCATCGAGACGCCGGTGGCCTCGACCACGCGCGGGTCGTAGGCGCTGATCGCCTGCTTCTTGATGACCGGCACGCGGCGGACCTTGTAGTGCTCGCCCACGCGCGCCGTGCCCTGCGCCCAGAGGCGCCCCTGCTCCGTGCCCTTGGCGATCTCGGTGAGGCAGGCGGTCATGAACTTCACGTCGCCGAAGCTCCCGAGGCCCGCCTCCATCAGCACGCCGAGCGTGGCGCCCAGCTCGATCGAGTCCACCCCGAGGTCGTTGGCGATCATGTTGAGCTGCGCGAGGTCGTCGGGATCGGTGAGCCCGCAGTTCGTGCCGAGGAGGCCGAGCGTCTCGTACTCGACCGGCGAGACCACTTCCTTGCCGCTCGCGTCGTGGTAGACGTTGCTGCACTGGATCACGCACCCCGGCATGCAGGCGTGCGTCTGCTCGCCGCCGCGCGAGGTGTTGAGCGGGCCGATGTAGGTCGCGCCCATCTTGAACGTCTCGCCCGCGGCGACGTCGGCGACCCGACCGGCCCTGAAGTTCTTGACGGGCAGGCCGCCCATCTGGTTCTGGACGTCGGCCATGCCCATCGTGCCGAGCGGGGCGTAGAAGTTCTGCACGAACCCGTCGGCCCCGAGCATCTTGGCGTAGTCCTTGATGGCCGCGTTGACCTTCTTCGCGTCTTCGAACGGCGGGAGCCGGTCGAGGTCGACCACGATCGCCTTGACCTTCTTCGCCCCCATCACCGCGCCCACGCCGCCGCGCGCCGACAGGCGCGAGGGCCGGCCGTCCTTGTCGGTGAGGGCGATGCCCGCGAGGAGGCCCTGGTACTCGCCGACGGGGCCGCAGAGGGCGAGCGCGATCTTCTTGCCGTACCGGGCCTGGAGCATCCGCGCGGCCTCGAAGTTCCCCTTGCCGAGGTACGGCCGGGCGTCGTCGAACGCGATGCCGCCGTCCTTCTTGAAGTGAAGGACGACCCAGTCCGGGGAGGCGTCGAGGAGGGTGAACCCAGCGATCCTGAGCTGGCCGAGGGCGTAGCTGAAGGTGCCGCCGCCGTTGGCCTCCTTGATGCCGCCGGTGAGCGGGCTCTTGCAGCCGACGCTCGTCCGATTGGCGTTCGAGAAGCTCGTGCCGGCGAAGGGACCGGCCGAGAAGATCAGCGGGTTCGCGGGCGAGAGCGGATCGACCGTGGCCACGCCCATCTCGAGCAGGACCTTCGCGATCAGGTAGCGGCCGGCCTTGACGATCGCCTCGCCGGTGAGCTCCCGCTTCGCGATCGTGCGGTTCCCGAGCTGGATGTCGTAGTAGGCGCGCATGGGGGACTCCTTCTATCGGGCGCGTGAGCCCGGTTCTGACAGAGGGTGGCGTGCTGTGGGCACGAGTGGCTCCGTCTCGCCCCCGATCCTGCCACGCCGGCCCGACGCCCGTCAAAGCGAAGCGCCGCGGCCGCCGGGGCGGGGCTCAGCGCGGGCGGGTCTCGATGTATTTGCGGATCGCGCGGTGCTGGCTCTCGCCGTCGAGCCCGGCCTCGGCGAGCACCAGCTCGCCCCGGCCGCTCCCGAGGAAGTGCCCGTGCTGGAACGGGTGGAGCGTCGCGGCGCGGCCGGCGTCCGAGCGCACCCAGCGGAACATCGTCGGCAGCGTGAAGCCGGTGATGCCCATCGCCTCGCGCGCCCGCTCCTCGGGGAGGATCCGCCGCTGCGTCTCGGGCGGGAGCAGGTCGAACAGCT
>MGBU01000274.1 GCA_001790205.1 Candidatus Rokubacteria bacterium GWA2_73_35 | reverse complement strand
CTCCTTCCGGCAGGCGCGGCCGCACCGCGACCACCTCGCCCTGGAACTCGGCGAGCGCGGCCTGCACGGCCGGGTGCGCCACCGCGCCCCCGGCGGCCTCGCCCCCCGCCTGCACGCTGATCCGCTCGGCGCCGACGACCCAGCGCCGCACCGCCTGGACGACGACCTCCCGGTTCGCGCCGTCGTTCAGCATCTCACGGTGGAAGTGGTTTCCCGTCAGGACGATCGCGATCTCGCCGCCGACGAGCGCCGCCGGCCGCGCCTGCGCCAGCACCGCGCCGAGCGTGGGCCGCTTGCGCATAACCTCGTCCACCACGCGCTCCCACGCGGTCTGGAGCTCCGCGTCCGCCGCGGGCGGCGCCGCCGTGGCGACCGGCGCCGCAGCCTGGGGCGCGGCCTGGGGGGCGGCGGGGCGCGGGGGCGGCGCCGGGGGCCGGCGGGGCTCGGCCGCCGCGCGGGGCGACGCCTCGACGCCGGGGAGGAGGCTCGGCTGCGCCGGCGCGCTCGCCGCCGGCGGCGCCGCCAGCGCCTGGGCGCGGAGCTGGGCCTGGGCCTCGTCCACGCGGCGCAGGACGTCCTCGAGCGCCTGCGGCACGGGCCGGCGCGTGGCGCGCACGGTCGCCATCTCGAGCTCCACGCGCGGGTGGGGCGACTCGCGCATGAGCGCGTCGGCCTCGAGGAAGCCGCGCAGCACGTAGAGCATCTCGTCGAGCGACGCGGCCTCGCCGAGCTTCCGGAGCTCGTTGCCCTCGGCGTGGGAGAGGTCGGCGAGCTTCGCCGTCGGCGCCGCCTTGAGCACGAGCGCCCGCCGGAGCAGCTCGACGACGTCGCGCGCGAACGCCCCCAGGTCCTCGCCCTCGCGCGCCGCGCGGTCGATCGCCTCGAGCGCGCCGCCCGTGTCGTGGCCGACGACCGCCGCGGCGAACGCGCGGACGGCCTCGGGCGCGCTGGTGCCGAGCAGCTGGGCGACCGTCTCCGCCCCGAGCCGGCCGGCCCCGTAGGCGATCGCGGTGTCGAGGAGCGAGAGCGCGTCGCGCAGCGACCCCTCGGCGGCGCGGACGATCGCGGGCAGCGCGCCGGGCTCGAAGGGCACCTGCTCCTCGGTGAGGATGCGCTCGAGCGCGGCGGCGAGCGCCTCGGGGGCGATCGGGCGGAAGTCGAAGCGCTGCACGCGCGAGAGGACCGTGGGCGGGATGTCGCGCGGGTCGGTCGTCGCCAGCACGAACACCACGTGCGGCGGCGGCTCCTCGAGCGTCTTCAGCAGGGCGTTGAAGGCGGCCTCGGTGAGCTGGTGGACCTCGTCGATGATGTAGACCTTGTAGCGCCCGCGCGCCGGCGCGTACTTCACGTTCTCGCGCAGCGTGCGGATCTCCTCGATGCCGCGGTTCGAGGCGCCGTCGATCTCGATGACGTCGACGAGGGTGCCGGCCTGGACCTCGCGGCAGACGTCGCACGCGCCGCAGGCTTCGTCGCCCGCGCGCGCGGGGCAGAGCAGGGCCTTCGCGAGCAGGCGGGCCGTCGTCGTCTTGCCGATGCCGCGCGGGCCCGCGAAGAGGTAGGCGTGCGCGATGCGGCCCGACGCGAGCGCGTTCCGGAGCGTGCGCGTGATCGCGTCCTGGCCGACGACCGCGTCGAACGTCTGCGGCCGCCACTTCCGGGCGAGGACCTGGTAGCTCAAGTGACCGTGCACCCTCCTTCGATCGACCCGTCCTGCGACCTCCCCACAGAGTCGGCTCGGGTCAGGTACTCCCACGGCACACGAGAGGGTCGCCTTACCGTTGCTCCCTTCCGGGCCTGGCGGGGTTCGACGATTCTCATTGCGTGGGGCCCAACCGTCAACGCCTCCCCACGAGGCTCACTCAACACGGGCCGCCCTCGAGAGGGAGTTCAACCCCGCTGAAGCGGTTTGCGGGTTACAGGGCACCGCTAACTCCCCGTCTAGCACGGCCACGCCGTAGTCACGCTGGTGGTAACGATGGCGGAGAGGGGGGGATTTGAACCCCCGGTGCGCTTGTTAGGCGCACACACGATTTCCAGTCGTGCCAGTTAAGCCGCTCCTGCACCTCTCCGCGGATCACGGCCGGAGAAATTGGCGGAGGGGAGAGGATTTGAACCCCCGAGGGACCTTCTGGGCCCCTATCCGATTTCGAGTCGGACGCCTTCAACCGGGCTCGGCCACCCCTCCGCGAACCGCTCATCGTCGCTTCGTGTCAAAGAACTCGCGCAGCAGCGCCGCGCTCTCGCCGGCCAGCACGCCGCCAGTCGCTGCCACGCGGTGGTTCAGCCGCGGGTCGTCGAGCAGCCGGTGGAGCGACTCCACCGCGCCCGCCTTCGGGTCGGCGGCGCCGTACACCAGGCGCGCCAGACGCGCGTGGAGCGCCGTCCCGCAGCACATCGGGCACGGCTCCACAGTCACGTAGAGCGTGGCGCCCGTCAACCGGTAGTTGCCGGTCTTCAGTCCCGCGTCGCGCAGCGCGAGGACCTCGGCGTGCGCCGTCGGGTCGGCGAGCGCGATCGGCGCGTTGTGGGCCCGGGCGATCACCGCGCCGTCCAGGACGACCACGGCGCCCACCGGCACCTCGCCGGCCTCGAGCCCGCGCCGCGCCTCGGCGAGCGCCTCGCGCATGAACCCCTCGTCGTGCGCCGCCAATAGACCCTCACGGTACCCGGTTCCCTGCCGGCAAAGCAAGCGGGCGTCGTCCGCGGCCGCCGCGGGGCCGCGTCAGGAGGGGCGCTGGGACGAGGTGAGCCGGTGGACCAGGTACGTCAGCCGCTCGAAGTGATCCTCGGTGAGGTTGAGGAAGTAGAACACGTAGCCGTCGGCATCCACCCGGATCAGCAGCGAGACGGCCCGGACGGGCTCGGCCTCGCCGGGGGGTACGAAGGAGATCTCGACCGTGGGACCCGGGCGGGGCGCCGCCGACGACAGGACCTTCACGGCCTGGGTCGAGAGGTCCACGCTCGTCGTCCGCCACTCGCTGCAGTCGCTCTCGTGGATGAGGACCGGCAGCTCGACGCGGGCGCGCGGCAGGCGCCGCCGCTCGACCGCCGAACGCCCGGACGAATCGGGGCGCCGCGCCCGCGGTGGCCGCTCGAACCACTCGAGCAGCCGCTCGAGCTGGTCGATCGGCACGGGCTTCGGGAGGAACTTGACGGCGCCAAGGTCCAGGCACTCCCGCACCTGGCTTTCGCTCGCGTTGCCCGAGACCACGATGACCGGCACGCCGGCGTCCCGGACCAGGGGCAGCCTGAGGAAGTCCCCGCCCGTCATGCCCGGAAGACGGAGGTCGAGCATGATCAGGTCGGGGCGGTCGACCCTGAGCCGGACAAGCGCCTCTTCGGCTGTCGTGACGAGGGCGGCGTCGTGCCCGAGGTCGACGCAGAGGTCACGCAGAACCTCCCCGACGAGAGGACTGTCCTCGACAACGAGGATCCGCACGAGCCACCACCTCCACCCCTTAGGGATTCTTGGCGGCTCGGAAGCAGCAAGAGCAATACCACAGGGCAAGGGCGTTTGAGATCAACGACTTCCGGAACACCAGGCCTGGGTTCTGGAGCGGCTGAGCCGGCTCAATTCTTACCGGTGCCCAGGAACCGACCGCCCGCCGGGGGAGGGGTGGTGGGCCCTAGAGGATTCGAACCTCTGGCCTTCGGATTCGTAGTCCGACGCTCTGTCCACCTGAGCTAAGGGCCCGTGGCGGAGAGGCAGGGATTCGAACCCTGGACAGAGCTTTTGGCCCTGTAACCGCTTAGCAGGCGGCTGCCTTCGGCCGACTCGGCCACCTCTCCAGCGCGTAAGCCTGCCCAGTATACACTCCCGCCCGCGGAGCGCCGGGGCTCCGGGGCGGGTCAACGCGTCTTCGGCCCCTCGGGAAGCGGCGGTGGGCTGAAGCGCTTGGCCGGAAGCGCCCGAGCGATCCGCCGCACCGCGTTCTCGGAGGCGGCGGCCAGCCCCTCGATCAGAGCCCGCCGGTAGAGCCCCTGGAACCACCGCGCGGCCTCGGATTCCTCGAAGGCGATGTACTCGTCGAGCTCGGCGTCGGTCGCCCCGCGGTAGACGTACAGGAACAGCACCAGCACTTCCTGCCGCATGAGGTCGCGCTGCTGGGCGATCATGCCGGCGATCGCGGCGTCGACGGCGCCTGGCTTGGGGCGCCGCGCCGGCGGCAGCATCGGCTCGATGGCGCGGACGCCCGCGCGGACGACCGCGCCCCGCAGCTCGAGCATGTAGGCCGCCGTCCCGGTCGCGGCGTCCAGGCGCGCGAGCCGGCTCATGCGCGCGGCGGGCGGCGGGTTGGCCTTGAGCCCCGCGGCGAACGCCGGCAGCTTCTGCGCGAGCTCCGGCGTGTCGGCCTCGACCTCCATCGCGGTGAGCCGCCGCAGCGTGGGCGTCCGGAGCTGCGCGACGAACACGCCCATGAGCTGCGGATCGTAGTCCTTCCGCAGCACGCCCCGCACGGTGGCGAGGATCGGCTCCGCGCCGAAGGCGGCGGCGAGGGCCTGGAGCAGGGCCGCGCGCTCCTTCGCGTCGAGCGGCGACTTGCCGAGGTTCGTGTTCTGAGTGACCTGCGCGGCCAGGCCCGCGAGCTGCTTCGTGATCCCCGTGAGCTCGAGCGCCTCCTCGATGAGCGCGTCCCGGTCGCCCGTGACGCCCTGGACCTGCGGCGGCGTGTCCGAGTAGTTGACGACGCCGTTGGCGTCGACCCAGCGGTAGGTCGTCGCGTCGGCGGCGCCGCCCGACACGAGCGGGGCCAGCACGACGAGCACGATGAGCGCGACGCGTCCCATGGCGATCTCCTAGGGCGAGGCCAGCGCCGGCCGCGCGACGGTCGCCCGGCCCTCCAGCCTGGAGACGAGCGGCCACGCCCTCAGCACGACGCCTCGATGATAGCATTGGGGCCCGTGAGCACGCCCGACCACGCCCAGATCCCCGCGGAGCTCCGGCGCCGCATCGAGGACGACCCCTGGGCGCGCGCGCTCGGCATCCGCTTCCTCGACCTGCGCCGCGGCTACTGCCGCGTGAGCCTCAGGCTCGAGCCCCACATGGTCAACTTCCAGGGCTACCCGCACGGCGGTGTCATCTTCTCGCTCGCCGACGTCGCGTTCGGCGCCGCGTGCAACGCGCACGGCGGAGCCGCGGTGGCGCTCAGCGCGACGATCAGCTTCCTGGCCGCCGTGCGCCCCGAGACGACGCTCGTCGCCGAGGGGCGCGAGCGGAAGCAGGGGCGCCGCGCCGGCTTCTACGACATCACGGTCGCGACCGAGGACGGCTCGCCCGTCGCCTCGGTCCACTGCGTCGCCCACCGCCTGGACGCCGGCTGAGACTCATCGCCGCGGGCCGGCCCGCCGCCAGCCCGTCGAGCCAGGGCGACGCCGGCCCCTCCGACGTCGATGCGTCGGCCGAGCGGATAGAAACGGCAGGCGAGCGGCCGGTCGGGGCGGACGCCGCTGCCGCGCTCGGTGAGGAACACGCAGCGCGTCCGGAGCCCCTCGGGGCACCCCGATTCGAAGATTCCACCGGCGTGATAGCCTTGCCCGATGCCGGACACGCCGGCGGCCGACCTCGTCTTCTACGGCGGCAGGATCCTGACGCTCGACCGCTCCGCGCGGGTGGCCGAGGCGCTCGCCGTCGCCGGCGAGCGCGTCTTCGCCCTGGGGACGAGCGCCGAGATGCTCGCCCTCGCCGGTCCCGGGACGCGGCGCGTGGACCTCGCGGGTCGCACGGCCGTGCCGGGGCTGATCGACGCCCATGCCCACCTGGACCGCGAGGGGCTCAAGACGCTCTGCCCCTCGCTCGCCGGCGCCCGCTCGATCGACGACGTCCTCCAGACGATCGAGGCGCTCGTGCGCGCCGCCGAGCCGGGCCAGTGGATCGTCACGATGCCGCTCGGCGACCCGCCGTACTACTTCGACGTCCCGGCCGTCCTGAGGGAGAACCGCTTCCCGACGCGCTGGGAGCTCGACCGCGTCGCGCCCCGGCATCCGGTCTACATCCGCGCGATCTGGGGCTACTGGCGCCACACGCTGCCGCTCGTCTCGATCGCCAACAGCGAGGCCCTGCGCCGGGCCGGCATCACGCGCGAGACGCTCCCGCCGTGGGGCGGCGTCCAGATCGACCGGGACTGGGCAAGCGGCGAGCCCAACGGGATCCTCGTCGAGTGGACGTACATGCCGCTCGTCGAGCTGACGCTCATGGCGGCGGCGCCGCGCTTCACGCTCGAGGACCGCGTCCGCGCCCTCCCCGCGGCGATGCGCGCCTACAACGCGTGCGGCACGACGAGCACCTATGAAGGCCACGGGATCGCGGTCGAGGTGATGGCCGCCTACGAGACCGTCGCGCGCCGGGGCGGGCTGACGGTGCGGCCCCACCTGGTCGTGAGCCCGGCCTGGGGCGCGGGCGATCCCGCCTCGGTCCGGGCGCAGCTCGACCTCTGGCGCGGCCGCGCCGCCGGCCGCGGCACGGGCGACGACGTCCTGCGCGTGGCGGGACTCTACGCGGAGGCGGGCCCGACGCCCGACAACGTCGTGCGGGCCCGCGCCCGGCCCTACACCGGCTGGGCGGGCTTCAACTTCGACTCGGCGCTGCCGCGCGCGCGCCTGCGCGAGGTGCTGCTCGAGGCGGCGCGCAGCGACCTGCGCGTCGCCAGCTTCACCGCGGACCTCCTGCCCCTCTACGAGGAGGTCGACCGCGAGGCGCCGATCCGCGACCGGCGCTGGGTGCTCGGCCACCTCGGCGTGCTGACCGACGACGAGATCAAGCGCGTCCGCGACCTCGGCCTGGTCTGCTCGACTCACACCAACCGCCACCTCGCCAAGGAGGGCGAGCTCCTCGCCCGGCGCGTGGGCGCCGCCCACGAGGACACGATCGTGCCGCTCCGGAAGCTCCGCGAGGCGGGCGTGCACGTGGCGCTCGCCACCGACAACGTGCCGGTCTCGCTCTTCCACCCCGTGTGGCACTGCGTGGCGCGCCTGGACCGCTACTCGGGCCGCGCGATCGCGCCCGCGCAGGCGCTCACCCGGGAGGAGGCGCTCCGCGCGTGCACGAACGAGGGCGCGTACCTCCTCGGCGAGGAGGACCGGCGGGGCTCGCTCGAGCCGGGCAAGCTCGCCGACCTGGCCGTGCTCTCCGAGGACCCGCTCGCGTGCGCCCTCGAGCGCCTCCCCGGGATCACCGCCGACCTCACGCTCGTCGGCGGCCGCGTCGTCTGGGAGCGCGGCTAGCGCCGCCGCTTCCGGTCGCGGAGGTCCAGGACGCCGGGGCGCGCGCGGGGGTCCTCGCCCTTCGGGAAGATCTGGGCCTTCTGGACCTTTTGCGTCCCCGTCGTCGGGAGCGACTCGACGAACAGGATGAAGCCCGGCGCCTTGAAGTACGCGAGCCGGGC
>MGBU01000273.1 GCA_001790205.1 Candidatus Rokubacteria bacterium GWA2_73_35 | reverse complement strand
TCGAAGTCGTGCGCGTGCCCGGCGGTGCCGTTCGCGAGGGCCGCCCAGCCGGGCGCCGTGACGAGCCGCGTGCCGATGACCGTCGCCAGCCGCGCGCCGCCCTCGGCCCGCGCGACCCGGCGCACGAGGCACGCGGCGGGCTCGCCGACGCCCGCGAGCGTGACGCCGAGCGTGTCGAGCGCGGCGCGCCGCACCCGGGCGATCGCCTCGGGCGGGCAGTCCTCGAACGACGTCTTCACGACGAACTCGGCGAGACGGGCGGTGGCGCTCATGGCAGGCACGATATCATAGGGCCGCGCGGGAGGTCAGGGTGAGAGTCCGGTTCCTCGGCACCGGCGACGCGTTCGGCAGCGGCGGGCGGTTCCAGACGTGCATCCACGTCGAGGCCGCGGGTGGGCGCTTCCTCGTGGACTGCGGCGCCTCCTCGCTGGTCGCGATGCGGCGGTTCGGCGTGGACCCACAGGGCGTGGACACCGTGCTCCTCACCCACCTGCACGGCGACCACTTCGCGGGCGTCCCGTTCCTGATCCTCGACGCCCAGTTCAAGCGGCGCACCCGGCCGCTCACGGTGGCGGGGCCGCCCGGCGTCGAGGCGCGCGTGCACGACGCGCTGGAGGTGCTCTTCCCGGGCGCCTCGCGCGTCGCGCGGCGGTTCGACACGCGCTTCGTCGAGTGGATCGAGCGGACGCCGCGGGATCTTCGCGCGTGCACGGTCACCCCGTACGAGGTCGTGCACGCCAGCGGCGCGCCGCCGTTCGCGCTCCGGATCGCGTGCGAGGGCAAGGTCCTGACCTACTCCGGCGACACCGAGTGGACCGACGCGCTCCTCGACGCCGCCCGGGGCGCCGACCTCTTCGTCGCCGAGGCCCTCTTCTTCGACCGGCCGATCAAGTATCATCTGGACTTCACGACGCTGATGGCCCACCGGGCCGCGCTCGCGTGCGCCCGCCTCGTGCTCACCCACATGGGCGAGGACGTGCTGGCGCGCCTGCCGGATCTCGGCGTCGAGGCGGCCGAGGACGGTCAGACCGTCGACCTCTGAACGCGAGCCGGAAAAGGAGATGCCCGTGCCGACCAAGATCGTGCTCTCGCCCCGCTTCCCCGACGCGCTCGTGGACACCGCCCGGAGCCTGCTGCCCCCCGGCTACGAGCTCCACGTGGTGGCTCAGGAGGCCGCCGAGCTCCAGCCCGCGATGGCCGACGCCGAGTACTTCGTGGGCTTCGCGCGGCTGACCCTCGGCCCCGAGTTCTACCGCGCGGCGCCGCGGCTCAAGCTGGTGCAGCTCATCAGCGCCGGCTACGACCGCGTCGACATCGCGGCCGCGCGGCGGGCGCGCGTGCCGGTCGCGAACAACGGCGGCGCGAACTCGATCTCCGTCGCCGAGCACACGCTGATGCTGATGCTGGCCGTCGCGAAGAAGCTCGCGTGGCAGCACAACAACGTCGTCGCCGGCAAGTGGCGCGTCGGCGACTTCTCGGAGACGCGGCTCTACGAGCTCGCGGCCAAGACGCTCGGCATCGTCGGGCTCGGCAACATCGGCAAGAAGGTGGCGCGCCGGGCGCAGGCCTTCGACATGCGCGTCCAGTACCACGACCTCGTGCGGCTCACCGAAGACCAGGAGGACGCCCTCGGGGTGCGCTTCGTCCTCTTCGGCGAGCTCTTGAGGACGTCGGACGTCGTGAGCCTGCACGTGCCGCTCACGGACCTGACGCGGCACATGATGTCCACGGGGGAGTTCGCGCTGATGAAGCCGGGCGCGATCTTCGTCAACACCTGCCGCGGCCCGGTCGTGGACGAGCGGGCGCTCGAGAAGGCGCTCCGTGGGGGCCAGCTCGCGGGCGCCGGCCTCGACGTGCTGTGCGACGAGCCGCCGCCGGCGGGCCACCCGCTCCTCGGCCTGCCGGGCGTCACGCTCACGCCCCACATGGCGGGGCCGACGTGGGAGAACTGGCCGCGCGCCTTCCGCAACGCCTTCGACAACATCCAGCGCGTCGCGGGCGGCGCCCGGCCGCGCTGGGTGATCCCGGAGCTCGAGGACCTCGCCCGCTAGCCCGCGCTCTTCGCGAACGGTCATCGCGCGAGGCGGGCAGGGCCTGTCGCAGGGTGCGGCCCCCGCGGGCCGGCGCCGTCACCCATTCGCCCGAACGCCGCGCTGCGCGCGGCGGACGGGACGAAGGGGTCCCACAGCGCACGGCCCCGCGGGGACCGCACCCTGCGCCACCCGCCCGGTCGCGCCATCGCCGTTCGCGAATAGTGCGGGTGAGCCCGCGCGCCGTTCTCGACGTCGTGGTGATGGCCGCCGCGCGCCCGGCGGCGGGGCCGCGAGCCGCCGTCCGCGCGGCTACTGGACGAAGCCGAGCAGGCGTGGGATCAGGAGCACCGTCGCGGGCACGAACGCCACCAGCAGCAGGACGACGAGGATCGCGGCGAGGAAGGGCAGCAGCGGCTTGACGAGCTTTTCCATCGGCATCCCGCTGATCGCCATGCCGACGAAGAGGACGAGGCCGACGGGCGGCGTCACGTGGCCGACCGCCGAGGCGATCACGCAGACCATGCCGAAGTGGATCGGGTTGATGCCGAGCGCCTGCGCGCCGGGCAGCAGCACCGGGACCGTCACGAGGATGATCTCCGACGGGGTGAGGAAGGTTCCGAGGAAGACGTAGAGCACGATCACGAAGATCATGAAGAGCCACCACGTCGGCGCGAACGTGCCGATGAACTCGGCGACGCGGAGCGGGAACTTGGAGTAGGTGAGCACCCAGCCGAACGCGCCGACCAGGCCGATGATGAGGCCGATGACGCCCGAGAGCCGCGCGGAGTCGGCGAAGATCGCCGGCACCTCCCGCCAGGAGAACTCCGGGTAGAAGAGCGGCGGCACGGCGAGCGCGTAGACGACCGCGACCGCGGCGGCCTCGGTCGGCGTGAACCAGCCGGCGAGGATGCCGCCCATGATGATGATCGGGATCATGAGACCGGGCAGCGCGTTGCGCGTGGCCCGGGCGAACGTCGCGAGCGTCGGGCGCGGCTCCCTGGGGTAGTTCCGCTTCTTCGCGATGACGAAGGTCGGCACCGCCATGCCGATCGCGATGAGCAGTCCCGGCAGGTAGCCGCCGGCGAAGATCGCGGCCACCGACTCGTCGGCCATCCACGCGTAGATCACCGCGACGATCGACGGCGGGACGACCGGCGCGAGGACCGCGGTGCAGATCGTCAGCACCGTGGCGAAGTCGCGGTCGTAGCCCTTGCGGACCATCTGCGGGATCAGGAACGTGCCGAGCGCGGAGACGTCCGCCACCGCGGAGCCCGAGATGCCGCCGAAGATCATCGAGTCGAGGATGTTCACGTAGGCCAGCCCGCCCCGGAAGCGGCCCACGAGCACGGTCGCGAGGTCGATGATGGCGCGCGCCACCCCGCCGCGCGCCGCGATGTTGCCCGCGAGGATGAAGAGCGGCGCCGAGAGGAGGAGGAAGGAGTCCGAGAGCAGGCCCACGAAGCGCGACGGGATGATGATCGGGTTGAGCGCCGGGTAGAGCGTCGCGGCGGCGAGCGTGCCGACGCCGAGCGCGATCGCGACCGGCATCCCCAGCACGACGAGGACGACGAACACGATCAGGAGGGTCTCGGCCATAGCTCGCGGAGCGCGACGACGAGGCGCCAGGCCATCGGCAGGAGGATCAGCGCGGCGCCCACCGGCACCGCGACGTACACGTACCCGAGGGACAGGCCGAGGCCGGCGCTCGACTGGAGGTTGGAGTTCGGGACGAGGACGAAGCTCGTGCGGATCAGCGAGAGGAAGAGGAGCATCCCCACGCCGTTGACCAGGGTGACGGCGAGCGCCCGGCCGCGGGGCGGCAGGCGCTCCTGGAAGTAGGCGAGCGCGGTGTGCTCGCCGCGGTGCATCGCGGCGGCGCCGCCGAGCATGACGAGCCAGACGAACAGGTAGCGCGGCACCTCGTCGAGGCCGTCGAGCGCGTAGGTGAAGACGTAGCGCAGCAGGACTTGCAGGAACACGGCCAGGGCCATCGCGGCGAGGACGGCCCCGCCGAGCAGGCCGAGGCCGTCGTAGAGCCGCGCGCCCCAGGCGCCGAACGGCCGGTCCGGGCCCGGCACGCCTACTTGAGGCTCAGGATATAGTCGACGACCTTGCGGGCGTCCTTGCCCGCCGGCGTCGCGTAGAAGTCCTCGTACACGTTCGTCGTCGCCGCGCGGAAGGGCGTGGCGTCGGGCTTGGTGATGGCGACGCCCTTGGCGCGGACCTGCTCCTGGATCCCCCGGTCCTCGTCGAGGATGAACTTCCGGTTGAACTGCCGCGCGTGCTCCCAGGCGTCCATGATCGCCTTGCGGGTGGCCGCGTCCTGCTTCCCCCACGACGCCTTCGACATGATCAGCGCGATCGCCTGGTGGGTGTGGCGCACGTCGGCGACGTTCTTCACGATGTCGTAGAACTTGTTGTGATAGAAGGTGTTGATCCCGCCCTCGGCGAAGTCGATCACCTTCGTCTGGAGCGCCGTCGCCACCTCGGGGAAGGCGATCGGCGTCGAGATCATCCCGAGCGCCTTGAAGGTCGCGACGAGGATCTTGTCCTCCTGGACGCGGATCTTCTTGCCCCGGACGTCGGCGATCCCGTTGATCGGGTAGTGGCCGTAGATGCCGCGGTAGCCGGCCGCGATGAAGCCGATGAGCTTGAAGCCCTTCCGGTCGAGCACCGGCTCGTAGTATTTGCGGATGAAGTCGCTCCCGTCGAGCGCGGCGTAGACGTGCTGGTAGTCGCGGAAGATGTACGGGAGCTGGAAGACCGACATCTCCGGCACCAGCGTCGACAGCGGCGCCGTGGTGATCGGCCCGAAGTCCACGGCCCCGAGCTGGATCTGCTGGGCCACCTCGCGCTCGCCGCCGAGGGCGCCGGAGTGGTGGTGGACGATCTTGACCTTCCCGCCGGTCAGCTCCGCCACCTTGTCGGCGAACTGTTGCGAGGCCTGGCTCGTGCCGTGCTTGGGCGGGTTGACGTTGCCCAGGACCAGCTCGCGGGTCTGCGCCGCCGCCGGAGCGGCGAGGCCCAGGGCGACGGCGGTGGCCAGGATTGCGATCGAGAGCGCTCGTGCGGTCATGGGGGGGCCTCCTGTTCTAGCGGTACCCGTCCGGAGACTGCCTGACGGTTTCCCAGAAGCTCGGGTCGTGACCGGGGAAGATCGTGCCGCCGGTCAGTCGCGCGATCGTCTTCAGCTTCTTGATCGAGTGGAGCGCCTGCGTCGGGTTCCAGACGACCCCGGGCACGCGCTCCTTGTCGACGTGCTCCCGCCAGTAGCACGAGTCGGCGGCGAGGATCACCGGGCCGGTCTCCGGCAGCTCGACGAGCAGCGACTGGTGGCCCGGCGTGTGGCCGTCGGTGCGCAGGGCCGTGACGCCCGGCAGCAGCTCGGTGTCGCCGTCGAGCAGGCGCCAGCGATAGCCGGGCAGCTCGAAGTTCTTCCGGTAGTAGAAGCCCTCGAGGATCGACGTGGGGTACTGCGCCGCCGCGTACTCGTCCTTCTGGACGCAGAGCTCCGAGGTCGGGAAGAGCTGCGCCCCGCCCGCGTGGTCGTAGTGCAGGTGCGAGAGCACGACGAGGTCTACGTCGTTGGGCTCGAGGCCGAGCGCCTCCAGCCGGTGGACGAGGAGGTCCTCCTCGGTGAAGCGCGCCAGCGGGTCGTTGCGCAGGAGGCCCGGGACGGCGCGCGGCGAGAGGCCCGTGTCGAAGAGGAGGACCGCGTCGGAGGCGCGGACGAGCCAGCAGGGGATCGGGATCTGGACGCGCTCGCTCGAGAACTCGCCGTAGAAGAGCCCCGCGCGCTCGAAGCCCATGAAGCCGTTCTGCAGGGCGTGCAGCGCCTGGACCGCCATGGCCCGCGATTCTAGCACCCCCCGGCCGGTGGGCAAGGCGCCTCTTGTCCGCGCCGGCGCCGGCGCGCATGATGGGGCGCGACGAACGCGAAAGGAGGTCCGCGCGTGAACAGACCCGGGACGATCGCCGCCGTTGTCGCGCTCCTGGTCGGCCTGCTCGTCGGCTATCTCTGGTGGGGCACCGGCACCCAGCAGCTCGGGAAGCAGCTCGCCGAGGCGCGCGCCGCCACGCAGGCGGTGCAGCGCCAGCTCGAGGCCGCCCAGACGGAGGCGCGCCAGGCGGGGGAGAAGGTGAAGGCGGTCGAGGAACGGCTCGCCGCCGTCGAGGCGGACCTGGCCCGGGAGCGCGCGCAGCGCGCGCGGCGGGCCGGCACGGGGAGGAAGTAGGGTGGACTTCGCGCTCACCGAGCAGCAGGAGCTGATCCGGAAGGAGGTCACGGCGCTCGCGCGCTCGTTCTCGCTCGACTACTGGCTGGAGAAGGACCGGAAGGCCGAGTACCCGCTGGACTGGGTGAAGCGGTTCGCCGACGCCGGCTGGCTCGGCATGATCGTGCCCGAGGCGTACGGCGGCTCGGGCCTCGGCGTCACCGAGGGCGCGCTGATGCTCCACGAGATCTGCGCGGCCGGCGCGGGCACCTCCGGCGCCTCACCCATCCACTTCTACCTGTTCACGCCGATGCCGCTGATCAAGCACGGCGCGGAGCCGCTCAAGCGGGCGTACCTGCCGCGGATCGCGAGCGGCGAGATCGTGATGTCGTTCGGCGTCACCGAGCCGAACGCGGGCACCGACACCTCCCGCATCCAGACGCGGGCCGTGCGCACGGGCGACCGCTTCGTCGTCGACGGCCGCAAGGTGTGGAACACGAACGCCCAGCACGCGACTCACATCATGCTGCTCGCGCGCACGGCGCCGCGGGACCCGGCGAAGCCGTTCGCCGGCCTGACGCTCTTCTTCGCGGAGTTCGACCGCGCGCGGATCACCGTGCGCGAGATCGAGAAGCTCGGCCGCGCCGCGGTGGACTCGAACGAGATCTTCATCGACGGCCTCGAGGTCCCGGCCGAGAACGTCGTGGGCGAGGTCGACCGCGGCTTCCACCACCTGCTCGACTCGCTGAACCCGGAGCGCATCTTCACCGGCATCGAGGCGGTCGGCATCGGGCGGGCCGCCCTCGAGCTGGCGGTCCGGTACGCGAAGGAGCGCGTGGTGTTCGACCGGCCGATCGGCCAGAACCAGGCGATCGCCCATCCGCTGGCGCTCGCGTGGGCCAAGCTCGAAGCGGCCGAGGCGATGTGTCTCAAGGCCGCCTGGCTCTTCGACCACGGCCGGCCGTGCGGCGCCGAGGCCAACACGGCGAAGCTCCTCGCGGCGGAAGCGGGCTTCGAGGCGTGCGACGCGGCGCTCCAGACCCACGGCGGCTACGGCTACGCGAAGGAGTTCCACGTCGAGCGGCTCTGGCGCGAGATCCGGCTCTACAAGATCGCGCCGGTCTCGCAGCAGATGGTCCTCAACTACCTCGCCGAGCACGTGCTCGGTCTGCCGAGGAGCTACTGACGGCTACCAGACCGAGTAGCCGCCATCGACGAAGAAGATCTGGCCCGTGACGAAGTCCGCGGCGTCGGACGCGAGGTAGACCACCGCCGGTGCGATGTCGCCCACCTGACCGAGTCGGCCCCACGGGTAGGACCTGGCCAGCTCGCGCTTGCCGCTCTCCCGATCGCCCGGCTGTCCCGCCTTCACCGCCATGGCATCGTAGAGCGGGTCGTTGAGGGGGGTGACGACGTTTCCGGGCGCGACGGCGTTGACGTTGATCCGGTGAGGAGCCAGCTCGATGGCCAGCGCGCGCGTCAGGCCGTGGATCGCCATTTTCGTCACGCAGTAGGCGACGGCGCCGGGGACTCCGTACGCGCCGAAGATCGATCCGTTGTTGATGACTTTGCCCTTGCCGCGCTTCTTCATCTCGGGCACGGTCCGACGGGCGCACAGGAAGGCGCTGGTCACGTTCGTCTCGAGGTGCCGGCGCCACAGGTCGTCGGTCGTCTCCTCGAGGCTGGCGAGCTGCATCATGCCCGCGTTGTTGAAGGCGATATCGACGGCGCCGAACTCCCTGACCGCCGTGGTCACCAGCCGGTCGACGTCCTCCGCGCGCGTCACGTCGGCCCGGACGGCCACGGCCTTCCGGCCGAGCCTGATGACCCGGTCGGCGAGCTCCTCGGCGGCGGCCATGTGGGCGAGGCCCTGGACGCAGAGGTCGGCGCCGGCCTCGGCGAGCGCCAGCGCCGCCGCGCGCCCGATGCCGGACGAGGCCCCCGTCACGAGCGCGGTGCGGCCGTCGAGTCGAATCTCCATCGTTCAGCTCCTCTGTCGCGGGGTGGGGGCGGCGGGCGCGGCGGCTCTCGCCAGCGGAACGACCTCGATGCTCTCGGCGGCCAAGCGCTCGCGCACGCACCGGGCCACGTCGACCGCGTTCGGCACGTCACCGTGGATGCAGACCGTCGGCACGTCGATGGCGACCGTGGTGCCGTCGATCGCCGGCAGTCGGCGCTCGCGAACGATCCGGACCGCCCGGTCCGCCACCTCGCGCGGGTCCCACGCGCGCTTGGCGCGCTCGAGGACGGGGAACCCGTCGGGTCGGTATGCAAGGTCGACGTAGCCCTCGGGCACCGCGCGGACCCCCGTCGCCGCCGCGGCGGCCGCCATCGCCGGTCCGCCGGCGATCACCGTCAGCGCGGGGTCGAGCGCCCGAGCCGTCTCGAGGAGGGCGAGGGCCAGGTCCTCGCGCTCACCGCACATGGCGTACAGGGCGCCGTGCGGCTTGAGGTGGCTGAGCGTCCTGCCGGCGGCGCGCGCGAAGGCCTGGAGCGCTCCGACCTGATACATCAGGAGGTCCCGGAGCTCGTCGGCCTCGATGAGCATCCGGCGGCGACCGAAGCCGAGGACGTCCGGCAGGGAGGGATGACCGCCGATCTCCGGCACGCCGGCCTCGACCGCCAGCTCCACGGTCCGTCGCATGACGTGGGGATCGCCGGCGTGGAAGCCGCAGGCGACGTTGATGGTCGGCACGAAGCGCATGAGCTCGGCGTCGCTGCCGAGCCGCCAGCGGCCGAAGCTCTCGCCCATGTCCGAGTTGATGTTGATCTGACCGGCCATCCCTTCTCCCGTGTGCGCACGTCGCGCTCAGGCCGCGACGATGCTCCCCTCGGAGATCGCCCCTTCGAGCTCGCGGAGCGCCGCGACCGCCTCTCCGGTCGAAACCGCGTGGAAGTTCGTGACTTCCCCGGGCCGGGTCTGACCGACCTTCCCAAGGTCGGCGCTGATCACCGTGGCGATCTTCGCATATCCGCCGAGGCTGGGGCCGTCGACGTGGAGCACGATGGGCTCGAGACCCCCGGGCACCTGGATGCCGCCGACGGGGATCGTGTCGTCGACGATGTTGGACGGGTCGGCGCCGGCCTGCTCGACCAGGTACTCGGGGCGCGGCCGGAAGGCGAGCGCCGGCCCGACGTATCGGCAGCCCATCCGATCCGAGATCGGCGAGAGCGTCCAGTCGTGCTCGAGGAACGTGCGGATGCTCTCCTCGAGGAAGAGATCGTCCTGCGGGCCGAGCACGACGCGCACGCGCCAGCGCGGGCCATAGCTCGGGACCAGCTCCGGGCGGAGGCGGCGTCGCGCGAGATCCGCGAGCGGTCGTCCGGCGGGACGCGTGCGCAGCGTGTCGCCCCGGCGCAGGGCCCGCCCGTCGAGGCCCCCCACGAAGGCGCGGACGTTCGTGGCCCGGCTGCCGGAGAAGCACGGCACGTCGATGCCTCCGGATGCCGCGAGGTACGTGCGCGCCCCGCTCCGCGTCCGCTGGAGCGCGATGACGTCTCCGCGCGCGACCCGCACGGCCCGCCACATCGGCACGGGCTCGCCGTTGAGGGTGGGTGCCTGATCGGCGCCGGTGACCGCGATCACCGTCTCGGCGAGCACCCGGAGCTTGAGGCCGAAGAGCAGCGCCTCGAGTCCCGCGTCGCCGGGCCGTCGGCCGACGAGGTAACGCTCGCCAGGATCGTTGCCGACCAGCAGGTTCGCGAGGCCCAGCGCGAAGCGATCCGCGGGCCCGGAGGGCGGCATCCCCGTCGCCAGGTAACCCGGACGTCCGAGGTCCTGGATCGTCGTGTGCAGCCCGCCGTCGAGCACCTCGAACGTCACGGCCCGTCGCGCTCCGTGGGCACCCGGAAGGTCTCCTCGCGGATCTCGTACTGGTACGTTCCGGTCTCGACTTGCCGGCGGATTTCCCAGTACCTCGCCTCGTCGATCGGCACGTAAGTGTGCCGGTCGCCGACCCGGGGGAGCACCGGGCCGTCGCGGAACGCCGGATTGCGCTGGGTCGGATCATACAGCTCGAGCGGTGTTCGACCGAGGAGCTGGTAGCCTCCCGGGCTAGCCACGGGGTAGAAGGACGTCAACTGGCCGGCGATGCAGACGATGCGCTCGGGCGTCCACTTCCTGGGCCGCAGGTACTTCGGCGCCGTGAGCGCCTTCGCGGGATCCAGCGGCATCGCCTGGTAGCACGCCGGGGTGAAGCCGACGGCCGACACCCAGTGCTCGGTGCCCGAGTGGGTCCGGATCACCTGGTCGACCGTCATCCGGTTCAACTCGGCCAGATAGTCCAGGTTGTGCGGGGCGCCGTGGGCCGCGGCGCACTCGCGGGACCAGGGGTCGCCGTACCAGACCGGGATGGTGACCCGCCGCGACGGCAGCTCGGTGATCGCGCCCGTGGCGGCTTCGATCTCCTCGATCCTCGCCACGAGCCGCTCGTGGGTGATGGTGAACGGATCGAAGACGACGCCGAGGGACCGATTGGTGAGAATCGTCTCCGTCACGCCCGGGATGGGACACGCCCGGAGCGCGAGATCGAGCGCGATCACGCGGAAGTTCAGGGACAGGTTCAGCTCGTCCCCGAACTCGACAGTCAGATACAGATCGCCGAGCGGCCGATAGATCGCCCTGTCGTAGCGCACGTTCCGTCAGAGGGCCCGGTCGACGAACTCCCGGTTGAAGACCTTGACCGGCACCCGCGCGAACTCCGCGAGCGCCTCCGCCAGATGCCGGGCGAAGCGCCGGAGCGCCTCGTCGCCCTTCTCCCGGGTCGCCGTGAACGGGTTGCCGATGCAGCCGCTCGGGGAGAACTCTCGGTGGTCCATCGGGAAGACGAAGTACTGGTAGCCCTGGAACTCGACGTCCGGCGCGCCGTCCTGCTTGACGAACGCGCCGGGCAGCCACTCGGGCGTCCGGGTGCGCTCGCGGATCGCGCGGTCCATCCGCACCAGGCGCGCGTCGTGGGCGAGGACCTGGGACGTCTCCAGCTCGCTGCCGTGCCAGCCCGGCGTCTCGGCCTCCGGGTTCTCGAGGAGCCCCTTGAGGAACCCCATGTACCGCTCGGCGTAGGCCTTGTAGTAGCCGACGAACGCGCCCGTCTCGTACTTGAGCTTCCGCAGCACGGGGTCGATCACCTTGACGTTCGACCCGTGGCCGGCCACGAAGATCAGCCGGTTGAAGCCGTGGTGGATGAGACTTCGGGCGATGTCGTGGCAGACCGCCTGGAACGTGCTGGCCCGCAGCGTGATCGTGCCGAGCCCCTCGCCGACGTGGCCGAGGTGCTGGGGTGAGTAGCCGGCCCACATGACCGGCGTGTAGAGCACCTCCGCCTGCTCCGCCGCGCGCCGCGACACCTCGAGCGCGGTGATCGTGTCCGTGCTGAGCGGCAGGTGGCGGCCGTGCTGCTCGAGGCTCGCCACGGGGACGAGCACGGTGTCCTTCTCCCGCAGGTATTCCTGGATGTCGACCCACGAGAGGTCGCCGAGGCAGTACGACGGAAAGTCGAACTTGGGCATGGGCGGATCTCCTTCAGCGCGCGCGGATTCGAGCGTTCACGACACGGCTCCGTTCGGACTCCGATCCGGGTCCTCCTGCATCAGCCCCTGGAAGAGGGCGAGCACCGTCTCCGCGAACACGGGGGCGTTGATGTGGGCGGCGACCTCGACGACCGGGATGTCGCGGCGCAGGTGGTCCCGCAGCGCCACCCGGAACGCGGCGTCGGCCTCCGGGTCGTGGAAGACGCCTCCCGGCGTGTTCGGAATCGACAGCCCCTGGAGCGGGACCGCGACGACGACCGGACCCCGGCAGGCGTTCAGCTTGCCCGCCATGAGGCGCGCGACCTCGACCATCTCGTCGCGGCTCGCGCGCACCAGGGTGAGGGCGGGGTTGTGATGGTACTGGGGCCGGCCGCGCCAGCGCTCCGGCACGGACTCCCGCGGTCCCGTGACGAAGAAGTCGACGCACCCGGGGACGACGACCTGGGGCACGCCGTGGCGCGCCGCGGCCTCCAGGCGGTGCGGGCCGGCGGCGTGATAGCCGCCGACGAGCTGGTCGGTCAGCTCGTCGGTCGTGAAGTCGATGACGCCGACGAACGTGCCGTCGGCGATCATCTCCTCCAGGCACTGCCCGCCCACCCCGTTGGAGTGGAAGACCACGGGGACGAAGCCCGCCGCCTCGAGCCCGTCGGCGATCCGCGTCACCGCCGGCGTGGTGTTGCCCAGCATCGTCAGGCCGACGAGACGGTCCTGGCCGGCCGCGGGCCGCCGCGCCGCGCGCGCCCGCACCATCCCCGCGATGGCGCCGGCGGCGTTGTCGAAGATCGGCCGGCTCACCGGGTTCAGCCCCAGGATGTCCACCACCGAGTGCAGGAGCAGCACGTCGCGCAGCCCGACGAAAGGGTCGAAGACCCGCTGGCCGGCGGCCACAGGGGTCACGATGAGCTTCGGCAGCCCGAGCGGCAGGGCCTGCACGGCGCGGGCTGCCATCACGGCGCCCTCCGCGCCGCCGAGCGCGATGACGCCCGCGCAGCGCCCCTGCCGGTAGAGATCGGCCAGCACGCGGGAGAGCCCCCGGGCCATGACCTCGACGGCGGCCCCGCGGGTTCCGGAGGCCCGGACGGCCTCGAGCGTCGTGCCCGCCGCCCGGGCGACGCTCGCGTGATCGATGTCGGGGGTGATGCCCCGGGGCTCGCCGAGCACGCCCCCGTCCACGACGAGCACGTCGAGGCCCTCCTCGCGGATCCGCGCGGCCACGTACGCGGTCTCGCGTCCCTTGGTGTCGAGCGTGCTCACGACGACCACTGGCTGCCCGGGACCTCTCGGGACGTCGTCTCGCATACGTCTCCCTGACGTCGCAGCAACAGCACAAATCGTTCCAGGCCTGCGGCGTCTGTAGAAACAGGGCATTGCCTACGGCCGGGGGGTTGCAAACGCATTCGACGTCTTTCACTCCTGAAATCCTCCGGCCGCCCTCCCGCGCCGCGGGAGCCGGCGGATCCCGGCGAACCCTGCGGACTGCAATCCGAATCCCGTTCCCGCGGCCGATGCCGCGCCGTGGCACGTCGATTGCCTCTCACGGCACCCCGGGGAGCATCGGCATCGCCGTGTGTGGACCGAGCGTGACAAGCCGAGCCGTGCCAGACAGCACCATCAACCGGAGGAGGTCCGCATGACACGACCCAACAGAGCCGTGGAGGATCCGAGCCTCAAGTTCGAGTGGCCCGTGCTCGAGGAGTACGAGGGCCGCGTGCCGTTCGGCACCCAGTCCGTGGACTGGGAAGAGCGCATCAATATGGACCGGATGCGGCGCTACCGCATGCGCCGGGTCAAGCAGCAGATGGAGCGGATGAAGCTGGGTGCCATCCTCTCGGTCAACGAGTGGAACATGCGCTACATGACCTCGACCTGGAACGCGTACTGGACGACGCCGGCGTCGGGGCTCCGCTACGCGCTGTTCCCCGCGACCAAGGACAGCCCCATCCTGTACGAGCAGGGCGAGATCGGGTACCACGCCCGGCAGATGGCGCCGTGGCTCGACAAGGTCAAGGTGGCGATCACGGGCGCCGGCTGGATCGGGCGCGTGATGGGGCCCGCGGGCCACGAGCAGCAGCTCAAGAAGTTCTGCCAGCAGATCGCCGACGACCTCAAGGAGGCCGGGGTCGAGAAGGAGACCCTGGCGATGGACACCTGGGACCCGGGCCTGGTCGCCGAGTTCCAGCGGCTCGGCATCAAGGTGAGCCCGGACGGCGCCGCGGCGATGCTCGAGGCCCGCAGGATCAAGAACCGGGACGAGATCGAGTGCCTGCGCACGGCCGCGACCATCTCCGACGCGATGTTCGGCGCGGTCGCCCGCGCGATCCGGCCGGGCGTCAAGGAGAGCGAGCTCTGCGGGATCGCGCACAAGACCGCGTACGACCTCGGCGCCCGCATCTACTCGGGCGTGTTCGTGACGTCGGGGCCGTTCGCCTGGCCGAATCCCCGGGACGAGAGCGACCGCATCATCCGTGCCGGCGACGTCCTGTACATGGACACCTACAACACCTCGTACATGGGCTACAAGACGTGCGTGTACCGGACGTACAGCTGCGGGAAGGCGTCGCAGGAGGCCAAGGACGACTACCGGCTGGCGCTGGACTGGCTGTACGACGCGATCAACATCATCCGGGCCGGCGTGACGACCCGGGAGATCGCCGAGAAGTGGCCGTCGGGACCCGAGGTGTGGAAGGACATCCACGTGATCAGCGAGGACCAGACGGCGGGCAGCAACTGGGCGCACGGCATCGGGCTGACGCTCTACGAGCCGCCGATCATCTGGCGCGAGGTGTCCCTCAACCCGCCCGACATCGCGCTCGAGGAGAACATGACGTTCGCGATCGAGACCCAGCACGGCCGGCCCGGCAAGCACGGCGTGCGCATCGAGGAGATGGTCCGGGTCACCAAGAGCGGCGTGGAAGTGATGACGAAGTTCCCGGTGGAGGAGATTCTCGAGGTCCCGCTGGTGTGAGGTCATGGGGGGCTCCGGGCGCCCCCCAAGCCCCCCACTGTTCGGGGCGCCCCGGCGTCGCCGGGGCGCCCCTCGACCGCGCGCCGGGCTATCCCCGCCGCACCCGGGCGACCTGCACCTGGTGCTTGCGGAGCTTGCGCCAGAGCGTCGGAATGCTGATGCCGAGCCTCGCCGCGGTTTCCCGCATGGTCCGGCACTGGTCCAGGGACTCGCGCAGGACCCGCGCCTCGAACTGGTCGAGCATCTCGCCGAGCCCGGCCACCGCGCCGAGCGGGACGGGCGCGTCGCGCCGGGGCGTCTCGAAGGCGCACAGGTTCAGGTAGGCGACCTGGATGACCTCCCCGTCGGAGAGGATCACCAGGCGCTCGAGGATGTTCTCGAGCTCCCGGACGTTGCCGGGGTAGTGGTAGTCGGTGAGCGCCTGGAGGACCTCGGGCGCCAGCCGCTTGCGCACCCCGTACTTGCGACCGAGCGACTCGAGGAACGTCGTGATCATCACGGGGACGTCCTCGGCGCGCTCGCGCAGGGGCGGGATCCTGAGCGGGACGACGTTCAGGCGGAAGTAGAGCTCCTCGCGGAACCTCCCCTCGGCGACCATCGTCTTGAGATCGCGGCTGGTCGCCGCGACGAGCCGCGCGTTGATCGCGACGGAGTGGCGGCCGCCGAGACGCTGGACGCGCTTCTCCTCGATCACGTTCAGGAGCTTGACCTGGAGGTTCAGGCTCAGCTCGCCGACCTCGTCGAGGAAGATCGTCCCGTTCTGGGCCAGCTCGAACTGGCCGGCCTTGCCGGTCGTGAGCGCGCCCGTGAAGGCGCCGCGCTCGTAGCCGAACAGCTCCGATTCCACGAGCGGCTCGGGGATCGCCCCGCAGTTGAGGTGCACGAACGGCCCGTCGCGCTGGGGGCCGGCGTCGTGGATCAGCCGGGCGAAGCGCCCCTTGCCCACGCCCGACTCGCCGAGGATCAGCACGGGGGAGTCGTACCGGGCGGCCTTGAGCGCGGACCAGAGGCAGCGGCGCATCTTGTCGCTGTGGATCACGAGGTTGAAGGTCGGCAGGTCGGCGTACTCGGGGCTCAGGAAGATCGACGTATTGGGGTCGCCGGCGACCGCATCCTCGCCCAGGCGCTCCCGGAGTTTGTTGAGCTGCGTGATGTCGCGGACGTTCACGATGACGAGGGCGAGCTGGCCGTCCTCGTCGAAGATGGGCGTGCCCGTCACGAGGGCGGTGCTTCCGGTGGCGTACGAGTGCATCATCGTGATCGGGATCCGGCGCTTGATGACCTCCATGCTGACGGTGTGCTTGAGCACGCCCTTCTTGACGAGCGCCGGAAGGCTCTGGCCGACGATCTCCTCCTCGCGCAGCCCGGAGATCCGCGTGTAGGCCTTGTTGACCTTCAGCACCGTGCCCTGGGCGTCCGAGACGACG
>MGBU01000272.1 GCA_001790205.1 Candidatus Rokubacteria bacterium GWA2_73_35 | reverse complement strand
GGGATCGACGACGGGTATCTCGCGGCCTGTGAGATCGTGCGCCGCGACATCTTCCTGGACGACAAGCCCCGGCCCGAGCGCGAGACAGGTGTGGAGACCGCGGACCTCGTCGGCAAGCAGGTGACGGACGCGCTCACCGGCGAGGTGCTGACGGTCGCCGAGCCGCGTGCCCGCTACGAGGCGACGGACTTCGAGGAGCGCCTGCTGCTGCCCGACCGCGTGCGCGAGATGTGTCGCGACCTGTTCGAACATCTCGTCGTGGCCGGCGGGCCCGAGCAGAAGACCATCGTCTTCTGCGCCCGCGACCGGCACGCCGAGGATGTCGCCGTCGCGCTGAACAACCTCTACGCCGCGTGGTGCGCGGAGCACGGGCGGGCACGCCTCGAGCCCTACGCCTTCAAATGCACCGCCGCCGGCGGTGGAGGCGAGTACCTCGCCGACCTGCGCGGCGCGGCCCGCCACCACCTCGTCGCGACGACGGTGGACCTGCTCACGACCGGCGTGGACGTCCCGTGCGTGCGGAACATCGTCTTCTTCAAGTACGTGCGCTCACCCATCGCGTTCTACCAGATGATCGGCCGCGGCACGCGCCTGGACCCGGCGAGCGAGAAGCTGATGTTCCGGGTCTACGACTACACCGACGCCACCCGGCTGTTCGGCGAGGAATTCAAGACGAAGTTCCGCCCGCCGCGCCGGCCGCGACCGGAGGGTGAGCCGCCGGAGCCGCCCGAGCCCCCGGAGCGGACCCTCCAGGTCGAGGGCTTCGACGTGCGCGTCACCGACGCCGGCCGCTACATCGTGACGTCCGAGGACGGCCGGGCCGTGCCCGTCACGGTCGAGGAGTACAAGCAGCGCCTGGCGGCGCGCCTCGTCGAGACGACGCCCACCCTCGACGAGTTCAGGCAGCAGTGGATCGCGCCGGCCGCGCGGCGCACGCTGCTCGGCCGGCTACCCGAGGGCGGGCGCTCGGCCCTGCTCGTCCGCACGCTGGAGCAGATGGCCGACTACGATCTCTACGACGTGCTCGGTGAGCTGGGTTACGGGCTCGCGCCCCGCACCCGGCCCGACCGCGCCGACGCGTTCACTTACAAGCACGCGGGCTGGCTGGCGGGCCTGCCCGCACCGACCGCGGCGACCCTGAAGGCGCTGGCCGCCCAGTTCGCCCGGGCCGGCACCGAGAGCCTCGAGAGCCCCCAGGTGTTTCAGATGCCCGAGGTCGTGCGCGCCGGCGGTCTGCCCGCGCTCAAGAGCCTGGGCGAGCCGGCGCAGGTTCTTCAGGAGACAAAGGGCCGGCTCTTCGCCGCATGAGATCGTGAGGTATCATACCGGCGTGAGGGTGTCGTACCGTGGCGAGAAGTAAGCGGCAAGCGTTCCGCGTCGTCCTCTTCAAGGAGGGCAAGACGTGGTCTGCCCAGTGCCTCGAGTTCGACATCGCCACGCAGGCGAAGACACCCCGCGACCTCGCCTTCGCCATCCAGAGAGCCATCGCGGGGCAGATTCTCGTGGCGGTGCAGAACCGCATGACGCCGTTCAAGGGACTGCCGCCCGCGCCCAAGCGCTTCTGGAAGATGTTCGAGTCCGGCGTACGACTGGCGCCGAACGAGTTCCGGATCAAGGTTCGAGGCATGCAGTCGTCTGCCGAAGCGCGCGTCGCGGAAGTCGTCTGATCTTTGCCCCGGCAATTCGGCCGAATGCCGACTCTCGGCGAGTTCATCGAGAGGGCAGGCCTCGACGCTGACGACAAGTGAACACGCTGCCCGTCTACCAGCTCAAGATGACTCTGCTCGGGTTCAACCCCGAGGCGTTCGACCTCGTCGCCCTGAACCGCAAGCTGAGGCTGCTGAAGTAGTGGCCCACGTAAGGGTAGCCGTGGAAAAGGAGTTGCCTTCAGGCTGGCGCCGGGCACGACTCAGCGATGTGGTCCGGCAGGCCCAGCCCGGCTTCGCGTCCGGCAAACGCGACCCAAGCGGTGTCGTCCAACTCCGCATGAACAACGTAACGGCCTCGGGGCGTCTGGACTGGTCCTTGCCGACACGTGTGCCTGTGGGTGCCGGAGATGTAGAGGCATTCCGCCTGGAGCCCGGCGATGTGCTGTTCAACAACACGAATAGTGTCGAGCTCGTCGGCAAGAGTGCGCTCTTCGAGGGCTTCGGCGAACCCGTAGTCTTCAGCAATCATTTCACCCGCCTTCGTACTGACGGCGAGAAGCTGGCCCCCGAATTCCTTGCTGCTTGGCTCTTGGAGAGATGGCAGGCAGGACTATTCAGGAATATCTGTCATCGCTGGGTGGGCCAGGCTGCCGTCCAGCGCGAGAGACTGCTTGAGCTTGAGATTCCGCTACCCAATATCCCCGAACAGAAGCGTATCGCCGCGACGCTCAAGAAGCAGATGGCGGCGATCGAGCGGGCGCGCGCCAGCGCCGCGATGCAACTCCGCGCCGCGCAAGCCCTTCCCGCCGCCTACCTCCGCGCAATCTTTACGAGTCGAGAAGCTCAACGATGGCCGCGGCGCGCTCTCGGAGACGCTTCGGAGATCGTGTCTGGCATCACTTTGGGCCGGCAGCCACGCGGCTCGCTCGCCCGCAGCGTTCCATATCTCCGAGTCGCGAATGTGAAGGATGGCTACCTGGATCTGTCCGACGTTTACAAGATAGAGGCAACCGAAGCCGAAATCGGGAGGCTGCGCCTTCGGTCGGGCGATCTCCTGCTTACGGAAGGTGGTGATCTGGACAAGCTGGGGCGCGGCACGGTCTGGCGTGATGAGCTTCCGGAGTGCCTACACCAAAATCACATCTTTCGCGTGCGCTTTGATATGAATCAGTTCGTGCCGGACTTTGTTTCTGCCCAGATTGGGTCCCAATACGGGAAGGCCTATTTCCTTGCCCATGGGAAGCGCACAACAGGGATCGCTACCATCAACCAACGGGTCTTGGCCGCGTTTCCACTTATGGCTCCCGAGCGATCCGAGCAAGAACGCATAGTCAACACGCTGCACGCGCAGCAGGTTCGGGTGGAGCGCATGAGGCACGCGTTGGCGGCACGGCTGACAGAAATAGACGCAATATCTGGCGTATTGCTACGCCGGGCGTTCAACGGCGACCTTTGAGAGCGCGGCGACCGACGGCGGTGTTCACTATTATCGAAATACCGCGAAATCGAAAATAGGCGCTGCGCCAATTAGCGCCGGTGAAGGTGGGCAGGGCACGAGGAGGGCCGACCGGGCGATGGGCCGCATTTGATGCACCTGCCGTGTCCTTATCTCGGCGCGGAGGTCGAGTGGACGGAAGAGCGCGAGCACCACATCGCGGCGCGGCATCCTGAGCTTGTCCCGGCGCATCGTCATCGCGTTGCCGAAGCCCTGGCCGATCCGGATGAAGTCAGGCGGCACCTGGAGTATCCGAATACTCGGCTGTTCGTCCGCTGGTTCGACGATCTGCTCGACGGCAAGAACGTCGTGGTGGCGACGGTATCGAGGCCGAGCCCGCCCGTGAGACACTGGATCGTGACCGCCTGGGTGACAGGCCGGCCGGCGAAAGGGGAGCTGGAATGGAAGCGCCCTTGAAGTTCGAGTACGACGAGGAGGGCGACATCCTCTACATCAACAAGGTCTCCCCGTACCCCGATCAGGAGACCGAGCAGCTCGAGTACAACGTGATCGCCCGCCGGAGCCCGCGCACGGGCGCGATTGAGAATCTCGAGGTCCTCTTTTTCACGCGGTGGCTCTTGAAGGAGGGCCGGCCGGCGGTCAAGGGCCTGCGGGAGCTGTTCGCCGAGCCGGCGTGAAGACGGTTCCGAACGGCGGGAAGGCGCTGGGCACGCAGCAGTCCGTCAACTCCGCCGTCAAGGCGATCTGCGACATCATGCGGCGCTCGAACTGCGCCGGCGCCCTCCAGTACGTCCCCGAGCTGACCTGGATCCTCTTCCTCCGCATCCTGGACGAGCGCGAGGCGAAGGAGGCCGAGCAGGCGCGGGCGGTGGGGGCCGACTTCACGCCGTCGCTCGAGGCGCCCTACCGCTGGCGGGACTGGGCGGCGCCCGACGGGCCGAAGCGCAAGGCCCTTCAGGACGGGACGCTCGGCGCCGTCAAGGCGTTCGTGGACGGGGAGCTGCTGCCCCACCTCCGGGAACTGCGCGACAAGCCCGGGGCCACGCCGCGCCAGAAGGTGATCAGCGAGATCATGTCGGGCATCGAGCGCACGCGCATCGACACCGACCGGAACTTCCTCGACGTGCTGGACCGCGTGCACACGATCAGCGCCGAGACGGTGGACCCGACGCACGTCTTCACGCTCTCCCAGGTGTACGAGGGCTTGCTGCTCAAGATGGGCGAGCGGGGCAACGACGGCGGGCAGTTCTTCACGCCGCGGGAAGTCATCCGCGCCATGGTGCGGGTGATCGATCCGAAGATCGGCGAGACGGTCTCCGACCCGGGCTGTGGGACCGGCGGCTTCCTCGCCCAGGCGTACGAACACATGGCCGGGCCGGACCATTCGAAGATCCAGTCGCCGGAGCAGCTCGAGGTGCTCAAGAGCCGCACGTTCTACGGGCGGGAAAAGGACAACACCATCTACCCGATCGGGCTCGCTAATCTCGTCCTGCACGGGATCGACGAACCCCACATCTGGCACGGGAACACGTTGACCGGCCAGGAGACCTACGGCGGGCTCTTCCAGGACGCCCCGGCCCTCTTCGACGTGATGCTCATGAATCCGCCGTTCGGTGGCAAGGAGGGCAAGGACGCGCAGACGCGCTTCGCCTACAAGACGAGCGCGACCCAGGTGCTGTTCCTCCAGCACGTCATCGACAACCTGAGGCCCGGCGGGCGCTGCGGCATCGTGCTCGACGAGGGCGTCCTGTTCAGGACGAACGAGACGGCGTTCGTCCAGACGAAGCGCAAGCTGCTCGACGAGTGCGATCTCTGGTGCATCGTCAGCTTGCCGGCAGGCGCTTTCGTCAACGCGGGGGCGGGCGTCAAGACCAACCTGCTCTTCTTCACGAAGGGCCGCCCCACCGAGCGCGTCTGGTACTACGACCTCTCCGACGTGAAGGTGGGGAAGAAGTCGCCGCTCACGCTGGAGAAGTTCGAGAAGTTCTTCCAGCGGCTACCCGCGCGAGCCGACAGCGAGCACTCCTGGACCGTCGAGCGCAAGGAGATCGAGGCGCGCGGCTACGACCTCAAGGCGGTCAACCCGAACGCCAAGCGGGACGAGGACACGCGCACGCCCGAGGAGCTGCTGGACGTCATCGAAGCCAAGGGCCGAGAAGTGGCCGAGGCGGTCGCCGAGCTGCGGCGGCTCACGGCCCGGGAGTGACGCGCCCGAGGCAGCAGCGCTTGAACTTGCGGCCGCTCCCGCACGGGCACGGCGCGTTGCGCCCGACCGCGGGCCCGGCGGCCCGCAGCTCCTCCATGATCCGCTCGGCGGGCTGCCCGGCGCGCCACAGCGCGGCGAGCCGGGTGAGCGCGGGGCGGCTGTGGCGGAAGAAGCGCCGGTAGCCGGCGCAGAGATAGTTCAGGCCGTCCTCGCCGTCCAGGGTCCGGAGGAACCGGTCTTTCAGACAGCCGCCGTTGCAGAGCGCGCGCACGTCGCACTCGCGGCAGAGCCGGGGCAGGGCGTCGCGCTTCGCGGCGCCGAACGCCTGCTGGGCCGGGCTCGCGAGCAGCGCGGCCAGCGGGGTCTCCCGGATGTTGCCGACGCGGTGTGCGGGGTCCACGAAGTGATCGCACGCGTAGACGTCGCCGTTGTGCTCGAGCACGGGCACGTCGCCGCAGGTCTCGCGGAAGACGCACAGCGCGTGCTCGAGCCCGCACACCGCGCGCGCGGCCTCGTCGAAGGTCTGGACGACGATCCGCCCGACGTCCTGCCGCACCCACTCGTCGAAGACCGCGCAGAGGAACTCGCCGACGGCCTCCGCGGGCGCCGTCCGCTCGCTCACGCCCGCCGGCGTCCGCTCGACGAGCGGGAGGAACTGGAGCGATTGCACGCCCAGCGCCTTGAAGAAGCGATAGACCGGCGTCGGAGTCCGGACGTTCCCCGCGTGGACGACGCACAGGACGTCGCAGCGCACGCGGTGGCGTTGCAGCAGCCGCCAGCCGCGCACGACGTCCGCGTGCGTGGGCGCGCCGCCGCGGGTGACCCGGTAGCAGTCGTGGTGCTCCGCCGGGCCGTCGAGGCTCAGGCCGACGAAGAAACCCTCGGCCGCGAGGAAGCGGCACCACGCCTCGTCGAGGAGGGTGCCGTTGGTCTGGAGGGTGTTGAGGATCCGCCGGCCCGGCGGCCGGTGCCGCTGCTGGAGCGCGACGATCCGGCGGAAGTAGTCGAGCCCGAGGAGCGTGGGCTCGCCGCCGTGCCACGCGAACGTGACCAGCTCGCCCGGCGAGGCCTCGATGTGCTGCAGGATGTACGCCTCGAGGAGGTCGTCGTCCATGCGGAACGACTCGCGCCCCGGGTAGAGGCGGCGCTTGTCGAGGTAGTAGCAGTAGCGGCACTCCAGGTTGCAGAGCGCCCCGACCGGCTTCGTCATGACGATCTGGAACGCGGCGCTCGCCATGCGCCGAGGATAGCCGCCGCGCCGGCGGCGCGCCAGGGTGCTTGCGACGGGGCGTAAGATCACGCCATGAGCCGCCACGCGGGCCCGCCGCGCGCCGGCGCGGCGCCGGCCGTGCCCGAGCCCACGTTCGCCGAGCGCGCGCGGACGCTCGCCCACCTCGGCCGCACCGGCACGCTCGCGACGCTCGCGCGCCGCCCCGCGGGCCACCCGTTCGCGTCGCTCATGCCCTACGCGCTCGACCCGGCCGGCTGCCCGCTCTGGCTCATCAGCGCGATGGCCGTGCACACGCAGAACCTGGAAGCCGATCCGCGGGCGAGCCTCCTGATCGCCCAGCCGGGCCTCGGGCCCGAGGCCGACCCGCTGGCGGCGGGCCGCCTGACGCTCCTCGGCGAGGCGCGCCGCCTGCCCGCGGCGGAGGCCGCGGCGGCCCGGGCCGCGTACCTCGCGCGGCACGACACGGCCCGGCACTGGGTGGACCTCGACGACTTCGCCTTCTGGCGTCTCGAGGTCCGCGACGCCTACTTCGTCGGCGGCTTCGCGGCGATGGGCTGGGTGGCGGCGGACGAGTACCGCGCGGCGCGCCCGGACCCGCTCGCCGACGCCGCCGCGGGCATCGTCGAGCACGTGAACCGCGACCACGCCGCCGCGCTCGTCGCCTGCGCGCGCCATTTCGCGGGCGAGCCGGCCGAGGAGGCCCGGATGGTCGCCGTGGACCGGCTGGGCTTCAAGCTCCGCTTCCGGGGCGGGCGGCGCCGAGCGAGCGTGCGCATCGCGTTCCCGCGCGAGGTGACGACCGCCGCGGACGCCCGCGCCGCGCTGATCGAGCTGCTGCGCGAGGCCCGGGCCTGATCCAGACGCCCGTCGTCGCGGTCGCGGGCGGGCTCCTGGCAGCCGGCGCGGTCTGGCTCGGCGCCGGGTACGGGCTCCGCCACGCCGCGCTCCTCCTCCTGGGCGCGGCCCTCGGCCTCGTCCTCCACCACGCCGCGTTCGGCTTCACCTGGGCCTACCGGGTCTTCGTGACGATGGGCGACGGGCGGGGCGTGCGCGCCCAGCTCCTGATGCTCGCGCTGGCGACCGTGCTCTTCGCGCCCGTGCTCGCCGCGGGCGAGGCGCTCGGCCAGCCGGTCGGCGGCGCCCTTGCGCCCGCGGGCGTCCCGGTGCTCGTCGGCGCGTTCGTCTTCGCCGTCGGCATGCAGGTCGCCGGCGGCTGCGGCTCCGGGACGCTCTACCACGTGGGCGCGGGCTCGACGCCGATGCTCCCGACGCTCGCGGCCTTCGTCGCCGGCTCGGTGCTCGCCACGTTTCACGCCCCGTTCTGGGCCGGGCTGCCCTCGCTCGGCGAGGTCTCGCTCGGCGAGCGGCTCGGCTGGCCCCGCGCGGTCGGCCTCCAGCTCGGCGTCTTGGCACTCCTGGCGCTCCTGAGCTGGGGGATCGAGCGGCGCCGGCGCGGCGCGCCCCCCCGCGTGCCCGCGCTCCCGTTCGCGTGGCGGCGCCTCGTGCAGGGCCCGTGGCCGCTCGCCGCGGGGGGCGTCCTGCTCGCGCTGCTGAACCTCGCGACGCTCGTGCTCGCGGGCCACCCGTGGACGATCACCTGGGCGTTCACGCTCTGGGGGGGCAAGGCGCTCGCGGCGAGCGGCTACGACCTCGCGGCGGTCCCGTTCTGGCAGGGCGAATTCCAGGAGGCCGCGCTCGCGGCGCCGGTGGCGGCCGACGTCACGTCGGTCATGGACCTCGGGCTGGTGCTCGGCGCGCTCGCCGGCGCCGGGCTCGCGGGGCGGTTCGCCCCCGCGCGGCGCGTCCCGCTCCGGCGCCTCGCGGCGTCCGTGCTCGGCGGCCTCCTGCTCGGCTACGGCGCGCGCATCGCCTACGGCTGCAACATCGGCGCGCTCACGAGCGGCATCGCCTCGACGAGCCTCCACGGCTGGCTCTGGGCGGCCGCGGCGCTCCTCGGCACGCCGCTCGGCGTCCGGCTGCGCCGCCGCCTCGGTGTCGAGCGCGCCGCGTGACGCCGCCGGCGCTCGCGCGGCCGGCCGCGGCGCTCGCGCGGCGATTTTCGTTCCGGCGCCGCTCCGCCCGGCGCTAGACTCGGACTCGGCGCGAACGACAACGCTCGCCGGGCGCGGCCCCGCTCGGTCATGGAGGGTGCGCGATGCGCGCGCAGGACGTCATGACCCGCAACCCGAAGACGGTCGGCCCCACCACCCCCGTGTGGACCGCGCTGGCCCTCATGCGGCACGAGGACATCCGCCACCTCCCCGTCACCGACGACGAGGGGACGCTGCGCGGCATCGTGTCGAACCGGGACTTCCGCCGGCTCCTCGAGTTCCTGGATCCCGACGGACGCATCCCGCGGGTGCGGGAGCTCACGGTCGCCGACATCATGACGGCCGTTCCCGGGCTCGTGACCGCGCGCCCCGAAACGCCGCTGGTCGACATCGCCCGGCTCATGGTGCGGCGGAAGGTGGGCGCGATGCCGATCGTCGACGAGCGCCAGCACGTGCTCGGCATCCTCACGCAGAAGGACGTCATGCGCGAGCTGGTCCGCCGGCTGGACGGCCCCTCCCGCTGAGCCGGCGCCTTGACACGCCGGGCGCCGCCGCATAGCGTACGGCTCATACCGTTCCCGCGGGAGGACACCATGGTCCGTATCTCCGTGCTGTACCCGAGCGGCGAGGGCAAGAAGTTCGACGTCGACTACTACGTGAAGAAGCACATGCCGCTCGTCCGCGAGCGGATGGGCACGCTCGGGCTCCGGCGCATCGAGGTGGACCGCGGGCTCGCGGGCGGCGCGCCCGGCGCGCCGGCGCCGTTCGCCTGCGTCGGGCACCTCTACTTCGACACCGTCGAGGCGTTCCAGCAGGCGATCGCGCCGCACGGCAAGGAGCTCTTCGCCGACGTGCCGAACTTCACCAACATCGCCCCGCAGGTCCAGATCAGCGAGGTCCTGAGCGCCTGACATGACGACCCCGTACGACGTGATCGTGGTGGGCGGCGGCAACGCCGCGCTGTGCGCGGCGCTCGCGGCGCGCGAGGCGGGCGCTCGCGTGCTGGTGCTCGAGAAGGCGCCCGAGGCGTGGCGGGGCGGCAACACATTCTTCACCGCGGGCGGCTTCCGCTTCGCGTTCAAGTCGTTCGAGGAGCTGTGCGAGCTGGTCGGCGACCTCTCCGACGAGGAGAAGGCGTCGATGGACGTGTCGCCCTACACCGAGGACGACTACTACGACGACCTCATGCGCGTCACCGAGGACCTCGCCGACCCGGACCTGGCGATGATGCTCGTGCGCGAGTCCCAGCCGGTGGTGCGCTGGATGCGCGACCAGGGCGTGCGCTGGATCCCGATGTTCGGGCGCCAGGCGTACAAGGTGGACGGGCGCTTCCGCTTCTGGGGCGGCCTGGTGCTCGAGGCGGTCGGCGGCGGCGCCGGGCTCGTCGAGATGGAGTACGCCTCGGCGGCGAAGGCGGGGATCGACGTCCGGTTCGAGGCCAAGGCCACGCGGCTCACGGTGGAGGACCGCGGCGCGGTGACCGGCGTCGTCGTCCGCACGCCCGCCGGCGTCGAGACGCTCGCGGCGCGCGCGGTCGTGCTGGCCGCCGGCGGCTTCGAGGCGAACCCCGAGATGCGCACGCGGTACCTCGGCCGCAACTGGGACCTCGCGCGCGTGCGCGGCACGCCGTACAACACGGGCGAGGCGATCCGCATGGCGCTCGACATCGGCGCGCTGCCGTGGGGGCACTGGAGCGGCTGCCACGCGGTGGCCTGGGACTACAACGCCCCCTGGCACGGCGACCGCAAGGTGGGCGACGGGTTCCAGAAGCACAGCTACCCGCTCGGGCTCATCGTGAACCTGCACGGCGAGCGCTTCGTGGACGAGGGCGCCGACTTCCGCAACTACACCTACGTCAAGTACGGGCGCGCGATCATCGAGCAGCCGCGCCGCGCGGCGTTCCAGATCTTCGACCAGAAGGTGATCCACCTGCTGCGGGAGGAGTACCGGATCCGCGAGGTCACGAAGGCCGAGGACGCGACGCTCGAGGGCCTCGCGCGCAAGCTCGAGATCGACGTCGACGGCTTCGTCCGGACGGTGCGCGAGTACAACGCCGCCGTCCAGCCGGGCGCCTACAACCCGGCGATCAAGGACGGCAAGGGGACCCGCGGCCTCACGCCGCCCAAGTCGAACTGGGCGCTGCCCCTCGACGCGCCGCCGTTCGTCGGCTTCGCGGTCACGACCGGCATCACGTTCACCTTCGGCGGCCTCCGGATCACCGGCGACGCCCAGGTCGTGGACGCCGAGCAGCGCCCGATCCCGGGCCTCTACGCCGCGGGCGAGCTGGTGGGCGGCCTCTTCTACCAGAACTATCCGGGAGGCGCGGGGCTGATGGCGGGCTCGGTGTTCGGGCGGATCGCCGGCCGGGCCGCCGCGCGCGCGGCGCTCGGCCGCTGAGCGCCGCGCCGGGTGCTCGAGCCCTCGACGCTCCTGTTCTTCGTCGCCGCCTCCCTGCTGCTGATCCTGGCGCCAGGCCCCGACATCATCTTCCTGATCTCGCAGGGCATGAGCCGCGGGCCGGCGGCCGGGCTCCGGACGGCGCTCGGGCTCGCCGGCGGCAACCTGGTCCACACGCTCGGGGCGACGCTCGGCATCTCGGTCGTGTTCCGCACCTCGGCGCTCGCCTTCCAGGCGCTGAAGCTCGTGGGCGTCGCCTACCTCCTGTACCTCGCCTGGAAGACGGCACGCGAGGCGCGGGGCCCGGTCGCGACGCGGCCGCCGGCCGGCGCGGGCCCGCGCTCCCTGTTCTGGCGCGGCTTCCTGATGAACGTCTTGAACCCGAAGGTGGCCCTGTTCTTCCTGGCGTTCCTGCCGCAGTTCGTCTCGCGCGAGGCGGGACCGGTCTGGCTCCAGATGCTCGCCTACGGGGTCCTGTTCACCCTGCTCGTGGTCGTGGTCTTCGGCGCCTTCGGCCTGTTCTCGGGCACGCTCGGCGGCTGGGTGGGACGGGGCGCCGGCGGCCGGGCGGCGGCGTGCGTCAGATGGGGCGTCGTCGGGGTCTACGCCGCGCTCGCCGCGCGCCTCGCCGTCGTCCAGCGCTGACCTACTCCTCACCGCCGTCCGGCGCGTCCGCGCCCGCGTGGGCGCGCAGCGCGCTCGTCGCCGCGTCGAGGAACCAGGGCGGCAGGAGCACGCGGTACTGCCGGAGGAAGCGCGCGAACTGCGCGTCGAGGACGTACGTCACGCCGTGGTCCTCGGCGTGGCGGCACGAGCGCCCGTAGGCCTGCACCAGCGCCTTCGCGGTCTCGAGCGCGTACCAGCGGGGGTCGCGCTCCTGACGCGCGCGCGTCCACGGGTCGCCGAGGTCGGGGAAGGGCATCTTGGTCACGATCTGGAAGCGCAGGAAGTCGTCCGGCAGGTCCACGCCCTCGCGCAGGGAGGGCGAGACGAGCACCGTGGGCTCCCGCGCGGCGCGGTGCAGCTCGAGCGCGCGCGCTTTCGCCTCCGAGGACTCGACCCAGATGAGCCGCGGGACCTGCGCCGGCGCGCGCGCGGCGAGGTCGCGCATGAGGCGCCGGCCCGCCGCGTACGAGGGCGCGTGGACGAGCCCCTTCTCGCGCGGGTGCGCGGCGAGGAGCGCCGCGACCGCGGCGAAGAGGACGGGCTCGAGCCGCTCGAGGCTGGCGCGCCCCAGCGCGCCGACCGGCCGGTACACGATGCGGCGCTGCGCGAGCGCGAACGGCGAGCCGCTCGCGAAGGCACGCACCCCGTCCGCGTCGAAGCCGAAGTACTCGGCGAGCACGCGGGGGTGGCCGAGGAACGCGGACGAGAGCACCGTCAGCTCGGCGGTGTCGTGCAGCAGCTCGCGCGCCATCGCGGTGACCGTGAGCGGGACCAGCTCGAGCGTCGCGCCGGGCTCGGCCGGGTAGCGGACGACCCACTCGCGGTCGGCGCTCTCCACGAAGAAGCGGATGCGCGCCAGCGCGGTCTCGAGCCCGTCGCGCTGGGCCAGGAGGTCCTGCTCCTCCCGCGAGGGCGGCGCCTCGAGGAACAGCTCGGCGGGCACGCCGGGCGGCCGGAGCGCCTCGAGCGCGCGGCCGAGCGCCTCGAGCCGCGGCTCCAGGCGCTCGAGGTGCTCGGCCATGAGGTCGCGGTACGCCTCGGCCGACGCGAGGCGCGCGAGCGGCGCCCCGAACCAGGCGCGCATGTCGTCCGGGGGGAAGGCGACCGTGAACGCGTGGACGAGCTGGGACTCGAGGTTGTGCGCCTCGTCGATCACGAGGAGCCGTCGCCGGCGGAGATGCTCGGCGTGCCAGTGCCGCAGCGTGACGAAGTAGGACGTGTTGGTGCAGAAGATCGGGCCGGCGAGCGCCGCCGCCTTGGCGCGCGCGTACGGGCACTGGCAGAGCGGACCGCGGGGCCGCCGGCACATGCCGCGCGAAGTCGGCACGCGCGCCTCGGGGTAGCGCTCGCAGCGGTAGTTGTCACGCCCCTTGACGAGCTGGAGATCCCGCCCGAACTCCCGCTCGTACTGATCTTGAAGGAGCTTCTGCGAGGTCAGCAGGTAGGCGTCGCCGCTCCAGCGCGCCAGCGTCATGGCCACGTGGCTCTTGCCGACGCCGGGCGGCGCCTCGACGAGAAAGACGCGCGGCGCGCCGGGGTCGTCCTCGGCCTCCGCGATCGCGTCCGCGAGCGCCGCCAGCAGGCGCGCCTGCTCGGGGCGCGGCGTGGCGCCGGGCGGGAAATGGGCGAGCAGGTCGGGGGTCACGGGGCTAGCAGTCCGTGGTTAAACTCTCGCCGCTCAGCTCACGCGCACGGGAGTCCATGAGGTGGACAGGACGCGCG
>MGBU01000271.1 GCA_001790205.1 Candidatus Rokubacteria bacterium GWA2_73_35 | reverse complement strand
GCTCGTACTCGCGCAGGATCTTGGCGAACGAGCCGATGAAGAAGAGGAGCGCGAGAGCCACGCCGATGACGAGCAGCATGTCGACCGAGATCATGAGAGGCCTCCCTTGGCGTCCGCCTTGACCCTGAGCGTGAGCCCGTCCACGCCGACGACCCGCACCGCCGCGCCGACCTCGAGCGCCTCGTCCTCCGCGACGGCCCGCCACAGCTCGCCCTGCACCAGCACCTGCCCCTCCGGCGCGAGCCGCTCGCGCACGGTGCCCCGCCGGCCGACGAGCCCGCTCGGCCCGAGGAGCTGGCGGCCGTAGAGCGCCCGGACGCCGGCGCCGAGGGCGAACACGAAGACCCCCGCGGTCATGCCGACCGTCGGGAGGATCACCCACCACGACACGCGGAAGCCGATCTCCGGCGCGTCGAACAGCATCAGCGAGCCGAGCGCCATCGAGATCGTGCCGCCGATCGCGAGCACGCCGTGGCTCACCACCTTGATCTCCGCGATGAAGAGCACGATCCCGAAGAGGATCAGCAGGAGCCCCGCGTAGTTGAGCGGCAGGCTCTGGAAGGCGAAGAAGGCCAGGATCAGCGAGATGCCGCCGATCACCCCGGGCAGGATCACGCCCGGGTTCGCCAGCTCGAAGAAGAGCCCGAGCATGCCGAGCATCATCAGGATGTAGGCGACGTTCGGGTCCGTGATGACGTTCAGGAAGCGGTCGCGGAACCCGATCTCGATCGGCCTGACGGGCGCGCCCCGGGTCGCGAGCGTGACCGTCCCCGCGACGGTCCGCACCGTGCGCCCGTCGATCTTCGCCAGGAGGTCGGGCACCGAGTCGGCCACGAGGTCCACCACCTTGAGCCGGACCGCCTCGCGCTCGGTGACGGACACGGCCTGGCGCACCGCCTTCTCGGCCCAGTCGGCGTTGCGCCCGCGCTCGAGCGCGACCGAGCGGATGAACGCGGCCGCATCGTTCTCGACCTTCTTCATCATCGTCTTGTCGGCGCCGCCGCCGAGCGCCACCGGCGAGGCCGCGCCGATGTTCGTCGCGGGCGCCATCACGGCGACGTGGGCGGCCATCGTGATGAAGACGCCCGCGGAGGCGGCGCGCGCGCCCGTCGGCCCGACGTAGACGATCACGGGGACCCTCGCGTTCAGCATCCGCTGCACGATCCCGCGCATCGAGCGCTCGAGCCCGCCCGGCGTGTCGAGCTGGATCAGGAGCGCCTGGGCGCCCTCCGCCTCGGCGCGCTCGATGGCGACGCCCACCAGGCGGAGGGTGACCGGGTTGATCACGCCCTCGATGTCGAGCCGGGCCACGAAGCCCGGCTCGGCCGCGGCGCCCGCGGGCGCGAGGAGCAGGGCCGCGAGCGCCAGGACGGCCGCCCGGGCGCGCACCCGCGCCACCTAGAGCACCGACCGGAGGTCGGCCACCGTGCGGACCAGGTGGTCGATCTCGTCGGGCGCGTTGAACACGGAGAAGCTCGCGCGGGCGGTGCCGACGACACCCAGGCGGTGCATCAGGGGCATCGCGCAGTGATGGCCCGCGCGGACGGCGATCCCCTCGGCGTCGAGCAGCGCGGCGACGTCGTGCGGGTGGAGGCCCTCGACCGCGAACGCGACCACCGCGCCCCGGCTGACGCTCGCGGGCGGGCCGAAGACCCGCACGCCCGGCAGCGCCGCGAGGCCCGCGAGCGCCTGGCGCGTCAGCGCGCGCTCGTGCTCGCCCACGCGGTCCATGCCGAGCTTCTCGAGGTACTCGACCGCCGCGGTGAGGCCGACCGCCTCGGCGATCGGCGGCGTCCCGGGCTCGAACCGCCACGGGAGATCGTTCCACTGGGCGCGGTCGAGCCAGACCTCCTTGATCATCTCGCCGCCCCCGCGGGTGGGCTCGAGGGCCTCGAGGCGCTCGCGCCGGCCCCAGAGGACGCCGATCCCCGTGGGGCCCAGCATCTTGTGAGGCGAGAAGACGTAAAAATCACAGCCCAGCAGTGACATATCGAGCGCCAGATGAGGGGCCGCTTGAGCCCCGTCCACGACCGTCACCGCCCCCGCCCGGCGCGCGCGGGCACAGACCTCCGCGACCGGGTTGATCGTGCCGAGGACGTTGGAGACGTGGGTGAAGGCGACGACCCGGGTGCGCGCCGAGAGCAGCCGGTCCAGGGCGTCGAGGTCGAGGAGCCCCGAGCCCGTGACCGGCACCGCGCGCAGGGCGAGCCGCTGCCGGCGCGCCGCGAGCTGCCACGGGATGATGTTCGAGTGGTGCTCCATCTCCGTGATGAGGACCTCGTCGCCGGGGGCGAGCCCCGCGCAGAGGGCGTCGGCCAGGAGGTTCAGGCCGTCCGTCGTGCCGCGCGTCAGGACGACCTCCTCGCGGCTCTGGGCGCCGATGAAGCGCTGGACCCGGTCGCGCGCGCCCTCGTACAGCTCCGTCGCCTCCTCACCGAGCGTGTGGATGGAGCGGTGGACGTTGGCGTGGCTGCGCGCGTAGTACTGGCTCATCGCCTCGATCACGGTGCGCGGCTTCTGGCTCGACGCGGCGGAGTCGAGGTAGACGAGCGGGTGGCCGTTGACGACGCGGCCGAGGACCGGAAAGTCCCCCCGGGTGATCTCGTGGAGCCTCATGCCCCGCCCCCGTTGAGCGCCTGCGCGAGGACGGAGAGCGGCAGGGTCACGCAGCGCATCCGGGTCGGGCGGATGTCGGCCTGGAGCACGGCGAGCAGGTCGCCCGCCGCGACCGCCCGCGCCTCGGCCGCGGGCCGGCCCACCACCAGCTCGGCCAGCACGTCCGCCGAGGCGGTGCAGATCGCGCACGAGTCGCCGACGAAGCCGGCCGCGACGATGCGCACGCCGTCGAGGCGCAGCATCAGCCGCACCCGGTCGCCGCAGAGCGGGTTCACGTCCTCGGCGACCGCGGTGGCGCCGGGCAGCTCCCCGCGGAAGCGCGGGCGCCGCCAGCGCTCGCGGATGACGTCGCTGTACAGGGCGCGCGTCGCGATCACTCGAGCTCGCCGCGCGCCGCGCCGGCGCGGTAGGGCGGGAACCGGTAGGCCATGTCGCGCGAGAGCAGCCCGCCGTGGCCGAGGGCGGCGAGCGCGCGGTTGTCGAGCGGCTCGCCCGCGAGGAGGCGCGGCAGCACGAGGTCGAACGTGGTCGCCTGCGAGAACATCCCGCAGGTCGGCATGCCGAGCACGGGCCTCCCCTCCCAGATGGCGAGCCAGAGCAGGCTCCCCGGGTGCGCGGGCGCGCCGTGGCGCTCCATCCGCGCGCCGAGGAGCGCGAGCCCGCCGAAGACCGGATCGAGCGGGTCGAGCGCCGAGGCGCCGGCGACCACCAGCAGCTCGGCGCCCCCGGCGCGGAGGGCGCGGAGCGCGTCGGCGACGACGCGGGGCGTGCTGGTCGCGTAGCGGACGGGCAGGAGCCGGCTCCCGAACCACTCCACCTTCTGCGCGAGCGCGCTCTCGAAGCGCGCGCGCTGCTTGTCCTCGAGCCGCTCCTGGCCGATCGCCCCGATCGTCGTCGGCCTGAACTCGCCCACCGCGGCCAGGCCCGCGGCGGCTCGCGCCGTCGCCTCGAGCGCGCGGAGGGTCTCGCCGGCGATGACCAGCGGCGTCACCTTGGCCTTGGCGACGGCCTCCGCCGGCTCGACGGGCTGGCCGTCGAAGAGCGTGAAGACCGAGATGCCCTCGAGCGCGTTCACGTCCTCCAGCGCCTGACGCCGCACCCGGAGCAGTCCGCGGCGCGTCGCGGCGAGCGTCCACTGGCCGCCCGCGTAGCCGCGCACCTCGATGCCCTCGCCGGCGACAGCGGCGGCCAACCGCCGGCCCGCCTCTTCCTCGTGGAGGTCGCCCGGCTCGAGCGCGAGGAGGTGGATCTCCTCCCACGGCGCCGCGAGCACCCGCGCGGCGGCGGCCGCGTCGAGGCACGCGCCCTTCTCGCCGACGATCCCCCCGTCGGCCTCGCGGACGTCGTGGCAGAGGACGCGCCCCACGAGCACGTCGACGCCCGCGCCCTCGCGCCGCTGGGCGATCGCCTTCACGCGGGCGTCGCCCGGGGCGGGCGCGCGCGCATCGGCAGGCCGCTGCCGCCGCCGCGCACCACCTGGATCTCGGCGAGGATCGCGAGCGCGATCTCGGGCGCCGAGCGGGCGCCGAGGTCGAGGCCGATCGGCACGCGAATGCGCTCGAGCGCCGCCGAGCCCACGCCCTCCTCGGCGAGGAGCTTCCGGATCGCGGCCCCGCGCCGGGCCGAGCCGAGCATGCCGATGTAACCGACGTCGGTCGCGAGCGCGTGGCGCAGCACGGGCAGGTCGTACTTGTAGTCGTGGGCCACGAGCACGAGCGCGGTGGACGGTACGAGCGGGTAGGCGGTGACCAGCTCCGACGGGATCCCGACGCGCAGCTCGTCCACCGCGGGGAACCGCTCGCGGCTGGCGAAGCGCGGGCGGCCGTCGAGGACGACGGTGCGGTAGCCGAGGATCCGCGCCAGCTCGGTGAGCGGCATCGCCACGTGGCCGGCGCCGACGACGAGCAGCAGCGCCGGCGGCGCGAAGACCTCGACGAAGGCGCGCGTGCCCTCGAGGAAGAGCGTGCGGGAGACGCCGGCCGCGATCGTCGCCTCGGTCTCGCCGGCGAAGCGCTCGTCGAGGAACGCGTCGCCGAGGCTCCCCTCGACCGTGCCGTCGTCGAGCACGAGGAGCTTCCGGCCCGTCTCGCCGTCGAGGCGGGTGACGATCGCGCCGCGCCGGCCCGCGTGCGCGTGCGCGCGCACCCGCTCGAGCAGCTCGGTCGCGAGCGGCTCGACGAACACCTCGATCGTGCCGCCGCACGTGAGTCCGATCTCCCACGCCTCCTCGTCGCCGAGGCTGAGCTCGAGCAGGCGCGGCGCGCGCGAGGCCAGCACGTCCTCGGACTCCTCGATCACCTGCGCGTCCACGCACCCGCCGATCGTGACCGAGCCGAGGATTCTGCCCCCCTCGCCGACCAGCATCCGGGCGCCTTCCTTGCGCGGCGTGGTGCCACGGGTGCTCACGAGCGTGGCGACGGCGACGCGGCCCGCGCCGCGGCGCAATTCGTCAATCTGGTCGAAGAGTTCCGTCATAGGGCCTCAATGATACGCTGTCGCCCGCAACGCTACAAACTCAGCCTGCCGGCCAGGTCCCGGAGCGCTGAGAGGTTGTGGGCCGCGGCGAACTCGTCCACGAGAGGGAGCGCCGCGGCCATGCCGCGGGTGAGCGGCTCGTAGGCCGGGTTGCCGAGGAGCGGGTTGAGCCAGATCACCCGCGCGGCACGCCGCTTGATCCGGAGCAGCTCGCCCACCAGCAGCTCGGGGTCGCCCGTGTCCCAGCCGTCCGAGAGGACGATCACGATCGTCCGCCGGTCCACGAGCTCCGGCCACCGGCGGTTGAACTCGGTGAGCGACTCGCCGATCTTCGTGCCGCCCGACCAGTCGCGCACCTCGCCGAGCCGCCGGAGCACCTGACGGTACGTGGAGCCGCGCAGGTGCTCCGTGACGCGCGTGAGCCGCGTGGAGAACGTGAAGGTCTCGACGCGGCCGAAGACACTCTGCACGGCGTACAGGAACTGGAGCAGGAACCGGCTGTAGAGGTCCATGGAGCCCGAGACGTCGCAGAGCAGCACCAGGCGCACCTTCTTGCGCTTGCGCGCGCGGAAGCGGAGGTCGATCAGGTCGCTGCGCGTGAGGTTCGCGCGGAGGGTCCGCCGGAGATCCACGCGCCCGCGCCGGCGCGCCGGGCGCCGCCGCCGCGTGATGCGGTGCGCGAGCCGCCGGGCGATCTTCATGGTCAGCCGGAGGACCTCGTCGAGCTGGTCTGCGCTGAACGTCGAGAAGTCCTGGCCCATGAGGGCCTCGGCCTCTGACGCGGCCGGCACGCGGAGCGGCTCGCCGCCCTCCTCGCCCTCCTCCTCGCCCCACGCCTCGAGCGCGAGGGCGTCGCGCTTCTGGCTCGACGACTGAAGGCGCGCCTCCGGGCCGGTGTCGGCCGCCGGCGGTGCCTGCACGAGCCCGGGGAGCCCCGCCTGCGTGGGCTCGGTCCGCCAGAACGCCTCGAAGCAGCGATCGAAGGGCGGAACCTCCTCGGGACGTCCGACGAAGACCGTCCGGAGCCCGAGGTAGACCTCGGCGCGGTCGCCGATGTCCAGGTGGTCGAGCGCGCGCACCGCGTCGGTCACGTGCGGGAGCGTGACGGGCAGACCCGCCTGCCGCAACAGCGCCGCGAACCGCGCGACGGCGGTGCTGAGCTCCCGCGCGACCATCGCTACGTCGTCGCGGGCAGGAACGGCGCCAGGCCCGCCTTGGCGACCTCGGCCTGGAAGCGCTTGATGTCGTCGGCGTCCTTCAGGAGGCAGCCGAGCGTCTCGGCCACGAGCGGCTCGTCGAGGTGGTCGGCGTGGAGCGCGGCGAGCGCCTGCGCCCAGTCGAGCGTCTCCGCGACGCCCGGCACCTTGGCCAGGCGCACGTGGCGGAGCGTCTCCATGAACTTCGCGATCTCGCGCCCGAGGCGCGCGTTGATGCCCGGAACCTTGCGCTCGATGATCCGCAGCTCCTTGTCGAGGCTCGGATACTCGATCCAGAGATAGAGGCAGCGCCGCCGGAGGGCGTCGCTCAGCTCGCGCGTCCGGTTGGAGGTGAGGATCACGTGCGGCGGGTGCGTCGCCTTGATCGTGCCAATCTCGGGGATGGTCACCTGCCAGTCGGAGAACACCTCGAGCATGAATGCCTCCAGCTCCTCGTCGGCACGGTCAAGCTCGTCCACCAGGAGCACCGGCGCCTGCGTCTCCTGCGTGATCGCCTGGAGCAGCGGGCGGCGCAGCAGGAACGGCTCGGAGAAGATCTCGTGCTCGCGCTCGGTCACCGACTTTCCGTTCGCCGCCGCCTCGGCGAGGCGGATGTGCAGGAGCTGCTTCTGGTAGTTCCACTCGTAGAGCGCGGTCGAGGCGTCGAGCCCCTCGTAGCACTGCAGGCGGATCAGGTTGGTCTCGAGCATCCGCGCCATCACCTTGGCGACTTCGGTCTTGCCGACGCCCGCGGGCCCCTCGATGAGGAGCGGCTTCCGGAGCCGCATCGCGAGGTGCACGGACGTCGCCACCGGCGCGTCCGTCACGTACTCCGCCGACTCCATCAGCGCCTGGATCTTGCGGATCTCGTCGCGCATGACTCGTTATTGTACATGAAGCCTCGCGAAGTCCTCGGGCGTGTCCACGTCGGGCGGCATCGGCAGGTCGAACGGCACGCGCTCGACGCGCTCCGGGTCGGCGGCGACGACCGCCCGCGCGCCCGCGTCGCCCGTGAGCGCGCGCAGCTCGGGGAACACGGAGGCCGCGAAGAGCACGGGATTGCCCTGCGTACCGCGGTAGACAGGCGCGACGATCGCCCTGCCGCTCCGCGTGTGCGCCGCGAGCAGCGCCGGCACCACGCCCGCGGGCAGGCGCGGCTGGTCGCCGAGGGCGACGAGCGCCGCGCGGGTCCACGGCTTGAGCGCGGCGACGCCGACGGCGATCGAGCTCCCCTGCCCCGCCTCCGGCCGCGGGTTCTGCGCGTAGCGCACGGCGACGCTGCCGAGCGCCTCGCGCACCTCGGCGTCCTCGCGACCCGTCACGACGACGACCTCGTCGACCAGGGGCAGGAGCGCCTCGACGGCCCAGCGGACGACGGGCTTGCCCTGGAGATCGAGGAGGACCTTCTGGCGGCCCATGCGCCGCGCGAGCCCCGCCGCCAGCACGATCGCCGCGATCATCGGGCGGGAACGGGGGCGGCGGCCTTGGCCCGCGCACCGACGGCGGTCAGCGGGGGGCGGCCAGACGTGTGGGGGCGGGGGTGGGGGCACGGGGGTGGGCCGAGACCCGTGTAGTCAGCGTGCGGCGTGAGTCGAGCGTCCACACTCACGACGCGCGTGGTGCGCCGTCGTGGTCGAGGTCCACCCCCGTGCCCCCACCCCCGCCCGGCGACGACTAGCCGCCAGCCCGCTTGACCGCCTCGGTGATCGCGCGCTTGGCGAACACGCGGCAGAGGTGGGCCTTGTACTCGACCGACCCCTGGAGGTCCGCCTGCACGTCCACGCCCTGCGCGGCCTTCTGCGCGGCGGCCTCGATCGCTGCCGCGTCGAGCGTCTTGCCGGTGAGCGCGGCCTCGACGCCCTTGGCGCGCACGGCCTTCGTGCCGGCGCCGGTCACGGCGACGCCCGCCCGGGTACACACGCCCTGTTTGTCGAGCGTCACCGCGGCGCACACGCCGACCACCGCGAAGCGCGAGGCAGGGTGCGGGAACTTCATGTAGGCTGCGCCGCTCCCCGCCGGCCACGCGGGCACGCGGACCGCCGTGAGGATCTCGTTCCCCTTCACCGCCGTGGTCATGAGGCCGACGAACCAGTCGTCCACCTTCACCGTCCGCTTGCCCTTCGGCCCCTCGCAGACCATCTCGGCGCCGAGCGCGAGCATGGCGGCCGGCCAGTCGGCCGCGGGGTCCGCGTGGGCGACCGAGCCGCCGAGCGTGCCCTTGTTGCGCACCGCCGGGTCGCCGATGATCCCGGCAACCTCCGCGAGCACCGGCACCTTCGCCTTCACGGTCTTCGAGGCCTCGATCTCCCAGTGGGTCGTCATCGCGCCGATGACGAGCGCCCCCTTCTCCTCTTTGATCCCCGAGAGACCCTTCACCTTCTTGAGGTCGATCAGGTGCCCGGGCTGGGCGAGGCGCAGCTTCATCATCGGGATCAGGCTGTGGCCGCCCGCCAGGAGCTTCGCGTCGTCCTTCAGCTTGCCGAGGAGCCGGAGCGCGTCCTTCACGCTGGTCGGCGCGTGGTACTCGAACGCAGCAGGGTACATGCGTGGCGCCTCCTCTTATCGCTTGGCGGCCGCGACGGCCTTCCAGATCTTCTGCGGGGTGAGCGGCAGGTCGAGGTGCACGACGCCGAACGGCGCGAGCGCGTCGATGACCGCGTTGGCCACGGCGGGCGTGGACGCGATCGTCCCGGTCTCGCCCGCGCCCTTGACGCCGAGCGGGTTGATCGGGCTCGGCGTCACCGTCCGGTCGGTCGTGTAGCTCGGCAGCCCGTCGGCCTTCGGCATCGCGTAGTCGAGCATCGTGGCCGACAGGAGCTGGCCGTCGTCCGCGTAGACGCCGTGCTCCCACAGCGCCTGGCCGACGCCCTGCGCGATGCCGCCGTGCACCATGCCGTCCACGATCATCGGGTTGATGACGCGTCCGACGTCGTCCACGGCGACGTACTTGAGGAGCTTCACCGCGCCGGTCTCGACGTCCACCTCCACGATCGCCACGTGGGCGCCGAACGGGAAGGTGAAGTTGACCGGATCGTAGAACGACGTGGCCTCGAGCCCGGGCTCCATCCCCTGCGGGATGTTGTGGGCCAGGTACGCCATGAGCGCCACCTCGCCCCACGCCTTCTTCCTGTCGGGCGAGCCCCTGACCGACCACGCGCCGTCCTTGAAGTCGAGGTCCTGCTCGCTCGCCTCCAGGAGGTGCGCGGCGATCCTGCGGCCCTTCTCCTTGATCTTGTCCAGGCACCTGACGATCGCGCTGCCGCCGACGCACGCCGAGCGAGAACCGTAGGTGCCCATGCCGAACGGGATCTGCGCGGTGTCGCCGTGGACGATCTCCACCTGCTCCATCGGGATCCCGAGCTGGTCGGCGACGACCTGGGCGAACGTCGTCTCGTGTCCCTGGCCGTGCGAGTGCGAGCCCGTGTAGACGGTCACGGAGCCCGCCGGGTGGACGCGTACCTGGCCCGACTCCCAGAGCCCCGCGCCCGCGCCGAGCGAGCCGGCGACGGCCGAGGGCGCCGGCCCGCAGGCCTCGATATAGGTACTGAGGCCGATGCCGAGGTGCCGGCCCTTCTGCCGCCCCGCGGCCTGCTCGCGCCGCGCCTGCTCGTAGCCGGCCAGCTCGAGCGCCCGCCGGAGCGCGGGCTCGTAGTCGCCGCTGTCGTAGGCGAAGGCGACCGGCGTCTGGTAGGGCGTGCCGTCCGTGAAGGGCGGGATGAAGTTCCGCCGCCGCAGCTCCGCCGGGTCCAGCCGGAGCTGCCGCGCGGCGCGGTCCACGATGCGCTCGAGCAGGTAGGTCGCCTCGGGCCGGCCCGCGCCGCGGTAGGCGTCCACGGGCGCCGTGTTCGTGAGCATCCCCCAGACCTCGCAGAAGATCGCGGGGATCTTGTAGACGCCGGAGAGCAGGGGGCCGTAGAGGTACGACGGGATCAGCGGCGCGAAGGTCGAGAGATAGGCGCCGAGGTTCGCGTGGGTCTTGACGCGCAGCCCGGTGATCTTCCCCTCGCGGTCGAACGCCATCTCCGCCTCGGTGACGTGGTCGCGGCCGTGCGCGTCGTTCAGGAAGCTCTCGCGCCGCTCGGCCGTCCACTTCACGGGGCGCCCGAGCGTCTTCGCCGCCCAGGAGACCGCGACCTCCTCGTTGTAGACGAAGATCTTCGAGCCGAAGCCGCCGCCCACGTCCGGCGAGATGACCCGCATCTTCGTCTCGGGGATCGCGAGGACGAACGCCGCCATCAGCAGCCGGTGGACGTGCGGGTTCTGCGACGTCACCCAGAGCGTCAGGTCGCCCGTCGCGGGCGCGAAGCTCGCCACGCAGGCGCGCGGCTCGATCGCGTTCGGGATCAGGCGCTGGTTCACGAGCGGCTGCGAGACGACCGTCGCGGCCGAGGCGAACGCCGCGTCGGCGGCCGCCTTGTCGCCGATCGTCCAGTGGAAGCACTGGTTCGTCGCGATCTCGTCGAAGAGCTGGGGCGCGCCCGGCGCGTGGGCCTTCTTGCCGTCGGCGACGCCGGGCAGCGCCTCGTACTGGACCCGGACGGCCTCGGCCCCGTCCTTCGCCGCGAACGGCGTCTCGGCGACGACGATCGCCACCGGCTCACCGACGTAGCGGACCTTGCCCTGCGCGAGGACCGGGCGCACCGGCACCCGGATGTCGGGCAGCATCCAGCCGCACGGGAGCCCGCCCACCTGCATCTCGACGCCCGTGTAGACCGCGAGCACGCCGGGTAGCTTCTTGGCGGCGGCAGCGTCGACCTTCTTGATCCGCGCGTGCGGGTGGGGGCTCCGCACGAACGCGGCATACGTCATCCCGGGCAGCTTCACGTCGTCCACGTACTGGCCGCGGCCCGTGATGAAGCGCGGGTCCTCGCGGCGCTTGATCGCCTTGCCGAACAGCCGCTCCTCCGTGACCGCCATGGCGTCCCCCTACCTCTTCGCGGGCATGTTCTCGGCCGCCCACTGGATCGCCTTCACGATGTTGTGGTAGCCCGTGCACCGGCAGAGGTTGCCCTCGAGCTGGTGCCGGATCTGCGCCTCGGTCGGCTTCGGGTACCGCTCGAGGAGCTGGCAGGTCGCCATGATCATGCCGGGCGTGCAGAAGCCGCACTGGAGTCCGTGCTTCTCCCAGAAGCCCATCTGGATCGGGTGCAGCTCGCCGTCCTTCGCGAGCCCCTCGATGGTCATGATCCGGGCGCCGTCCGCCTGCACGGCGAACAGCGTGCACGCCTTGACGGCCTGGCCGTCCAGGAGGATGGTGCACGCCCCGCACTGGCTCGTGTCGCAGCCGACGTGGGTCCCCGTCAGCCCGATCACCTCGCGGATGTAATGGACGAGCAAGAGCCGCGGCTCGACTTCGTGGCTGTAGGTCTGCCCGTTGATGGTCATCTTGACAGGTAGTTTCACGACTCGCCTCCGGGGTTCGAGCGGTTTGGCGTG
>MGBU01000270.1:2065-8466 GCA_001790205.1 Candidatus Rokubacteria bacterium GWA2_73_35 | reverse complement strand
GGTGAGGAGAACTACCTCGGCACCGAGCTGGACCTCGGCATGACCTGGCGCTTCGCCCCCAACACGGCGCTCGACCTCGTGTGGGCGTACATGTGGACGGGCGGCGCCTTCGACCAGTCCACCAACGCAGTCAACCAGGCGGCCGGAGTCGTCAACGACTCGAAGGACGTCTACAAGGCGATCGCCCGCATCCGCTTCACGTTCTAGGGCGTCGCCCGACGCACCGGGAGGGCATGGGGTCACCCCCCATGCCCTCTTCTTTTTTCTCGGCGTGAAGGATGGTCGCCGGGGCCAGCCCGGCAGCGTCTCAGCCGGCTTCCCACACCCTGGCGTCGAGAAATTGCCGCGGGCTGACGATGGCGATGCCGCGGAACTTCCCGGGGGCGAGGAGATGGTTGTCGCCGGTCACGAGGAGCTGCGCCTCGGCGGCGACCGCGGCTTCCAGGATTCGGTTGTCGGTCTCGTCCGTGCTGACGACGGCCAGCTTCTCCTTGGGCACGATCGTCCGGGCGAAGGCTCGAAGGAGGGTGCGGGCCTGGCGCGCGCGTTTCGGCGACCACTCGAACTTGCGCACCAGCACGCGCTCGACCTCGTCGAGAATCGAAGGAGAGACGAAGAGCATGACGGCCTGGCGGCGGCCGAGGGCGAGGACCTCGTCGGCCACGCCGCCGAAGTTCAGCGCCGAGACGTAGACGTTCGAGTCCGCGACGACGCGGATCACCTCCCGGCTTTCCGGTGCTCGGCGATGACGCGCTCGACCTCCGCCTCGCGGATACCCAGGCGCTGCGCGCGCCGGGCGCCGTAGCGCTGGAGGCTCCGCCACTTCTGCTCCTGGATGTAGCGCCGGAGCGCCTCGCGAAGGAGCTCGCTCTTCGTCCGACCCTCTCGCCGGGCGAGCGTCTCCGCTTCCCGGAGGAGCTCGGGGGGGAGCGAGAGGGAGAGGATCCTGGTGGTTCGCATCGGGGCCTCCTTGCCGGGTAATACTGAGTATTACTCTAGTGACCCACGGGGCCGGCGTCAATCACCGCGCCTCGCCGGGACGCCCGCGACCCCCGAGCGGTCTGCGCGCTGCCCCGCTTCGACCGCTCCGGCATTTCTTCGGTGGTATAGTGCCCGTGATGGTCTCCACGCGTTCTCCCCTGCGGGCGCTCGCCCTGGGCGCGGGACTCCTCGCTCTCGGCTGGGCGCCCGGCGCCCGCGCCCAGTCGGCAGAGCCCCGACGGGAGGCGACGTCCGCGCCGGCCCAGTTCAGCGTGATCGCCGAGCAGGTCGCCCGCCTCTTCCCGGTGCTCCAGACCGACGTGATCGAGGTGTCGGGCGACCGCGTGACCCTCGCCGCGGGCCGGCAGCAGGGCGTCGTGCCCGGCATCGAGCTCCACGCCTACCGCGAGGGGCGGGAGCTCGTCCACCCCAGGACCAAGCAGCTCCTGGGCCGCACGGAGGAGCCCCTCGGGCGCCTCGTCGTCACCGAGGTCGCCGACCGGTACTCGATCGCGACCCTCGCCCCCGGAGCCCGGGGCGCGCCGAGCGCGGGCGACAAGGCGCGCGTCGTCGCCGGCCGCGTCAAGCTGACGATCGTGCCGCTCGGCTCGGGCGTGCGCCCGCGCCTCGTCGAGGCGGCCACCTACGACCTCGTCCAGGAGCTCGAGCGGACGGGGCGCTTCCAGGTGGTCTTCGGCGAGCAGGTCGCCGTCTGGCTCGGCGAGCGGGCGATCCCCGCCGAGGAGTTCATGCGCGGGCGGGGCGTCAGGGAGGCCCACGAGGGGTTCAAGCTCCAACACCTGCTCGCCGTGCGCTACACGACGGCGCAGGGGAAGCCCTTCATGGACGTGCGCCTCTTCTCGAGCGTGCTCGAGCAGCCGCTCCTCGCGCAGGCGCTCTTCGTGCCGCCGTCGGTTCGGGCGTCGCCGAGCCAGCAGTTCTCGACGGGGCCGGGGAAGGACGGCGCGCCGCTCCAGCGGCGCTCGCTCCTGGCGCGGCTCCTGTCGGGCAACTTCGAGCCGAACACGTACTCCGCCGGGGCCTCGTCGATCCCGCTCCGTTCGCTCGCCGTCTTCCCGTTCGTGGTCACCTCCATGGACGTCGCCGTCGGCCGGGACAGCATCCCGCGCATCGCGGTGACCGACGGCCAGCGCGTCTTCCAGTACCGCCTGGTGGGCGAGAAGCTCGAGCCGGAGTGGACGTACGACAAGCTGATGGTCGGTGGCATCCTCGGCGTTCAGTTCGCCGACGTGGACGGAGACGGTGTCCTCGACGTGGTCGTCAACCGGCAGGACGCGAAGGTCGGGATGCTGTCCTACATTCTGACGACGCGGAACGGGCGCGCGGCGGTGCTCGTGGAGGATCTCCCGCTGATCCTCCTGGCCGTGGACGAGCGCGGCGACGGCGTCCCCGGGGAGCTTTGGGCGCAGCCGCTGAACCCCGACACGTTCTTCTCGCGCGGCGCGGTGACCCGCTACGTGTTCAAGGACAAGGACCTCGCCGCCTCGGGCCAGGCGCGCCCGCACGACTTCTTCAGGCTGACGGGCGCGACCTTCGCGACCCTCGGGCCCAAGGACAAGGCCCCGCGGGCCCTGGCGTTCATCGACGAGCAGAACCGGCTGGTGATCGCGCAGGGTGGCCAGGAGCTCTGGCGCTCCTCGGCCTCGGTGGGCCGCGGGCTCGCCCAGGCGCGGCTCGAGATCATGCAGAGCCGGACCGCGGTCGACAAGTTCGTCCGGATGGAGCCGAACCCGCTCGCGGTGGACCTCGACGGCGACGGCATCCAGGAGATCGTCGTGCCCGTGAACGACGAGGAGGCGGGCCGGCTGGTCGTGGTCTTCCTCGGGCCGACCGGGCTCCGCACCCAGGTGGTCGCCTCCGGCAGCGAGGGGGTCGTCACCGGGCTGGGCGTGGTCCCCGGCGCCGACGGCGCGGCGCCCTCGCTCGTCATGGCCCTGGTGAAGCGGAGCGGTCTGCTCCGGACGGGCGGCGACACGCAGCTCATCATGACCATTCCCGAGTAGATGCGGTTCCCGCACGGGGCCCCGGCGCCCCGGCTCTCGCGATGATCCGCTCGGTCCGCGGCGTCCACGACATCCTGCCGGCCGAGGCCGGCAAGTGGCGGCGCGTTTCTCGCGCGGCGCGGTGACCCGCTACGTGTTCAAGGACAAGGACCTCGCCGCCTCGGGCCAGGCGCGCCCGCACGACTTCTTCAGGCTGACGGGCGCGACCTTCGCGACCCTCGGGCCCAAGGACAAGGCCCCGCGGGCCCTGGCGTTCATCGACGAGCAGAACCGGCTGGTGATCGCGCAGGGTGGCCAGGAGCTCTGGCGCTCCTCGGCCTCGGTGGGCCGCGGGCTCGCCCAGGCGCGGCTCGAGATCATGCAGAGCCGGACCGCGGTCGACAAGTTCGTCCGGATGGAGCCGAACCCGCTCGCGGTGGACCTCGACGGCGACGGCATCCAGGAGATCGTCGTGCCCGTGAACGACGAGGAGGCGGGCCGGCTGGTCGTGGTCTTCCTCGGGCCGACCGGGCTCCGCACCCAGGTGGTCGCCTCCGGCAGCGAGGGGGTCGTCACCGGGCTGGGCGTGGTCCCCGGCGCCGACGGCGCGGCGCCCTCGCTCGTCATGGCCCTGGTGAAGCGGAGCGGTCTGCTCCGGACGGGCGGCGACACGCAGCTCATCATGACCATTCCCGAGTAGATGCGGTTCCCGCACGGGGCCCCGGCGCCCCGGCTCTCGCGATGATCCGCTCGGTCCGCGGCGTCCACGACATCCTGCCGGCCGAGGCCGGCAAGTGGCGGCGCGTGGAGCGCGCGGCGCGCGAGGTGTTCGAGGCGTACGGCTACGAGGAGATCCGCCTGCCCCTCTTCGAGCGCACCGAGCTGTTCGCGCGCGGGATCGGCGAGGCGACCGACATCGTCCAGAAGGAGATGTACACCTTCGACGACCGGAGCGGCGAGTCGGTGACGCTCCGGCCGGAGGCGACCGCGGGGCTGCTCCGCGCCTACATCGAGCACGGGCTCCACGTCCTGCCGAAGCCCGTCAAGCTCTACACGCTCGGCGCGATGTTCCGGTACGAGCGCCCGCAGGCGGGCCGCTACCGTCAGTTCCACCAGCTCGACGTCGAGGCGCTCGGCGACGAGCACGCCGCGCTCGACGCCGAGGTGATCGCGATGCTCGTGGAGCTGTTCCGTCGGCTCGGGCTCGCGGACCGGCTCAGCGTCGAGGTCAACTCCCTCGGCGACGAGGCGAGCGGCTGCCGGCCGCGCTACCGCACGGAGCTGGTCGCCTACCTTCGCGCGCACGCCGCCGGGCTCTGCGAGGAGTGCCGGGAGCGGGCCGAGAAGAACCCCCTCCGGGCGCTCGACTGTAAGCGGCCCGAGTGCCGGCCGGTGCTCGACCGCGCCCCGGCGCTCGGCGCCTTCCTGTGCGCGGACTGCACGACGCACTTCGCGCGGACCCGCGAGTACCTCGCCGCCCTCGGCGTGCGCCACGTCGTGAGCCCGCGTCTGGTCCGCGGGCTCGACTACTACGTGCGGACGACGTTCGAGCTCACCACGGCCGAGCTGGGCGCCCAGAACGCGATCGCGGGCGGCGGGCGCTACGACGGGCTGATCAAGCTGCTCGGGGGGCCGCCCGATCCGGGCATCGGCTTCGCCGTCGGCGTGGAGCGGGTCGTCCAGCTCCTGCCCGACGCGGACAGGGAGGGGTCGGCGGAGCACCGCGCCCGCGTCTTCGTGATCCCGCTGGGCGAGGCCGCCCTCAAGGGCGTGCTGCCGGCCGCGACCGCGCTCCGGGCGCGGGGCGTCGCGGTCGAGGTTGGCCACGGCGACCGAAAGCTCGGCCGCGAGCTGGAGCGCGCCGGCAGGCTCGGGGTGGGGCACGTCGTGATCGTGGGCGAGGCCGAGCTGGAGCGCGGAGAGGCGATCGTGAAGGAGATGAAATCGGGGACGCAGCGGGCGGTGAAGCTCGGCGAGCTCGTCGAGGCGCTGCTGGCGCTCGGAGGACGCGCGTGACCGAGGGGCTCGGAGGCTGGAAGCGGACCCACACCTGCGGGGTGCTCCGCGCAGCCGACGCCGGCCGGACCGTCACGCTCATGGGCTGGGTGCACCGGCGGCGCGACCACGGGGGACTCATCTTCCTCGACCTGCGCGACCGCACGGGGCGCACGCAGTGCGTGTTCAACCCGGCGACGAGCCCGGCCGCGCACGCCCGTGCGGAGACGGTCCGCGGCGAGTTCGTCCTCGCCGTGCGCGGCACCGTGGGGCGCCGCCCGGCCGGCACGGACAACCCGAAGCTCGCGACCGGCGAGGTCGAGGTGCAGGCGGGCGAGGTCCGGATCCTGAACGAGGCGCGCGCGCTCCCGTTCCCGATCGAGGACGAGGTCGGCGTCGACGAGCTGGTGCGGCTCCAGTACCGCTACCTGGACCTGCGCCGCCCGTCGCTCTACGGGAACTTCGCGCTGCGCGACGCCGTGTGCCGCGCGGTGCGCGACTACCTGCACGGCCACGGGTTCCTCGAGGTGGAGACGCCGTTCCTCACGCGCTCGACGCCCGAGGGCGCGCGCGACTTCCTGGTGCCGAGCCGGCTCGTCCCGGGCAGCTTCTACGCGCTCCCGCAGTCGCCGCAGCTCTTCAAGCAGCTCCTGATGGTGGCGGGCTTCGAGCGCTACTTCCAGATCGTGCGCTGCTTCCGGGACGAGGACCTCCGCAAGGATCGCCAACCGGAGTTCACGCAGATCGACATCGAGACCTCGTTCCTCGACCGCGACGAATTCCTGCCGCTCGTCGAGGGCATGGTCGCCGAGGTGATCCGGCGCGTCCACGGGGTCGAGGTGGCGGTACCGTTCCCCCGGCTCACGTACGCCGAGGCGCTCGACCGCTACGGCTCGGACAAGCCGGACACCCGGTTCGGGCTCGATCTCGTCGACGTCAGCGGGCTCTTCCGGGGGAGCGCGTTCCAGGCGTTCGCCCAGGTGGTCGAGGCGGGCGGCGTCGTCAAGGCGCTCCGCGCCCCGGGCGCGGCCGGCCTCTCGCGCAAGGAGGCCGACGACCTCGTGGCCGCCGCCAAGTCCTACGGCGCCAAGGGCCTCGTCTGGGTGAAGGTGACCCCCGAGGGCGTGCAGTCGCCCGTCGCGAAGTTCCTCGAGCCGGTCCGGGCGGCGCTGCTCGACGCGGTCGGGGCCGGCCCGGGCGACCTGGTCCTGCTCGTCGGCGACGCGATGCCGACCGCGGCGCTGGTACTGGGGCGGCTGCGCGGGGACCTCGCGCAACGCCACGGCCTCGTCCCCGCGGCGGGGTACGCGCTCCTCTGGGTCGTCGACTTCCCGATGTTCGAGTGGAGCGCGGAGGAGCGGCGCTGGCAGGCGATGCACCACCCCTTCACCGCGCCCCGCGACGAGGACCTCCCCCTGCTCG
>MGBU01000270.1:0-2053 GCA_001790205.1 Candidatus Rokubacteria bacterium GWA2_73_35 | reverse complement strand
CCGAGGCCCTCGCGAAGGCGTACGACCTCGTGCTGAACGGCCAGGAGATCGGGGGCGGCTCGATCCGCATCCACCAGCAGGCGGTCCAGCAGCGGGTCTTCGAGCTGCTCGGGATCGGCAAGGACGAGGCGCGCGCGAAGTTCGGCTTCCTGCTCGACGCGCTCGAGTTCGGCGCGCCGCCCATGGGCGGCATCGCCTTCGGGCTCGACCGCCTCGTCGCGATCCTCGCTGGCGAGGAGTCGATCCGCGAGGTCATCGCGTTCCCGAAGACGCAGAAGGGCAGCGACCCGATGACGGAGGCGCCGGCGCCGGTCGGCCCCGCGCAGCTCCGGGAGCTCGGGATCGCCGTGCTAGACTCGGGGAAGGACCCGAGGAGTTGAGCGACACCGCCACGATCACCCGCCGGATTTCCCTGGCAGCCGACGTCGACCTGCTGCCGCTCCTGGGGCGCAACGACGACCATCTGAAGACGCTCGAGCACGAGCTCGACGTGCGCATCGTGGCGCGCGGTCACGAGATCATGCTCCGGGGCGACGAGCGCCAGGTGCGGCGGGCCGAGCGGGCGCTCACCCAGCTCGCCGAGCTGGTGCGGGCCGGCACGCCGGTGCGCTCGGTCGAGGTGCGGGCCGCGCTCCGGATGCTCGCCGAGGACGAGGAGGCCGACCTGAAGGCCGTCTTCAGCGACGCGATCCCGGTGCCGGCGCGCAAGAAGTGGATCACCCCGAAGACGCGCGGCCAGAAGCGCTACGTCGACGCGATCCGCAAGCACGACATGGTCTTCGGCATCGGGCCGGCGGGCACCGGCAAGTCGTACCTCGCCGTGGCGATGGCGGTCTCGGCGCTGATGAAGCGGGAGGTGGCCCGGATCGTCCTGACGCGGCCGGCGGTGGAGGCGGGCGAGCGCCTCGGCTTCCTGCCGGGCGACCTCTACGAGAAGGTGCACCCCTACCTGCGCCCGCTCTACGACGCGCTCTACGACATGCTCGAGACCGAGCGGGTCGCGAGCCTCGTGGAGAAGGGCGCGATCGAGATCGCGCCGCTCGCCTACATGCGCGGCCGCACGCTCAACGACTCGTTCATCATCCTCGACGAGGCGCAGAACAGCACGACCGAGCAGATGAAGATGTTTCTCACGCGCCTGGGCTTCAGCTCGAAGATGGTGATCACGGGCGACATCACGCAGGTGGACCTGCCCGCCTCCCGCGGCTCGGGGCTGATCGAGATCCAGCGCGTGCTCCGCGACGTCGAAGGCGTCCAGTTCGTCTACTTCGACGACGGGGACGTGGTCCGCCACCACCTCGTGTCCGCCATCATCCGCGCCTACGACGCCTGGGAGGCGCGGGGCCGGGAGGGGGGCGCGCCGGCCGACGGTGTCGTCGCCGACGGCGCCTGATGGCCGCGGCGGTCGTGAACCGTCAGCGCCGCGTGGCGGTGCCCGCCGCGCGGCTGGCGCGGGCCGCCGGGCGGGCGCTCGCGGCCGTTGGCCGGCCGGCCGGCGACGTCGAGGTGCTCGTCGTGGACGACGACGCGATCCGGCGCCTGAATCGCGTGTACCGGGGCGTGGGCCGGCGCACCGACGTGCTGGCCTTCCCGCTCGAGGCGCCCGGCTTGCCGAGCCCGCTGGTCGGCCAGGTCGTGATCTCGGCCGAGACCGCCCGGCGCCAGGCGCGCCGCCTCGGCGTGCCGCTCGCCGCCGAGCTCGAGCTGCTGGCGACCCACGGCGTGCTTCACCTGGTCGGCTGGGACGACCGCGACCCGGTCGAGGCCGGCCTGATGCACGCGCGCGAGCGCGCGATCCTGGGCGCCGCCGGCCGCGGGACGCCCGCGCGCCTCTGGCGGGGGCTCCTCGCGTGAGCACGCGCGCCGGGTTCGTCGCGCTCATCGGCCGGCCGAACGTCGGCAAGTCGACGCTGCTGAACCGGCTGGTCGGCGAGAAGCTCGCGATCGTGTCGCCCCGGCCCCAGACCACGCGCAACCGCATCACCGGCATCAAGAACCTTCCCGCCGCGCAGGTCGTGTTCGTGGACACCCCGGGGCTCCACGCGGGCGGGGG
>MGBU01000269.1 GCA_001790205.1 Candidatus Rokubacteria bacterium GWA2_73_35 | reverse complement strand
AGCACCACGGGCAGGTCCCAGCGCGCCGCGAGGCCGAGCAGCCGGTCGAGCCGCCCGCGGCCGTCGGCCATGCGCGCGGCGGCGTCCGGCGCGCCCTCGAGCGAGTACCACGGCAGGCCGACCTCGCCGAGGCCCACGATGCGCGCGTGGTGCTGCGCGAGCTGCGCCTCCACGCGCTCGAGGTCGGCGGCGCCGAGCTGCGGCCGGTCGGGGTGGAAGCCGAGACACGCCCAGACCGACTTCGGGGCGGCCGCCGCCGCGGCGAGCGTCGCCGCGTTGGTGTCCGCGTCGCAGCCGACGCCGACGACCCCCCAGACGTCGTGGGCGAGCGCGACCCGGAGCGTCTCGCGCAGGTCGGCGAAGGCCGGGGCGTGCAGGTGGCAGTGGGTGTCGATGATCATCGCGGACCGTCCCCCGTTCGTGCTAGTGCCCTGCCACCACCATGCGGCCGACCCTGAGCGTGGGCGACGCGGTGCGGTCGCGCAGCGTCAGGTCGTTGCCGACGCCGTCGATCGCCGCGAACATCTCCAGCAGGTTGCCCGCCACCGTGACCTCCTCGACCGGATGCCCGAGCTCGCCGTTCTCGATCCAGAGCCCGCAGGCGCCGCGCGAGTAATCGCCGGTCACGCCGTTGACGCCGAAGCCGATCAGCTCGGTGACGTAGAGGCCGCGCCGGACCGACCGGATCAGCTCCTCCGGCGACGCGGATCCCGGCAGCAGCATCAGGTTGGTCGTCCCGACCGTCACGCCGGCGCCGTCGCGGGCGGCGTGGTGCGTCGAGGCGAGCCCGAGCTTCCGCGCGCTGTACGTGTCGAGGAGGTAGGACACGAGCACGCCGTCCTGCACGATCGCGGTGCGCCGCGTCGCGAGCCCTTCGCCGTCGAAGGGGCGCGAGCCGAGCGCGCCGGGAATCGTGCCGTCGTCCACGATCGTCACCGCGGGGGCCGCCACCCTCGTGCCGAGCCGGTCGAGCAGGAACGAGGCGCGCCGGTAGAGGCTCGGGCCGCTCGCCGCCCCCGCGAGCGCGCGCACGAGGCTCGCCGCGGTCTCGGGGTCGAAGACGACGGGCACCTCGGCGGTCTTCACCTTCCGCGCGCCGAGGCGCCGGAGCGCGCGGACCGCCGCGGTGCGGCCCACCGACGCCGCGTCCTCGAGCTTCGCGCGCGTGCGCGCGGACGAGTACCAGTAGTCGCGCTGCATCTCGCCGTCCTGCACGGCGACCGGCGTCGCGCTGAGGCTGAACGCCGTGCTCGCGTAGCCCCGCACGAAGCCGTGCGACGTCGCGTAGGCGTAGCGCGCGCGCCCGTCCGAGTACTCGGCGCCCTCGGAGTTCGTGATGCGCGGGTCGGCCGCGAGCGCGGCCGCCTCGCAGGCGCGCGCGATCGCGATCCGCGCCTCGGGCGTCGCCTCCGCGGCGCTCCGGTCCTCGAGCCCGAGGTCGGGCACCTCCCCGATCAGCTCGGCCGGGTCGGGCAGCCCCGCGTGCGGGTCCTCGGCGGTCGCGCGCGCCAGGCGCGTCGCCTCGTCCACCACGCGCTCGAGCGACGCGCGCGAGAGGTCCGAGGTGGACGCCGCGGCGGAGGCTCGGCCCACGAAGACGCGGAGGGACAGGCGCTGCTGCCGCGCGTGGGTCACGGTCTCGACCTCGCCGAGGCGCACCGAGGCGCTCCCATGGCTGTCCTCGACGAGGTAGCCGTCGGCCGCGGTCGCGCCGCACGCGGCGGCGCGCGCCAGCACCCCGACGAGCACCTCAGGCTTCATTGTAGCGGGGTCCGTGAGGCCGGTGCCCCGGTGGGTGGCCTGAGACAGGTGCGCGCCGGCTTCATACCGCCGTGCCGCCGACGGTCATGTCGTCGATGCGGAGCGTGGGCAACCCGACGCCGACCGGCACGGACTGGCCGTCCTTGCCGCACGTCCCCACGCCCTCGTCGAGGGCGAGGTCGCGCCCGACGCGCGTGACGCGCGTCAGCGCCTCGGGGCCCGCGCCGATGAGCGAGGCGCCCTTGACCGGCGCGGTCACGCGCCCGTCCTCGATCAGCCAGGCCTCGTTCGCGGAGAACACGAACCTGCCGTTCGTGATGTCCACCTGGCCGCCGCCGAACGTGACCGCGTAGAGCCCGCGCCGGACCGACTTCACGATGTCCTCCGGGTCGTCCTCGCCGGCGAGCATGAACGTGTTGGTCATGCGCGGCAGCGCCGGGTGCGCGTACGACTCGCGCCGGCCGTTGCCCGTCGGCTGCATGCCCATGAGCCGCGCGTTGAGCCGGTCCTGCATGTAGCCGACCAGTACGCCCCGCTCGATCAGCACGGTGCGACCGGTCGGCGTACCCTCGTCGTCCACGTTGAGCGAGCCGCGCCGGCTCGGGATCGTGCCGTCGTCCACCACCGTGACCAGCTCCGAGGCGACCTTCTGCCCCATGCGCCCGGCGAACGCGGAGGTGCCCCGGCGGTTGAAGTCGCCCTCGAGGCCGTGGCCGACGGCCTCGTGCAGCAGGATGCCCGGCCAGCCCGGCGCCAGCACGACCGTCGTCGCGCCCGCGGGCGCGTCCACCGCGCGGAGCTTGAGCGTCGCCTGGCGCGCCGCCTCGGCGGCGTACCGGCGCCACCGCTCGCCCTCGAGGAACCAGTCGAACGCCACGCGGCCGCCGCCGCCGTGCGAGCCGATCTCGCGCCGGCCGTTCTCCTCGGCGATCGCCGTGACGTTGAGCCGCGTGAGCGGGCGCACGTCGCCGACCGTCGAGCCCGAGGCGGTCGCGATGAGCATCACGACCTCCTCGGACGTGAGCGAGACGATCACCTGGCGCACGCGCGGGTCGGCGGCCCGCGTGGCCGCGTCCACCTGCCGGAGCAGCTCGAGCTTCCGCCCGAGGTCCGCCGCCACGGGCGGCTCGGCGAGCGCGTAGAGGTCGTGGGGCCGGCCGCGCGCCGCCACCTTGACGACGGCAGACGTCGCGGCGCGGTCGGCGATGGCGCGCGCCTGCCGGGCGGCCTCGTCGAGGTTCGTGATCGACATGTCGTCGGTGTGGGCGTAGCCGGTCCGCGTGCCGGCCTGGGCGCGGACGCCGGCGCCCTGGCTCACGTGCCTCGAGGCTTTTTTGACTGTCCCTTCTTCGAGTTGCAGCTCTTCGTTGATACGATACTCGAGGTAGATGTCGGCATCGTCGACCTTGCCGAGGAGATTCGAGCCGAGGACGCGATCGAGCAAGGACGACGTGATGTTGAAGCGATCGGAGAAGAAGCTCTCAGGACGTGTGCGGGCGAGATCTTCCATGGCTTTCGGAGGGCTCCAATCCTATCGTCCGTGACTGCCCGGCCCCAAGCTTTTTGGCGCTCTCATTGTACCGGGTCGCGGAAGGGGAATTCGGGCATGCCTTTCAACGGGTTCCGCGCCGAGCCGCGCCCGCGCGCGCCGGTCAGGCCTGCGCCTGGCAGGTCTGGACGATCTCGTGGATGCGCCGGAGCCCGCGGAGGAGCGAGGGGCCCGGCACGAGGACGTCGGCGCCGTCGAGCTCGTGGATCCGCCCCGCCTTCACCGCGCTGATCTCCTCCCAGCCCGGGCGCGCCGCGATCTGCGCCCGGTCCACGGGCTTGCCGCACCAGGAGGCCAGGATGATCTCGGGGTCGCGCGCGAGCACCGCCTCGGGCGCCACGATTCGTCCCGGCGCGGCCGGAACCTCGCGCAGCTCGGCGAACACGTCGCGGCCGCCGGCGACCTCGATCAGCTCCGAGACCCAGCGGATCCCGGCGATCAGCGGGTCGGGCCACTCCTCGAACCAGACGCGCGGCCGGTCGGGCCAGAGCGAGGAGTACTCGCGCACCTGCCGCAGCTCGTCCTGCATGTCCTGCACGAGCCCGCGGGCGGCGGCCTCACAGCCGAGCGCGCCGCCGATCACGAGGACCGCCTGGAGCACCTCGTCGAGCGAGCGCTGGTTGGTGCAGAGGACGGCGACGCCGGCGCCGATCAGGTCGCTCACGACGTCCTTCTGGAGGTCGGAGAACGCGAGCACCAGATCCGGCTCGAGCGCGAGGATCCGGTCCACGCGGAACGTCGTGAAGCCGCCGACGCGCGCCTTCTCGCGCGCGGCCTCGGGCCGGCGCGCGGTGCCGGGCACGCCGACCACGCGCTCGCCCGCGCCGACCGCGTAGGCGATCTCCGCGGTCTCGGCCGTCAGGCAGACGATCCGCTGCGGGAACCCGGCGCGCGCCCCGCCGTACACGCTACGCCCCCGCGTAGACCTCGCGCCGGGCGATGCCCCGCTGGAAGGCGAGGTACCGCTCGCGCGTCATCGGGGGCCGGGCCGCGGCGAGCACCGCGCGGGCGCCGGCCGCGCCGTCGGCGAGCATGTCCACGACCATCGCGGCGAGCGCCTTGGCCGTCACGAGGTACGCGAGCGGCTTGTCCACGATCCGGTAGTCGGCGCCGTGGCCGGTGCCCTCGGCGCCGCCCACGTAGGGGTGCAGCACGGGCATCACCATCGAGAGGTCGCCCATGTCGGTCGAGCCCGTGCGGTGGCCGATCTGCCGGTAGTGCTCCGCGCCGACGAGCCGCGCGGCGTTCTCACGGTAGCGCTCCGCCATGCCCGGGTCGCACGTCATCGGCATGTAGCCCGGCAGCGTCTCGATCTCGACCGTGGCCCCGAGCGCCAGCGCGCCGGCGCGGAGCGCCCGGTCCACCTTCCGGTTCGCGTCCAGGATGGCCTCGACGGTGCGGCCGCGGACGTAGGTCTCGAGCCGCGCCTCGCCGGGGATCACGTTCACCTGCGAGCCGCCGTGGGTGACGATCGGGTGCACGCGGATCGTGTCCTCGTCGCGGAACGTCTCGCGGAGCGCGTTGATCGCCGCGAGCGCGATCTGCGCGGCGTAGAGCGCGTTGATCCCCAGGTGGGGCGCGCCGCCCGCGTGCGCGGCCCGCCCGACGTAGCGGACGGTCTTCACGACGCAGCCGTTGTTCGAGGCGGGCACGCCGGTCTTGCCGTCCTCCGGGCGCGAGGTCGTGTGGATCATCATCGCGAGGTCCACGTCGTCGAAGTGGCCGAGCCGCAGCAGCTCGGGCTTGCCCCCGAGGAACTCGAGCCGGCCCGCGCGCGCCTGCGCCACGCGCCACTCGATGTCGCCGTACTCCTCGGCGGGCACCGCGAAGAAGACGACCCGGCCGGCGAGCTCGGCGAACGCCCCGGCGTCGCAGAGGCCCATGCACGCGCCCAGCAGGCCGGCGACCTGGGCGTTGTGGCCGCACGCGTGCGCGGCGCCGGTCTGCGGGTCGCCCTCCGGGTGGCCGGCGACCACGAGCGCGTCGAGCTCGCCGAGCACGGCGAACGTCGGCCCGTCCCCCGCCCGCCCCGCCACGTCCGCGCGCACGCCCGTGAGCGCGAGGCCCGCCCGCGGCGCGAGCCCGAGCCCGGAAAACGTCTCCTCCACGAGCCGCGCCGTCCGGACCTCCTTGAAGCCGAGCTCCGGGTGGCCGCGGATCCGCTCGCCGAGCCCGATGATCTCCTCGCCGCGCCGGTCGATCGCCTCCCACACCCGCCGCTTCAGCTCGTCCCTGGTCATGTCGCTCCCCGCGCTCCCCGCGCCGAAAACGTGCCTCGCGCCTAACCCGGGCCTTCCGGCATACCATAGTGCGCGGAGGTCGGGAGGGACAGATGGAATTTCACCACGTCCTGGAGGCCGCGGGCGTCATCGTCCTCGGCCTCGTCTTCTACTCGTACAGCTCGAGGTGGTTCGCGTCGCGCCAGCGGCTCGCCCCAGCCTGGGCGCACGCGGTGCACGGCCTCGCCTTCGGCGCGCTCGCCGTGGTCCTGATGATCGCGCGCATCCAGGTGGCCGAGGGCGTCTTCTTCGACGCGCGGACGGTCCCGGTCGCGCTGATCGCGCTCGTGGAGGGCTGGCCGGCGGGGCTCGTCGCGGGCCTCGTCGCCGTCGCCTATCGCGTCTGGCTCGGGGGCTCGGGCGCGCCCGCGGGCGTGGTCGGCCTCCTCGGGACGGTGCTGGCGGGCGCGCTGGTCCACGCCTGGGCACGCCGGCACGGGCAGGTCGCGGCCCGCCACGCGTTCGGGCTGGCGGTCCTGGTTTACGCCGTGACCTTCGGCTCGTTCCTGCTCCTGGGCGCCCGGGGCCTCGCCATGTGGAGGCCGCTCGCGCTGCCGCTCCTCGTCATGAGCCTGGTGGGCGTGGGGCTCGCCGCCCTCCTCTTCCGCGACGTCGTCGAGAGCCGGGCCGCCGAGGCGGCGCGGCGCGACGCCGCCGAGCTGCGCGCCGTCACGCTGCTCGCGCGCGCCGCGGCGCACGAGATCAACAACCCGCTCATGATCGTCACGAGCGGGCTCTCGGTCCTCGCCAAGCGCCTGCCGGCCGGCACCGAGGAGGCCCAGTGGGCGGAGCGCGCGCGCGAGGGCGTCGGCCGCATCAAGGACATCGTCGGGCGCATGAACGAGATCACGCGCGTCGAGGAGGTGCCGCCGAGGGGCTCCCTGCCGCCGATGCTCGACATCCGCAAGTCGAGCGACGGGCGCTGACTTGCCGGTCTGTCCCCGGGCCCATGCCGAGAGCCCGCAAGCGCCCCGCGGGCGCGTGCCGCAGGGGTCGGCTGCACCACGCGGCCCGCGTCCGCTGCCCCTGTGCGGCTTCACTCCATCCGGACTCGCGGGGCCCGCGGCCCGCGGGACGGGAACGGGTTCCGCCGACCCCTACGGCACGCGCCCGTGGGTCCTCGCGCTGTCGTTGATACGCGCGGGAGGGCCAGCGTGAGCGCCGCCCGAGCGCGGCAGACTGTCGTGCGACTGCTCGCGAGCGCCGGCGCGCTGGCCTTCGGCGCGCTCGCAGCCGGCGCGTGGGCCTTCGTCGGGTTCGACCGGCACTACTTCCCGGGGCGCTCGCTCGCGCCGCGCTACCTCGAGCTGGCCGGGTGGCTGGTTCTCGCCGTCTACTTCGCGCTGGTCGCCTGGCGCGGCCGCCTCAGGCCCTGGCGTCCCTGAGGGCCGGGCCCTCACGTGGCGGCGAGGGCGTCGAGGAAGCGGCGGGTCGCGTCGGCGGGCGAGTCGGTGTCGAGGATGGCGGAGATCGCGGCGACGCCCCAGGCGCCCGCCAGGCGCACGTCGCGCACCCGCCAGGGCGTGATCCCGCCGATCGCGAGCACGGGCAGGCGCACGCCGGCGGCGAGCTTCTCGAGGCGGTCGAGCCCCATGGGCGGGCCGTACGGGCGCTTGGAGGGCGTATCGTAGATCGGCCCGTAGACGACGAAGTCGGCGCCCTTGCGCTCGGCGTCGAGCGCGGCCGGGAGCGAGTGGACCGAGGCGCCGATGCGGAAGGCGAGGCCCGCGACCCGCCGGATGTCCTCGACGTCGAGCGAGGTGGACGTGCGCTGCACGCCGTCGGCGCCGACCGCGAGCGCCACGTCCACGCGGTCGTTGACCAGCAGGAGCGCCTGCGTGTCGAGCGTGAGCGCGCGGATGCGCCGGCAGAGGAACGCCAGGTCGGCGGCGCCGAGGTCCTTCTCGCGCACCTGCACGGCCCGGAGGCCGGCGGTGAGGCAGTCGCCGACGACGCTGACGAGCTCGCGGCCGCGCGTCTGGGTGCGGTCGGTGACGAGGTAGAGCCTCAGCTCGTCCAATCGGGCACGCCCTCGAGGGGCGACGACGCGGTCGCGTAGAGCTTCTTGCCGATTCGGCCCGCGCGGTACGCGCTCCGCCCCGCCTCGACGGCCAGGCACATCGCGTGGGCCATCCCGACCGGGTCCTGCGCGCTCGCGATCGCCGTGTTCATGAGCACGCCGTCGCACCCCAGCTCCATCGCGATCGCCGCGTCCGAGGCGGTGCCGACGCCCGCGTCCACGATGACCGGCACCGACACGGTCTCGAGGATGATCTTGATGTTGTAGGGGTTCCGGATGCCGAGGCCGGAGCCGATCGGCGCGCCGAGCGGCATCACGCACGCCGCCCCCGCGTCCTCGAGCTTCTTGGCGGTCACCGGGTCGTCATTCGTGTAGGGCATCACGACGAAGCCGTCGCGCGCGAGCGTGCGCGTGGCCTCGAGCAGGCCCGCCACGTCCGGGAAGAGCGTGCGCGAGTCGCCGATGACCTCGAGCTTGACCATCTCGCCCAGCCCCGCCTCGCGCGCCAGGTACGCGGTGCGCACCGCCTCGTCGGCCGTGTAACAGCCCGCCGTGTTCGGCAGGAGCGTGTAGCGCGTGGTATCGAGGTGGTCCAGGATGGACTCGCCCGAGGGCAGGCTCACGCGCCGGAGCGCGACCGTGACGATCTCCGCGCCCGACGCCTCGTGCGCCTGCTTCATGATCTCCATCGTCGCGT
>MGBU01000268.1 GCA_001790205.1 Candidatus Rokubacteria bacterium GWA2_73_35 | reverse complement strand
ACGGCCCGCGCAACCAGCTCGTGGCCGGCACGTGGGACTCGACGGCGGTGCTGCTCGAAGCGGGCGCGGCGATCGAGGCGACAGCGGGGAAGCTGCCGTACGTCGCGGGGTACTGACCCGCTTCAGGCGGGGTAGATGGCAAGGCCGATCGCTCGGGCCGCGGCTGCCAGCCGCGCGTCGAACGACGCGAGCGATGCCGCCCGCGCCGAGGTCGCGAGTGCCAGGTGAAGAGCGTCGGCGGCGCGCAGCGGAGTCTCCGGCAGGCTCAGGAAGAATTGTTCCGCCCGGCGGTGGACGTCGCGAGTCAACTCGACGCGGTGGTACACGCCCTCGTCGACACGCCCGAGGATGGCATGCTGAAGGCGTCGCGCAGCCTCCCGCGGGAGGGACCCCTGACGCAGACGCCGGGCGAGCGCCGAGATGAACTCGGTCACCGCCAGATCGGACACGAGGACATCGTCCCGGCCCTCCACGACCTCATTGAACTGGTCGCTGCCTGGCTCCGGCAGGTAGAGCTTGAGCAGGGCGCTGGTGTCGCAATAGAGGGGGCCGGGCAGCCCCGCTCGGTATGCCGCCCGCCGCTCGCGAAGCGACGACGGAACGCGCTTCCTAGAAGCGATCCGCGCGGTCCTCGGCGACGGTCGTGGAGAGTGGAGGGTCGAGGACCGGCATCTTCCGTCGGAACGCTGCAAGGTTCGGAACGCCCTTGCCGCGCGGGCGATCAGGCGGCACCAGCTTCGCCACGGGACGCCCCCGCTCTGTGATGATGACCTCGCGCCCCTTCCGGACCTCGTCCAGAAGCGCCGAGAGGTTCTGGCGGGCCTCGCGGACGCCGGCGGTGCGCATGGCCTCAGTGTGCTACATGTAGCACTTTGAGTCAACCTTCCGTCGAAGGTTACGGCAGGAGATCGGCGACGCGGATGCTCGCCGCTCGCGCGGCGAGCGGCGTGACCGTGGCGTCGGCGCCCCGCGTTTCGATCACCAAATAGCCCCAGTTCCGCCGTGCCGGGCCTGGGCGCGCCGGCTCACGGTAGACTTCCAGCACGCGGTCGCCCAGGTTGAGAATCCAGACCTCCTGACCTACCCCTCGCGTGAAATGTCCGGTTTCAGGGGCCTGGCGGGGGCGCCGGCGGCCCGGGTTTGGGCCGTGGGCCCGGGAAGGCCAGGCCTATCTGCGGGCGCGGATGGATAGCGAAGCGCAGCGGGAGGCGAGATCCAGGAAAGACCGTGGTCGTCTCGGTCAGCGTGTCGCATAGCGCCTGCACGGCGAGCGTGCGATGCGGCGAGCTGAGGGGGTGGAGCGTGACCCGGAGCTCGGTGCCGGTGACGTCGATGTCGGCGGCGGCACGAAAGAGCTCGTGCAGAAGTGTGCGTCCCTCGGCGTTGCTGCGAGCGTAGTGCGGGCTCAGGAACGCCAAGAGGTCGCTCTCGGCCTGGTACGCGAGCATCGTGATGAGGTTCGTCAGATGCTTGCGCTCGGTGGCGAGCTTGACGACGACGCCGTCGCTCACGTCACGGACTTCGACTCGCTCCGGGAGCGCGCGGCGGCGCGCCCGGATCTCGGCGAGCCGGTTGCGTGCGGCCCGAAGCTCCTTGCCGATCTTGCCATGGGCGATCTTGAACCCACGCATGGTCGGGCGGCGGCCCTCGGGATTGTTCACCGCTGCCGCGCCGTAGGCTTGCTCGAGCTTGGCGACTCTGACGCGGGCGCTCCGGAGCTCCTTGGCCAGGGCGCGGCGCTCGGGGTTGGGCACGGTGCGAGTCGGGTCGTCGGGCTCCACCTGGTAGTCCGTGAGCGCGTCGAGCAGGAACTCTTCGCGCAGGTACTTGAAGAAGTTCTCTTGCCGCCAGCGCTCGAACATGCGGGAGGCGACCGCGATGTCGGCGAGGTCCCACCGACTGGTGATCACCTGGGTCTGGTGCCCGTCGTCGCTCAGGCGCGTGACCTGCCGGAGCCGGAGGCTGCCTGTGAGGAAGCGGACGGCTTGGTCGTGCAGGCGGTACTCGACCGAGCGGTCGTCGATCGTGGCGCTGCGCAGAACGAAGCGATGGGCACCAACGCGGCGGGTCTTGCCCTTGCGGTACGTCACGATGTCGAAGGTGTGGCCCAGCAGCTTCTCGAAGAGCTTGGGGCTCCAGCCGCCTCGATCGAAGACGATGGTGACGCGGCGGTCCCCGACGAGCTGGCGCACCTGGGTCAAGACGTCCGGGAGCATCTTGACCATGCCGGCATTGGCCTGAGCCGTCAGCACGAAGAGCGGGTCGCCCGACTGGTCGTTGATCCAGTAGTCGGTGGTCGCCGGCAGCGCCAGCCGCATGCGAGCCACGTGGGCCTTCGGGATCGTCCGCTTGCCGTGGTACACGCGCACGTGGCCGTCGACGTAGAGGAAGCCCATGAGCTGACCGCGCTCCGCGACGCGCAGACGCGCCAGCTCCGCCCCCAGCTGCGCGGCCTTGTGGGAGCTGGCCAGGCGAGTCAGCTTGCGTCGGACCGTCTTGAGCTCCGGGGTGCGGTCGAGCCCCAGCACGCGCCCCAAGGTCTGCGGGTCGTGTTCCTTGAGCGCCTCGGGACGCTTGATACGCCAGAGGGCCATCAACAGCAGCGTCACGAGCGTCGTACGCAGGCCGTAGAAGGCCGGACCGATCTCGCCGTAGATCTTGTGCGCGATGCGGAAGATGCCGCTGGCAACGAGCACCGGGAGGGCGCAGAGCACCCCTGCCCCCGGTACCGCCTTGGCGTCGGCAAAGATCGGCGCGGCGTCGTCGAGATAGCCGAAGCACGCAAGCAAGCGATCCCAGGCCCGATTGCGCGGGTCCACGTCGAGGCTCATCGCCACTGGCTCCGGCTCGTCAGTGACCGGCCCGTTGTGGGAAGTCAGCGGCGCCGCCGGCGGCGCATCGTCCCCCCGACGTGGCGGCGTCAGCTCGGCCGGCGTCGACGACGTCTCCGTCGGCGCTGGTGGTGACGCGGCGGGCGGGCTAGGGCGCTCGGAGGGGCTGGCCAGCGGGAGGCTCTGCTGTTGCAGCCGCGGCTCGGTCGGCCCGACTTGCTTCCGGATCGCGTTCTCGGTGACGCCCAGCCGCCGGGCGATCTCTCGATTGCTCACGCCGTCCAGCTTGAGCCGCGCGATGAGGTGCCCCCGCTTGCTCGGAAGGCGCCGGCGGCCGGGCCGCCAACCGGACCGGGGGGCGAGCCCCGTCATGCCGCCGTCCGCGTAGCGCCCCTGATATCGTCGCACGGTCCGGTCGGAGCGGCCGAAGGCGACCGCGACTTCCTTCTGCGTGGCGTAGCCGCCGTCGACCAACACGACCATCGCGTACGCTTCGGCCACGGCATCCTTCACGCTGTAGTGGTGCACGGGGAGTCCGGCGACGATCACGACCCGGTGCTCGCCTTCCGCGCGCACCATGCAGCGCGCATTGATGACGACGGTCCCCGACGGGACCGGCGCGGACAGGGGCAGGTCTTGCTGCGCGACCACGGCCCCATCTACTACCACGCTCCCGTCGACTGCGGGCAAAACGCGGACAGGATTGGGTGCGCAGCTGAGCCCCACAATCCCTGGGAACACCGGGGCACACGCCGGTCCGATCAAAAATAGCGGACAGGTATTGGTGCGCACCGCCGGAAGGCGCGGTGCAGTGATGTCAGGGGGTTGCGACCCCTAGGTCAGGAGGTCTGGATTCTCATCTAACCACCCCGCTGTCTGGAGGTTCGGCACACCAACGTCCGGTCGACACTCACTCCACCCGGCCCATAGGAAACATGAACGCCAGTTCGCATCACGCGGCCCTATGCAGCGGGCATCCAGGACCCCCTGGAAGACCCCAGGGTCGTCGAGCCGCCGGCCCCGGAGCCCTCCCTGGAGCCGAGACTGCCCGCCTCTGATCCGGCTCCTGCGGCGATCCTGCTCCCGCGACAGGGGCGTCGTCAACGGCCGCGTGAGCGGCGCAGACGGCTGCCTTGGCGGCCGTCGCCGTTGATCGGGGAGACCTCTGAGAGGCCCGCCTGGCCGCCCGGGCGAGGGTGACCCGGTGGCCGCGGTGGCCGCGGTGTGGTCGGGCTGGGGCGGGGCCGGTCCGGGGGGGCTGGGGCCGGCGCCCGCCCAAGGTGGGCGAGGATCCCGCGCACGACACCGCCGGTCGTGCACGGTCGCGATGAGGCGCAGCCGACCGCCACAGCGGGGACAGGCGAGCGCATCGAGGGCGACGGACGACGCGTCAGGGCGGCCCAGGCCCAGGAGCGCGGTGGGTGTTGACCGCGGTGTCGGCCGCGTCGGCGTCCGGATCAGAGGCCACCGCGCGGCCGGAGCCGACGACCTGGCGGCGCCCCCGGGCATGCGGCCCCAGGACGCCATGGCAGATCAGCCGGGTGATCGCGGGCCGCGGGGTGAGCGCCGCGAGCTTCTCGAGGAACGCGACCGTGGGCGCCCCCCTGCCGCTCACGGACGTGGCCGAGCGCCTCTACGCCGCCGCCGATGCCGGCGGACACGGTGCCGAGAACCTGTCGGTGGTGGTGACGGTGCTCGAGGCCCTGGCGCGGGGCGCGTCATGGGAGGGGAGCGCGCGGGGCCCTGCAGTCGATCTGTAGCGGCGTCGATGGGCTCGGCGAGAAGCTCCCCACCTCGCCCCAGGGCCCGCTCCGATACCCGGAAGGCTATGCCCCGGACACCACCCGAGCGGTCGGCGCACCGCTACCATGCCACGACGCCGGCGTTGGCCGGTTGGGCTCGCCAGGGTAGAATACTCCGCAGTGAGGCACATCCTCGATGCGGTGAGACGAGCCGCGAGCACCAAGCTCCTCTTTCTGCCGCACGCGATCAGGCAGATGGCTCGACCAGCCACCATGATCTCTGCGAGGGAGGTCGAGCGCGCCGTCGCCGAGGGTCAGATCATCGAGGACTACCCGGAAGATGTCCGCGGGCCGAGCTGCCTGATGCTGGGTTCCGGGGAGGGCCGGCCGATCCACGTGGTCTGCTCGCCCAAGGACGAGTACCTGGCCATCATCACGGCGTATGTGCCGGATCCGTCGCAGTGGTCGCCGGACTTCCGGAGGAGGGTGCCCTAGTGCAGTGCGTCCATTGCAGGGGTCGGATGCAGCGAGGTGTCGCCGCCTTCAACGTGGAGCGTAGCGGCT
>MGBU01000267.1 GCA_001790205.1 Candidatus Rokubacteria bacterium GWA2_73_35 | reverse complement strand
GTCATCGACAAGAAGTACGGCAGCCCCTCGATCACCAAGGACGGCGTGACGGTCGCCAAGGAGATCGAGCTCAAGGACCCCTGTGAAAACATGGGGGCGCAGATGCTGAAGGAAGTCGCCGCCAAGACCTCCGATATCGCGGGTGACGGCACGACGACCGCGACGGTCCTCGCCCAGGCGATCTACCGCGGGGGCCTCAGGAACGTCACCGCCGGCGCGAACCCGATGGCCCTGAAGCGGGGGATCGAGCAGGCGGTCGATACGGTGGTCGAGGAGCTGAAGCACATGTCCAAGGCCACGAAGGATAAGAAGGAGATCGCCCAGGTCGCCAGGATCGCCGCCAACAACGACAAGACGATCGGCGACTTGATCGGCGAGGCCATGGAGAAGGTCGGCAAGGACGGCGTCATCACCGTCGAAGAGGCCAAGGCGATGGAGACCACCCTCGAAGTCGTCGAGGGCATGCAGTTCGACCGCGGGTATCTCTCGCCTTACTTCGTGACCAATCCCGAGCGCATGGAGGTCGTCCTCGAGGACGCCCTGATCCTGATCCACGAGAAGAAGCTCAGCGTAATGAAGGACATGCTGCCGCTGCTCGAACAGGTTGCCCGGGCGGGCAAACCGCTCCTCATCATCGCCGAGGACCTGGAAGGCGAGGCCCTGGCAACCCTCGTGGTGAACAAGCTGCGCGGGACGCTCGCCTGCTGCGCCGTCAAGGCGCCGGGCTTCGGCGATCGCCGCAAGGCCATGCTCGAGGACATCGCGACCGTGAGCGGCGGCAAGGCGATTACGGAGGACCTCGGGATCAAGCTCGAGAATCTCAAGCTCGACGATCTCGGCCGCGCCAAGAAAGTAGTCGTGGACAAGGACAACACCACGATCATCGAGGGCGCCGGCAACACCAAGGACATCCAGGGCCGCATCAAGCAGATCCGGGCGCAGATCGAGGAGACGACCTCGGACTACGACCGGGAGAAGCTCCAGGAGCGGCTCGCGAAACTCGCGGGCGGCGTCGCCCTCATCAAGGTCGGGGCGGCCACCGAGACCGAGATGAAGGAGAAGAAGGCGCGGGTCGAGGATGCGCTCAACGCCACGCGGGCGGCCGTCGAGGAAGGGATCGTGCCCGGCGGCGGGGTGGCGCTGCTGCGCGCGGCGGAGGCCCTCGACAGCCTGAAGCTCTCGGGCGACGAGGGCACCGGTGTCAGCATCGTGCGGCGCGCGCTCGAGGAGCCGATCCGGCAGATCGTGGAGAACGCCGGGCTCGAGGGCTCCGTGGTCGTCGAGAAGGTCAGGACCATGGTTCCGGGCACGCGCGGCTTCGACGCCGAAACCAACGAGTATGTCGACATGATGCGCGCGGGGATCATCGACCCCACCAAGGTCGAGCGGGTCGCGCTGCAGCATGCGGCGTCGATCGCGTCATTGCTCCTGACGACCGAGGTGCTCGTCACGGACAGCCCCGAGGCCGGGAAGGCTGACCCCTCCATGACGCACGGTGGGGAGTACTAGCCTACCCGAGGTGACCAGGTCACAGCGGCTCGGCGGCCACACCGCCGGGCCGCTCCTCGAAGGCAAAGAGCAAAAGCAATGACTCGAGTGCGCCTGTGTCATACTCACGAGGTCTGGTTCGGTCGTAGGTTCGCTGTGGACCCCTCCCTCATCAGACCCTGTCTCTGGCGCGCGCGCTTCCGCTGCTCCAGAGCGTGTATCTCCACTGCGGGAGCTTCATACGGAGGTGCGCTATGGCGCACAAACTGTTCATCGGAGGCCTGCCGTTCTCGACGTCGAGCGATCGTCTTCGCGAAGTGTTCGCGCAGGCGGGCGGGGTCGAGTCCGCGACGGTCGTGATGGAGCAAGAGACCGGCCGCTCGCGCGGGTTCGGCTTCGTCGAGATGACGACGGCCGAAGATGCAGACGCGGCGGTCAAGAAATTCAACGGCCAGGAAATGGACGGCCGGACGTTGAAGGTCGAGATCGCCAAGTCCGGGGGCGCCGGCGGCAAGGGCGGCGGGTACCGCAGCAGCGACGGGCGCGGCGGTCGCTACTAGCGTGGAGGAGTGGTGGAGCGAGCTTGACAACGCCGTCCTCGCCTGTCTCAGGGAGCCCGGCGGGATGAGCCCAGAGGAGATCGGTCGCCGGCTCCACATGTCGGAAGGGGCAGCGGTCTCCGTACTGGGCATGCTCGCCCGAGAAGGCCGTGCCCGCATCGCCCGCGTCGAGGCCGTATGACCCTGGACGTCTTCGTCCAGGGTCCGCCTCGAGCGGCGGTGGAGGTCATCGGCTTCGCAGTGTCCATCGGCAGCCACTAAGGAGAGGCGCAACCCAATGCAGGTCACGGCGTTTTCAGCCCCGGCCAGTCCCGAATGGCGATGGCGCATCTGCGACTACGCGGGCGAGATGGTCGAAGAGTCGCGTCGCGGATTCCCGACGATTGCCGCCGCCGTGGCCACGGGGATGAAGCGGCTCGGTCAGATGAATCTCGACCAGGTCAAGGATGCTTTCCGGTCGAGGGCGGTTCGTAGCCACCGGCCGACCTCACGCCAGAGGCCGTGGTGACGCCTTCTCTGAGCGGTCGATCCATGACGGGGCTTGATGAGCTTCGTGAGCAGAACAAGATGACGTGGATCGGCCAGGAGCACGGATGGATCGGGGCGCCGGAGGAAATCGTAACGGCACTCTCGAAGGACGGCTTCGAAGAGTGCAAGCGCGAGATGACGACGAGCCGGCGTGATCTCCGGCCCGCGGGCGGCTTGTGGCAAGGAGTCAATCCGCGCAACGGCTCGGTGGCCTCGGCGATCTGGGTGACTCGCCCGGCCTGGCATCAGGCCATCGTCTTCATCGATATCGATGGGAAGTCGTTCAAGGGTGACGACGGCCACCCGGCGGTCGGACGTGATCCGTACAACGAGGAGGGCGGTGGGGGCTAGCCGTCCTGGGGGACGCGATGATCGGCCAGGAGGATAGGATGTTCACGAGACCCTTCGGGGAGAATCGAAGAGCCGGTGTGTTTCTCTCCCGTGTCTTGCTTTGGGTCTCTTGCCGGCACCCGTCTATTCCTGACGGGGTTCCCGTGCATGATTTCCTTCCGCTCTCCGGAGTGTTGCGCGACGCAGACTCCCGCCGTCAGCGCGTGGAAACAGGACGCGACCGGATTGAACGGACGTAAGGATCGTGCCCGGCCGGCCGCGCTCTTCCGTCGCTCCTGAGACGGCAAAGGCCAGCGCCCACGTGCCTACGGAGTTTGCACCACAGCCATTCGAAGAGCCAATCCGCGCGGAACTCTTCGGCGTTGAGCGCCTCGAGCAGCACGCCGAGAGCCTGGCCGCGGCCCAGCGCGTCACGAGCTCGCCGGAGAGGGGCCGCCGACTGTTGCCGCGCGTCTCCGATAACGGACGCGTGCTGCGCGAGGCGTATCGCGTGATCGCCGAGGCGGTCCGAGAGGGCCGCGCGATCGCCCCGGCGGCGGAATGGCTGGTCGACAACTTCCACGTGGTGGACGAACAGCTGCGCGAGATCCGCGACGACCTGCCGGCCGGCTTCTATCGGCAGCTGCCCAAGCTGGCCGAGGGGCCCCTCGCAGGCTATCCGCGCGTCTACGGGCTGGCCTGGGCGTTCGTCGCGCACACGGACAGCCGCTTCGATCCGGAAGCGCTCCGTCGATTCGTCCACGCCTACCAGCGCGTGCAGCCGCTGAGCATCGCTGAGCTCTGGGCGGTGGCGATCACCCTGCGGGTCGTGCTCGTCGAGAATCTTCGACGCCTGGCGGAGAGCATCGTCCGCGGGCGGGCCGCGCGCGAGGAGGCCGACGCGCTGGCAGACGACCTGCTCGGGATCGGCGATCGGCCTGTGGCGCAAGCGGCGGTGGCCCTCCAGCGGCTCGAGGGCGCCCGGCTGGTGACCGCCTTCGCGGTGCAGCTCGTCCAGCGGCTGCGCGATCAGGACCCCGCTGTCACACCGGCGTTGCTCTGGCTTGACGGGCGCTTGGCGGCCCAAGGGACGACATCCGATGACATCGTCCGGGTCGAGCATCAGCGGCAGGCTGCGATGAACGTGACCGTCCGGAACGTGATTCTGAGCATGAGCCTGATGTCCGCGCTCGATTGGGCCGAATTCTTCGAGAGCGTCAGCCTGGTCGACGAAGTGCTTCGAGCGGGCACTACCTATCGCGCGATGGACTTCGTGACGCGAGACCGTTACCGGCACGCGATCGAAGATCTCGCGCGGGGTTCGGGCCGATCCGAGCTCGACATCGCCCGGGAAGCGGTGCTCCACGCGACGCGCGCCCGGAGCGGCGACGACCCCCACGACGCCCGGCGAGATGACCCGGGCTACTATCTCATCGCGAAAGGGCGCAGGGCCTTCGAGCTGGCGCTCGGCTTCCGGGCTCCCCTAGGGCGCCGGCTGCTTCGCGCCTACGTCGCGTCGGCGACGCCCGGTTACCTCGGAACGATCGTTGCCCTCAGTGGGCTCATTCTCGCGCTGCCCCTCTTCCATGCCGCTCGATCGGGGGCCGGCCCGTTGAGTCTGCTCCTGCTCGGGCTACTGGCGGCCGTCCCCGCTTCGGACCTCGTGATCGCGTTTGTGAATCGATGGGTCACGGTACTGCTCCCGCCGCGCGTGCTGCCTCGCCTCGAGCTGCGCGATGGCGTGCCCTTGACACTGGGCACGATGGTCGTCGTGCCCGCCCTCTTGACCGACCGCGCAGAGGTCGACGAGCTGCTCGAGCGGCTGGAAGTGCATTACCTGGCGAATCCGGACGGCGATCTTCGTTTCGCCCTTCTAACCGACTGGCCGGATGCGCCCACGGAGAGCATGCCGGGTGACGAGGAGAGTCTCGCCGCGGCGCGCGAGGGGATCGTGGGTCTGAACCGACGCTACGGTCCCATGCCGGGTGGCAGCCAGCGATTCCTTCTCTTCCACCGCCGGCGGCTCTGGAACGAGAGCGAGCGGACGTGGATGGGGTGGGAGCGCAAGCGCGGGAAGCTCCACGAGCTGAATCGCCTCCTCCGAGGAGCGACGGACACCACGTTCGTCACGAGCGCCGCGAGCCCGGCTCGAATCCCGGGTGGCCCGAGCGAGATGCGCGAGGTTCCGGGCGACGTCCGGTACGTCATCACGCTCGATTCCGACACGCGGCTGCCGCGAGGAGCCGTCAATCGGCTGGTCGGGACGATGGCGCATCCTCTCAATCGCCCGAGGCTCGATCCCGGCGCGCGGCGTGTCGTCGAAGGGTACGCCGTGCTTCAACCGCGCGTCACGCCGCCGCTGCCCGGTGGCGAGAGCTCCTTCTTCCAGCGCCTTTCGTCGGGTCCGTCCGGTATCGACCCATACGCCGCGGCTGTGTCCGACGTCTACCAGGACCTCTTCGGCGAGGGCTCGTACACGGGCAAGGGAATCTATGACGTGGACGTGTTCGAGGCGGCGCTGGCGGGACGGGTACCGGAAAACGCGCTGTTGAGCCACGATCTCTTCGAGGGACTGTTCGCGCGCGCCGGTCTGGTCACCGACATCGAACTGTTCGAGCATGCCCCTTCCCATTACGGGGTCGCCGCCGCCCGCCACCACCGATGGGCGCGTGGCGACTGGCAACTGCTCCCGTGGATCGTCGGGCGCGGGTCTGGCGCTCCGATTCGGTTGATCGGGCGCTGGAAGATGACGGACAACCTGCGCCGCACGCTGTTGGCGCCGGCGAGCTTTCTGACCCTGCTGGTCGGGTGGACGCTGCCGGCCGCATCGCCCGTGGTGTGGAGCACGTTCGTCCTCGCGACGATCGCGCTCCCCACGCTCCTGCCGATCCTCACGGTGGTGCTTCCGCGAAGGCGTGGCATTTCGAAGCGAAGCCACACTCGCGCGATCGGCCGGGACCTCGTCCTCGCCGCGTCGCAGACGGCGTTCGTGCTCACGATGCTCGCGCACCAAGCCTGGCTGATGAGCGATGCGCTCGTGCGGACGCTCGTCCGCGTGTACGTGACGCATCGCAAGCTGCTGGAGTGGGTGACCGCGGCGCAGGCGAAGGCCGGTCTGCGCCTGGACCTGCGCGGATTCTACCGACGCATGGGCGGCGGTGTCGCGCTCGCCGCTGCCGCCACGGCCGTCGTCGGGTGGTGGCGACCCGCGGCCTGGCCTGCCGCTCTGCCCTTCCTGCTGCTCTGGGCGGCGTCGCCCGCGCTCGCTCGCTGGATCAGCCTGCCGTGGCCCGCCGCGAGAACCACACCATTGACGTCCGGGGATGCGCGAGCCCTCCGACTGATCGCGCGGAGGACATGGCGGTTCTTCGCGACGTTCGTCGGCCCCGGAGAGCACGCCCTACCTCCCGACAATTTCCAGGAGGAGCCGAACCCGGTCGTCGCCCACCGGACCTCGCCCACGAACCTCGGGCTGTACCTCCTGTCCACCATGGCCGCGCGCGATTTCGGCTGGCTCGGGACGCTCGACGCCGTCGAGCGACTCGAGGCCACCCACGCGACGATGAGCGTCCTTGAGCGCTTTCGCGGCCACTTCTACAACTGGTACGACACGAAAGACTGCCACCCGCTCGACCCGAAGTACGTGTCGTCGGTGGACAGCGGCAACCTCGCCGGTCATCTCATCGCGGTCGGCCACGCCTATCGCGAGATGCTCGACCGCCCGGTGCTGGGTGCGGCGGCGCTCGCGGGCATCGAGGACACGGCGCTCCTCGTCCGCGAGTCGGCGCGCGCCCTGGCCGACGACGGGCGTACGCAGGTGGCGACGCGACAACGCCTCGACAAGGCGCTCGATGCCGTCCTGGCGGTGGTCCCGTCGATTCCCCACACACCGGCCGAGTGGGCCGGGCGGCTCGAAGCGCTCGAAGCCAGTGCCCGCACGGTGACGGCCATCGCGCGCGCCATGGCCGAGGAAGATCCGGGCGCGCAGACCGTCCTCGCCTGGGCGGACGCTCTGCGCACGACCATCGAGAGCCACGCGCGCGACCTCGACATCGTGATGCCTCTGGAAGGGCATGTCGCCTCCCTTCCGACGCTGGCCGATACGCCCGACCTCATCCAGAGCGTGGGGCGTTCCCCTACGGCCTCCGCGGCGCTGATCCGTCGTCTCGCGATCCTCGCCCGCGACGCGCACGCCGTGGTCGCGGCCATGGACTTCGGGTTCCTCTTCGACCCGATGCGGAAATTGTTTGCGATCGGATACCGCGTCTCCGACGGGAGTCTCGACCCCGGTCGGTACGACCTGCTCGCTTCGGAGGCCCGTCTCACGAGCTTTGTCGCGATCGCCAAGGGCGATGTCCCCGTCTCGCACTGGTTCCGACTGGGACGCGCCCTGACACCGGTGGGACAGGATTCGGCGCTGGTGTCCTGGTCGGGATCGATGTTCGAGTATCTGATGCCCGCGCTCGTGATGCGCGCGCCGGCGGGGAGCCTGCTGGACCAGACGTGTCGGCTCGTCGTCCGCCGCCAGATCACGTACGGCGCCGAGCGCGGCGTGCCGTGGGGCGTCTCGGAGTCAGCCTACAACGTGCGTGATCTCGCAATGACCTACCAGTACTCGAACTTTGGCGTGCCGGGCCTCGGGCTCCAGCGGGGGCTCAGCGACGACGTCGTCATCGCCCCCTATGCGACGGCGTTGGCGGCGATGATCGATCCGGAGGCCGCGGTCAGAAACTTCCAGCGCCTAGCGGACGCCGGCGCGTGCGGCGCGTACGGCTTCTACGAAGCCCTCGACTACACTGCGTCCCGGCTCCCGGAGGGCAGGGGCGTGGCGATCGTCCGCACCTACATGGCGCACCACCAGGGAATGCTGCTGGTCGCGCTGGCGAATACGCTCCATGAGGGGGTGATGCGCGCCCGCTTTCACGCCGAGCCGAGCGTGCAGGCGACCGAGCTGCTCCTCCAAGAACGGACACCCCGGGGCGTTGCGGTCGCCCGGCCTCGTGCCGAAGAGGTGACGGCCGCCGCCGACGTCCGGGAGTTCGTCCCGTCGGTCGTCCGGCACTTTACGTCGCCGCACAGTGTAACGCCGCGCACCCAGCTCCTGTCCAACGGGCGCTACGTGGTGATGGTCACGGCCGCGGGTTCCGGATACAGCCAATGGCGTGGGCTGGCGATCACCCGCTGGCGGGAGGACGTGACGCGCGACATCGGGGGGACGTACGTGTTCCTGCGCGACGTCGGGAGTGGCGAGAGCTGGTCGGCCGGTTACCAGCCGACCGGAGCTGAGCCGGATAGTTATCAGGTGGTGTTCTCTGAGGACCGAGCAGAAATCACCCGGCGCGATCGTACGATCACGGCCGCCCTCGAAGTAATCGTGTCCCCGGAGGATGACGCCGAGGTACGGCGCGTCTCGCTCACGAACCTCGGCACACGGACCCGGGAGATCGAGCTGACGTCGTACGCCGAAGTCGTGCTGGCCTCCGCGTCGGCCGATGCGGCCCACCCGGCGTTCTCCAACCTGTTCGTGCACACCGAGTGCGCGCCCGAGCTGGACGCCCTGCTTGTGACGCGCCGGCCGCGATCCCGCGACGACGCACAAGTGTGGCTGGCCCACGTGGTTCTGGTCGAGGGGGAGTCCGTCGGGGCCCTGCAATGGGAAACCGATCGCGCGCGGTTCCTCGGCCGGGGCCGCGGGATCCGGACGGCGCTCTGCGTGAGAGACGGCCAAGCGCTTTCCAACACCGTCGGCGCGGTGCTCGATCCGATCGTCAGCCTCCGGCGCCGCGTCCGGCTGTCGCCGGGTACCAGCGTCCGCGTCACCTTTTCGACGCTGGTCGCGCCGTCGCGCGAGGAGGTGGTCGCTCTCGCTGACAAGTATCGCGACCCAGCGACCTTCGAGCGGGCGGCCACGCTGGCGTGGACCCAGGCCCAGGTTCAGCTCCGCCACCTCGGCATCGGGCCCGATGAGGCCCACCTGTTCCAGAGCCTCGCCGGCCACATTCTCTACTCGGACCGGACGCTGCGGCCCTCCACGGACGTGCTCACACGTCACGCGGGCGGTGCCGCGGCCTTGTGGGCGCACGGGATTTCGGGGGACATTCCGATCGTCCTGGTTCGGATCGACGAGCCCGACGATGTGGGAATCGTACGGCAATTGCTCCGCGCCCACGAGTACTGGCGGATGAAGCAGCTCGCGGTCGATCTGGTGATCCTGAACGAGCGGGCGCCGTCCTATTTTCAAGATCTGCAGTCATTGCTGGAGACGCTGGTTCGGAAGAGCCAGTCGGCGGAGCACCAGGAGAGACCCGAGGCGCACGGGAACGTGTTCATCTTGCGTGGGGACCGCGTGACGGCGCCACAACGCGACGTGCTCCAGGCTGTCGCGCGCGTGGTGTTGTGGAGCCGACGCGGGACGTTGGGGGAACAGGTCATACGCGCCGAACGACCCGAGACCGCTGCGGTCTTCCCCCGGCCGCGACACACTGCGACGAAACCGCCCGCCGACATTCCGTCTTCGCATCCGGACGTCGAGTTCTTCAACGGGCTGGGTGGCTTTGCGGCGGATGGGCGGGAATACGTGACGATCCTCGGCGAGGGACAGTGGACGCCGGCGCCCTGGATCAATGTGATCGCGAATCCGGCCTTCGGCTTCCAGGTCTCCGAGTCGGGCTCGGGCTATACGTGGTCGATCAACAGTCACGAGAACCAGCTGACCGCGTGGTCGAACGATCCCGTGAGCGACCCGCCGGGCGAGGCGATCTACATCCGCGATGAAGAGAGTGGCGAGCTGTGGGGCCCGACGGCGCTCCCGATTCGAGAGGAGAATGGGGCCTACGTGGCCCGCCACGGCCAGGGCTACAGTCGGTTCGAGCACGTCTCCCACGGAGTCTCGCTCGAGCTGCTGCAGTTCGTGCCGCTCGAGGATCCGATCAAGGTCTCCCGCCTCACGCTGGACAACCGGTCGGGTCGGTCACGACGGCTCTCCGTGACGGCGTATGTCGAATGGGTCCTCGGCGCGTCACGGAGCGCCGCCGCACCGTTCACCGTCACCGAGATAGATCCGGACACGGGCGCGATGCTCGCGCGCAACGGCTGGAGCAGTGACTTCGGCACTCGCGTGGCGTTTGCCGACCTGGGGGGGGCTCAGACGGCGTGGACGGGTGACCGGACGGAGTTCCTCGGGCGTCACGGCACGCCCGAGCACCCGGCGGCGCTCGAGCGAGGAGGCGGGCTCTCGGGCCGGGTCGGCGCCGGCCTCGACCCGTGCGGCGCTCTCCAGGCGATGGTCGAGCTGCCCGCCGGCGGACGGGTCGAGGTGGTGTTCTTCCTCGGCGAGGCGGCGACCCGGGAAGAGGCGCGGGGATTGATCGCGCGCTACCGGACGGCCGACCTCGACGGGGCCCTGCGGGCCCTCGCGGAGCACTGGGACGACGTGCTCGGCACGGTCCAGGTGACGACGCCGGACCGGTCCATGGACGTGCTGCTCAACCGCTGGCTGCTCTACCAGACGCTCGCCTGTCGTGTCTGGGCGCGGTCGGCGTTCTACCAGGCCAGCGGCGCCTACGGCTTTCGCGATCAGCTTCAGGACGTAATGGCCCTCACGGTGTCCAGGCGCGACCTTGCGCGTCAGCACGTGCTCCGGGCCGCCGCGCGGCAGTTCGTCGAGGGTGACGTCCAGCACTGGTGGCACCCGCCCACGGGTCGCGGCGTTCGGACCCGTATCTCGGACGATCTGCTCTGGCTTCCGTACGTGCTCCTCCAGTATCTCGAGGCCACCGAGGACGTGGGCCTCCTCGACGAAATCGTTCCATTCCTCAAGGGGCCGCTCCTCGGCGCCGGGCAGTCCGAGGCGTATTTCGAGCCACGTGTGTCCGGAGAGCGGGGCTCGCTGTTCGAACATTGCGCCCGCGCGCTCGACCGCAGCCTGTCGGTCGGGAGCCACGGCCTTCCGTTGATTGGGACGGGGGACTGGAACGACGGGATGAACCTTGTGGGCGCCGAGGGAAAGGGGGAGAGCGTCTGGCTCGGCTGGTTCCTTCTGACGATCCTCACGGAGTGGGCGAGGCTGGCGGACGCGCGCGGGGAGGGGGAGCGCGCGAAGACGTGGCGCCGCCACGCCGGCGCGCTGAAAGGATCGCTCGAACGAGAGGCCTGGGACGGCGAGTGGTATCGGCGCGCGTACTTCGACGACGGCACGCCGCTCGGATCCGCGGCCAACGATATGTGTCGCATCGATTCGATCGCGCAATCGTGGGGCGTGATCTCTGGAGCCGCCGAGACGGCGCGGGGACGGCGCGCCATGGCGGCGGTCGAGGAATACCTCGTCCGCCCGGATGCCGGCCTCGTGTTGCTCCTTGCGCCGCCGTTCGATCGCACGCCCCTGGACCCCGGCTACATCAAAGGGTATCTGCCGGGCGTCCGAGAGAATGGTGGCCAGTACACCCACGCGGCGATCTGGTCGGTCATCGCCTTCGTGACGCTGGGTGACGGAGACAAGGCCGCCAAGCTTTTCACGATCTTGAACCCGATCAATCACACCAGCACGCCGTCCGGCATTCACCGCTACAAGGTCGAGCCCTACGTCCTCGCGGGGGATGTCTACGCCGAACCCCCGCACGTTGGCCGTGGGGGCTGGACGTGGTATACGGGGTCCGCGGGATGGATGTATCGCGCCGGCCTAGAGTGGATTCTCGGATTCCGGTTGCGTGGCACGCGGCTCGTGGTCGATCCTTGTATCCCCCGTTCGTGGCAGGGCTTCAGCATCGCGTTCCGCTATCACTCCGCGCGGTATGACGTCGTCGTCGAGAACCCTCAGGGCATGACCCGAGGGGTGTCGTCGGTGGAGGTCGATGGCGCGCCCCTCGACAGTCAGATGAGCATCCCGCTCGCCGATGACGGGAAGACACACCGGGTCCGGATCGTTCTCGGCTGAGCCGGGCATCGAAGAGCAGGCGA
>MGBU01000266.1 GCA_001790205.1 Candidatus Rokubacteria bacterium GWA2_73_35 | reverse complement strand
CGCACCTCGGGCTCCCCGTGATCGAGTCCACGTGGGCGGAGATGCACGCGCTGCACCTCCGGCCGTTCCTCGAGGCGATCGCGGCGGGCGTCGACTGCGTGATGACGAGCCACCCCGTCTACCCGAACCTCGACCCCGCGCGCGCGCCCGCGACGTTCTCCCGGCTCCTCGTGCACGACTACCTGCGCGGCCAGCTCGGCTTCCGCGGCGCGATCCTCTCCGACGACCTCGAGATGGGCGCGATCGCCGAGACCTGCCCGATCGGGGAGGCCGCGGTGCGCGCCGCCGCCGCCGGCCACGACCTCTTGCTCGTCTGCCACACCGAGGCGGCGCAGCGCGCCGCTGCCGCGGCGCTCGCGGACGCCTGCCGCGGCGGCGCCGTGCCGCGCGGCGAGCTCGAGGCCGCCGCCGAGCGCGTCCGCCGCCTGCGCGCGGGCCGCGCGGCGCGCGCCGAGGGCGGGCCGCCGGCGCCCGAGCCCGAGGGCGCGCCGCTGGCGTGGGCGATCGCGACGCGCGCGGTGACGCCGCTCGGCGCGGGCGCGCCGGGCCTCCGGCGCGCGCTGAACGGGCGGGTCGCCGTCGTGTTCCCGCGCTTCTCGGAGCTGGCGGCGTGGATCACGATCGAGCCCGAGGTCGCCGACGAGCGCGGCTGGGTGGCGGGCGCCTTCGCGCGGGCCGGCATCGCGCCGGAGACGCTCGTCGTGGGGATCGAGCCGGCGGCCGCGGAGGTCGCGGAGGCCGCCGAGCGCGCCGCGGCGGCGGACGCCGTCGTGCTCTTCCTCTTCGACGCCCACCTCCACGCCTCGAACCGCGCGCTGCTCGACGCCGTCCAGGCGCGGGCCCACGCCCTCGCCGTCGTGCTGCTGCGCGACCCCTGGGACGCCGCCCTGCTCCGCCCGGGCGTGCTCGGCCTCACCGCCTACGGGTTCAGGACGTGCCAGCTCGACGCGGTCGTCGCGCGCCTCGTGTATTGAAGTATCCTCTTCGTCTCGGTAGCGACCTCTTGCGGATCGCTCTCACCTCGCCCATGCTAGGAGCCGCATGAAGGACGAAGGCGGCCGGATTCTGATAACCGAGGTGCAGGTCAGGAATTACAAGAGCTTGGCGCAGGTGGTAGTGCAGCTCGCGCCGCTCACGGTCCTTGTCGGCATCAACGGTTCGGGCAAGAGCAACTTCGCAGACGCTCTGCGTTTTGTGGCTGACTCCCTAAACGGAACCATTGCCCTCGCACTCAAGCAGCGTGGTGGAATCAGCGCAGTACGGCGGATATCTCGCGGTCACCCCCATAATTTCGGCGTGCGTATCAAGCTCGCACTTCCTCAGGGTACCCTCGCGGATTTCTCGTTCGAGGTCGCCAGCACATCTGGCGGCAGCTTTGTCGTAAGCCGTGAGCGATGCTACGTCCAACGGTTCCTTGGCGAGGCTGCCTTCTACGAGGTACAGAACGGGACATTCACCTCGGAAGTCCCAGGGATCCGCGCAAGGATTGAGTCCGATCGGCTGGCTTTAACCATTGTGTCCGCCGTTGAAGAGTTCCGCCCAGTCTTCGACTTCTTGAGTCGTATGCGGTTCTATTCAATCGCCCCAGACCGGCTGCGCGAGATCCAGGATCCTGATGCTGGAGACGTACTTCGCCGTGATGGCAGCAATGCGGCTGCCGTTCTTCGCGAGATGAAACGGCGCAACAAGGAAGACTATGAGCGCGTCTGTCACTTGCTATCGCAGGTCGTTCCGGGGGTCCGATCCGTTGAGTATCATCCTCTCGGGCAAAAAGAGACCATCCGTTTCAAGCAGGACGTAAGTGGCGACAGTCCGTGGACCTTCGAAGCTCTCAACATGTCTGACGGCACGCTCAGAGCTCTCGGCATTCTCTTGGCGGTCTATCAGCCAGCTACCCCGGCGCTAATCGTGATCGAGGAACCAGAAGCGACCGTTCACCCCGCAGCCATGGAGATACTGGTTCAGATTCTGCGCGACGGCCAGCACCGGTCACAGGTTCTTGTAACCACGCATAGCCCTGACGTCCTGGACAACAAGGCCATCGTAGACGAGAACATTAGAGCCGTGGAGTACCGCGGCGGATGCACGCAAATTAGTCGCCTTGGAGCGCTTTCTCGCGAGAGCATCCGTGACCGGCTCTACACCCCCGGAGAACTCATGAGAGCTGGCGAGTTGCAGCTTGATCAAGAAACCGCCGAATCGTTGGCACGCCAGCTAGATCTCTTCGGCTCGATCTAAGGAACCGTGATCGTTCCAATTGTTGAAGGTCACGCAGAGCGGGAGTCCGTTCCCCTCTTCATTCGAAGACTTCTCCACGACCAGCAGGTGTTCGACCTCCCGGTACGCCAAGGCATCAGAGTTCCTCGGGATCAGTTGCTGAAGCGGCATGAGCTTGAGCGAAAGGTAGAATATGCCCGTCGACAGGACGGCGCTCAGGCTGTTGTAATTCTTGTGGACGCGGATGACGATTGCCCGCGCGACGTAGCGATCGACGCCCGACGTCGCGGGGAACCTGTCGCCGCAGGCATGCCCGTTTCCGTCGTCCTAGCAAAGACGGAAATTGAGGCATGGTTCATCGCCGGCATAGAGTCTCTTCGTGGTTTCCAGGGAATCGGGCACGACGCAGCCTCGCCTGCTGATCCTGAGGACATTCGAGACGCGAAGGGCTGGTTAAGTCGCCACATGGTCACAGGCCGAACCTATGTCCCCGCTCACAACCAAGCGTCGATGGCAGCTCGGGTCGACTATCAGCTTGCGGCAACGCGCTCCCGGTCTCTCCGCAAGTTCATCAAGGATGTAACGCAGATCGCTGACCGGCTCCGTTCTTAAGTCCCAGTCGCCCTGGAGATGCGTGCGCCGACGATGGCGCGCGTATTTGCACGAGTTTCAATCGGCAAGTTGCCCGAGAACCCGCCCCGCGAGCGCCGAGAAGCCGAGGGCGAGCCCAAGCGTTCCCGCCGTGCCGAGGATGACGAGCCACGACCAGGCGAAGGGGAACACCCCCTTCTCCGAGGCGACGAGCAGCCCGAGGTTCACCGCCGCCATCACGACCATCGCGGCCACGTTCGCCCGGTCGTCGACGCGGCGCCGCGTGAGGAGCCCGAGGAGGAACACGCCGAGCAGCGAGCCGAACGTCACGCCGGTGACCTTGAAGGCGAGCCAGAGAATCTGGGTGAAGGCCGAGAAGGCGTGCGCCAGCGCCCCGAGGAGGAGGCCGAAGGCCACGACGCTCGCCCGCGACACCAGGAGGTAGTGCCGCTCGGAGCGGTCGCGGGCGAGGAGCGGGCGATAGATGTCGGTGACGAACGAGGCGGCGAGCGAGCCGAGCGGGGAGTCGATCGAGGCGAGCACGATCGCGCTCAGCATGAGGCCGCGCAGCACGGCCGGCATCACCTGCGCGACGTAGTGCGGCAGGATGTCGTCGGCGCGCGGCACGGCGAGCTCCGGGTGCTGCGCGTAGAACGTGAAGAGCGCGCTCCCGAGGCCGAGGTAGATCAGGAGCGTCAGCAGCGTGCCGAGCGGCGTGAGCGAGAGCGTGCGCTGGCTCTGCCGCCGCGTCTCGACGGTGAGCAGGCGCTGCATCAGGTCGTGGTCGGTGCCGAAGGCGGCCATCGAGCCGACGAAGCCGTTGAGGACCGCCACCCAGACGATGTTGGGCTCCGTGAGCAGGCGGCGCCAGAACGCGGGGTCGCCGGGCGCCGGCCCCCAGGCGATCACGTCGAGCCGCCCCGCCTCGCCCGCCACGGCGACGATCGCGCCGAGCCCGCCGTCCACGTGCGTGACCAGCCAGCCGAGCGTCGCGGCCCCGGCGCCGAGGAACACGAGCGCCTGGAAGACGTTGGTCCAGACGACCGCGAGCACGCCGCCCAGGCCGATGTAGAGGATGCCGACCAGGACGAAGCCCGCGATCGTCGGCGCGAGCGGCCAGCCCATGACGATCGACACGGCGAGCGCGGGCGCCATGAGCCGCACCGCCGAGCCCGCGAGGCGGGTGACGAAGAAGAACAGCGAGGCGGTCACCTGGGTCAGACGCCCGAAGCGCAGGCCCAGGAACTCGTAGATCGTCGTGACGTCGTGCCGGTAGAAGGCCGGGATGAACAGGAACGCCACCGCCCACTTCGCGAGGCTCGACCCGACGAAGAACTGCACGTACTCCCAGTTCTCGCTGTAGGCGGTGGCCGGCACCGAGATGATCGTGACCGCGCTGATCTCGGTGGCGAGGAAGGAGAGGCACGCCGCCCACCACGGGACGCGGCGGCGGGCGAGGAAGAAGTCGACCGTGTCGTGCTGGCGGCGCGTGCACCAGGAGCCGATCGCGAGGAGGACCGCGATCGCGGCGGCGAGGACCGCGTAGTCGGGCCACGTGAGCACGCGTCATTGTAGCCGGAGGGCGGGGCGGGGGCTGCCTGCCGCGGAGCCCCGCTCGACCACGACTGCTGTCAGTCGCGGCGCGTCGGAGCGAACGCGGCACGGCCTCCGCACGCTCACGACACGGGTCTCACGGGGCCCCGCGGCAGGCAGCCCCCGCCCCGCCCTTCGGCCCCACGCGCGGGCGCGCGTGGTCTCCCCCCGCGGGATCCCGAACATACGGGGGGCGCCCCCCGGTCGGGCGCCCCCTGGTACCGCGACCATGCGCCGCTCGCGCGGCCGACCAGATGCGCGAGCCTAGAGGCGCTTGGCGCGCTCGGCCACCGCCGTGTCGAGGTTCTTCCGACGGAGCTTCTCGACGAGCTTGTCGTAGGACTCGGCGGTGATCACGCGGTCGAACTGGCTGCGGTACGTCGACACGAAGCTCACGCCGTCGATGAGGACGTCGTAGACGCGCCAGCGCCCGTCCCGGACGTGCAGGCGGTAGTCCAGCAGGGTCTCGCTCCGCCGCGGCGTCAGAACCTTCGCCTTCACGGTCGCGTAGGTGCCGTCCACCACCTCGCCGACGAACGCGATCTTCTCGCTTGCGAACCCCTCGAGGCGGTTCAGGTACGAGCGCTCGAGCAGCTCGGTGAAGAGGGCGACGAACTCGGCCTGCTCCGTGGTGGAGCGCGTCGCCCAGTGGCGCGAGAGCGTGCGCCGACTCATCTCCGCGAAGTCGAAGAGCTGGTGGGCGATCCGCCGGACCTCGGCGCGGCGTTCGGCGTTGAGGTCCGCGTCCTGGAACACGCTGACCACGCGGGTCAGCGTGGACTCCACCGTCTCGCGGGGCCCCATCGCGGGCAGGGCGACGGCGCTTGCGACCATCAGCCACGCTGCGAATGCCTTACCCATGGCCCGGTCCTCCCGCGCGGTAGGGGCAGCATGGCCCGTGCCACCCCCCGGCCGGGACGAAAAGCTCGTGATTTCAGACGGCTGACGCCGGCCGCATAATGGCCAGAGTGGCAAGCCCGTCGGCCCACCGACACCGTTGGCGACACCGTCAGCCGGGCGGGGCGCAAGCCGCCCGCCGCCTCGTGGTCGGCGTGGACGTGGGCGGCACGTGGCTCCGCGTCGCCGCGGGGGACGGAGGCCGCCCGGCCGTCGCGCTCGTTCTGCGCTCGAGCCGCGAGCCCGCCCTGCTCGCGTCCCGGCTGCGCGGGCTCTGGCGCCGCGTCGGCTGGACGCGCGACCGCGTCGCCGCCCTCGTCGTCGCCTCGCGCGGCGTCTGGACGCCGGGCGAGCGCGCGGTGCTCGCCCGGAGTCTGCGCGGGCTCGCCCGCCGCGTGCGGGTCGTGCCCGACGCCGAGGCCGCGCACCGCGCCGCGCTCGCCGACCGCCCCGGCGTCCTCGTCCTCGCGGGCACCGGATCCATCGTCGTCGGCCTCGGCCCGCACGGCCGCTGGGCGCGCGCGGGCGGCCTCGGCCCGCTCCTCGGCGACGAGGGCTCGGCGTTCTGGATCGGGCGCGAGTGGCTCGCCGCGGCCAGCCGCGGCGGCCGCTGGCGCGCGGCGCTCGCCATGGTGCGCGCGCCCGAGCCCGTCGGGCGCATCGCGGCGCTGGCGCCGGCGGTGCTGCGGCGCGCGCGCCGCGGCGACCCGCGCGCGCGCGGGATCGCGCGCCGGGCGCAGGCGGGCCTCGCGGCGCAGGCGCGGGACGTCGTCCGCCAGCTCGGGCTCGAGGCGCCCGTGGACGCGAGCTGGGCCGGGAGCGTGCTCGCCGACGCGTGGTTCCGCGCGGGCGTCGCGCGCGCCCTGGCGCGCGCGGGCGTGCGCGCGCGCTGGCTTCGCCCGGCCGCTCCGCCCGTGGCCGCCACGCTGCGGATGGCCCGGAGGCTCGGCGCGGTGCGGGCCCGATGAGGCGGCCGCCGCGCGCCCCGGCGGCCCGGCGCCGGCTCGTCGTCAGCGTCTGCCCGCGCGAGCCCGGCGCTGTCCACCTGCCGCTCGAGCGCGGCGGGCCGGTGCGGCGCCTGGACGCCCGGGCGCTGCTCGGCGCCCTGCGCGCGCTGGTCGCCGCGCGGCGCCTCGGCGCGCGCGTGCGCCTCCGGGAGGCGTGCGCGGGCGGCTGCGCGGGGCCGGGGCCGAACGTGAGCGTGGACATCTTCCCGGTGCCGCCGCCCGGCGAGCCGCCGGACTCGGTCGCGATCGGCTGGAAGACCTACGTCTACTCGCTCGCGTCCCTCGACTGCCTCGCGCGGGTCATCGACGAGAACCTCGGGGACGCAGGACGGCCCAGGCGACGGGTCCGGTGAGCGCCGCGGCGACGCCGGCGACGGTGTTGGCGAGGCCGGCCGTGGCGATGGCGCCGAGCATGAACGCCGACGGGAGCGCCGCCACGAGCACCGCCCCGCCGCGGCCGCCCGGCACGCGCCAGGGGCGCGGCAGCGCGGGCTCGGCGACGCGGAGCCGGAGGAACGCGGCGAGCTCGATCAGCAGCGTCAGCGAGTAGAGCCAGATGTTCAGCACGATCAGCTCGCGGAACGAGAACGCGGCGAGCGCCATGTAGCACGCGGTCGAGAGCACGACGGCCCGCCACGGCGTGCCGAACCGCGGGTGGATCGCGCCGAGCCACGCCGGCAGGTCGCCGTCGCGCGCGAGCACGTAGGGCAGCCGCGAGTTGGTCAGCAGGAGCGACATGAACAGGCCCGCGGTGCTCACCACCGCGCCGAGCGCGACCGCGTGACCCAGCCAGGCGCCGCCGACGGCCCGCGCGAGGGTCGGCAGCGTGCCCGTCGTCCACGCGCGCCACTCGACGGCGCCGCTCGCGAGCCCCACGCCCACCGGCAGGAGGTAGGCCGCCGAGAGCAGCGGCAGCGTCGCGAGCAGCGCCTGCCGGTAGGCGCGCTCCGGCGCCCGCGTTTCGCCGAGGACGGTGGAGGGCGTGTCCCAGCCCGAGTAGTTCCACATCACGACCGCGAGGCCCAGGCCGATCGTCTCGAGCCCCGGGCCCTCCGGCGCGAACGGCGTCCAGGGCGCGACGCGCCCGGCGCCCAGGCCGACGAGCGTGAACGCGGCGACGGGGGCGAGCGCCAGGGCCGCCAGCAGGACGGCGGCCCGGCCCGTCGGCCGCACACCCAGCAGGTTGAGCCCGGTCAAGAGCACCACGAACGTGAGGACGAGCCCCCAGCGCTCCGAGGCGCCCAGGTCCGGGCGCCAGAACCGGACGTACTCGACGAAGAGCGCGGGGTAGGCCGCCACGTCCACGAAGCTCTGGATCCAGCTCCACCAGCCGACCTGGAACGCCCAGAAGTCGCCGAACGCGCGCCGCGTCCACGTCACGTAGCCGCCCTCGTCGGGCAGGGCCGACGCGAGCTCGGACATCGCGAGCGCGACGGGCAGGCTCCAGAGGAGCGGCGCCGCGAGCAGGAGCACGAGCGTCAGCCCGGGCCCGAAGGACGACACCGTGTCCTCGATGCCGTAGGGCCCGCCGCTCACGTTGAAGAACACGATGGCGGCGAGGGGGACGAGCCCGAGCTCGCGCTTGAGGTGGTCCGTGGGCTCAGCCCCCGCCGGCCGCGGTGATCAGGCCGGGCAGCTCGCGCACCCACTCCTCGATCGGCCGCGCCGCGTCCACCGTGATCTCGAGCTTGCCGCTCGGGAGCCGTCGGACCCGGCCCGGCGTCGCCGGCCCGAGCGGGATCACGAGCTTCTCCCGGTGGATGCCGAGCGCGTCCGTCACCGCGAAGATCGCGTCGATCTCCTTCATCGTCACCACCTCGAGCATCGCCACCACCTCCGTCGCGCCGTAGCCTAATCGACCGGACGGGTGGGACGAAAGTGCTATCGTAGGGCCTCGCCATGCCCGCCGAGCCGCTCCTCGCCGGCGTCACCGTGCTGGACTTCTCACGGGTGCTCGCGGGCCCGTACTGCACGCGCCTGCTCGCCGACCTCGGCGCGCGCGTCATCAAGATCGAGCGCCCGGGCGAGGGCGACGAGATGCGCCGCGGCTTCGTGCAGCTCCAGGCGGACCGCGCCGACCAGTCCACCTACTTCATCCGCGTCAACGCGGGCAAGCAGAGCGTCGCGCTCGACCTGGCGCACCCGGAGGCGCGCCCGGTCGTGCTCGATCTCGCGCGCGTGGCCGACGTGGTCGTCGAGAACTTCGTGCCCGGCGTCGTCGCGCGCCTCGGCTGCGACCACGCGACGCTCGCGGCGGTGCGGCCCGACCTCGTCTACTGCTCGATCTCGGGCTACGGCCAGACGGGCCCGCTGCGCGAGGGCCAGGCCTTCGCCCACATCATCAACGCGGTCTCGGGCGTGATGCACCTCGAGCAGCCGCCCGACCCGGTGCCGCGCGTCGGTTACCTCCAGACCGCCGACGTGCTCGCGGGCACCCACGCGTTCGGCGCGATCCTCGCCGCGCTGCTCCGGCGGGGGCGCACCGGCCGGGGCGCCCACCTCGACGTCTCGATGCTCGAGGCGCTGGTCGCCGCCGAGGACATCACGTACGGCGCGGTGCTGAACGGCGGCGCCGAGGCCCCGGGGCCGCGGGCGGGCATGATCCTCCACGCGCTCGGCGGCCGGTGGCTCGCGCTCCAGACCGTGGGCGCCCCGCAGCTCTGGGCGCGGCTCCTGGCGACGATGGGCCGGCCCGAGCTGGCCGACGACCCGCGCTTCGCGACGCCGCTGGCGCGGCGCGCGCACTGGCCCGAGCTCTCCGCCATCGTCCGCGCCTGGCTCGACGGCTTCCCGAGCGTCGAGGCCGCCCTGGACGCGCTCGGGGCCGCGCGCCTGCCCGCGGCGCCCGTGCTCGCGCCCGCCGAGGTCGCGACCCACCCCCACCTGGCCGCGCGCGGGTTCTTCCCGGCCGTTCCCCACCCGGCGCGCGGAGCGGTGCGCGTCACCGGGGCACCCTTCCACCTGGACGGAGGGCCCGTGGGGCCCCGGGCGCCCGCGCCCTGGCGGGTCGGCGAGCACACCCGGGCGGTGCTCGCCGAGGTGCTCGGCTACCCGCCGGAGCGGATCGCCGCGCTCGAGCGCGCCGGGGCGATCGAGGCGCCCGGCGCCGCCTACTGAGGCGCGCGCGTGAGGCGGCTCTCCGGGACGCCCACGGCGGGCAGCGGCGGCGTCATCCGGCCTCCCCGCGCGCCGGCGCGGCGCCGAGCGCCTGCTCGGCGGCCGCCTCACCCGAGCGCACGCAGTCGGCGATGCCGACGCCGCGGTAGGCGCCACCCGCGAGGCCGAGGCCCCCGAGCGCGGCGACCCGGCGCTCGAGCGTCTCCACGCGGCCCGCGTGGCCCACGTGGTACTGCGGCATCGCCTTGGGCCAGCGCGCGAGCCGCGTGAGGACGGGCGCGGCGGTGACGCCGAGGGCGGCGCGCAGCTCCTCGCGCGCCCGCGCGACGAGCGCGGCGTCATCCAGCTCGAGCACCCGCTCGTTCAGTGCGCCGCCGACGAAGCAGCGCACGAGCACGTGGCCCTCCGGCGCGCGGCCCGGGTACTTCACGCTCGAGAACGTGCCGGCGAGCAGCGCGCGCCCCTCGGTCCGCGGCACGACGAAGCCGAAGCCGTCGAGCGGGTGCGGGACGTCGGCGCGGCGATAGCCGAGCGAGACCGTGGCCGACGAGGCGTACGGGATCTCCGCGAGGAGCGTGGCGAGCGTCGGGTCCACGTAGCGCAGGAGCCGCGCCGCCCCGTGCGCCTCGGCCGTGACGATCACGTGGTCCGCGTCTAGCACGGCGCCCTCTGCGGTCGCGACGCGCCAGCGCCCGTCGCGGCGCTCGAGGCCGGTCACCCGGTGCTTGGGGAGCGCCGCGCCCGGCGGCAGCCGGTGGGCGAGCGTCGTGACCAGCTCCTCCATCCCGCCGCGGAAGGTGACGAACAGACTCCAGCGCGCGCCGCTCGTCCCGGCCGGGGGCGCGCGCCGGCCCGCGCGGAGCAGCCCCAGGATGAGCGAGCGCTCGCGCCGCTCCAGCTCGAGGAAGCGCGGCATCGTGGCGCCGAGGCTCAGGTCGTCCGGGTCGGCGGTGTAGATGCCGGCGACGAGCGGCTGGGCGACGCGCTCGAGCGCCTCCCGGCCGAGCCGGCGGCGCACGAACGCGCCGAGGCTCTCGTCGTCGGCCACGCCGCGCGGCAGCACGAGGTCGCACGCCATGCGGAGCTTGCCGCGCCACGAGAAGAGGCGCGAGGTGACGAAGGGGCCGAGCCGCGTCGGCGCCAGGAGCTGGAAGCCGTCGGGCAGCGGGTGGAGCCGCCCGCGGAACCACACGTAGACCTTGCGGAAGCGGTCGTCCGTGCGCACGAGCCGGTCCTCGACGCCGAGCCGCCGGCAGAGCGCGAGCGCCCACGGCTTCTCGGAGAGGAACGAGTCGGGGCCCGCCTCCACGAGGAAGCCGGCGGTCGCCTCGGTGGCGATCGTGCCGCCGAGCCGGTCGCGCCCCTCGAGGAGCGTCAGATCGAGCGCGAGCCCCCGCGCGCGGGCGACCTCCACGGCCCGGTGCGCGGCCGCCAGGCCCGTGATCCCGCCGCCGACGACGACGAGCCTCACGCGGCGCTCCGGACGAGGTCGGCGAGCATTGCGACGAACTCGGGGTGGTCGTTCACCGCCGCCGCCCGGTGGAGCGTGAGGCCGCGCTCGGCGGCGAGCCCGCGCGCCTCCACGTCGAGGTCGTAGAGCAGCTCGACGTGGTCGCAGACGAAGCCGATCGGCACGACGACCGCGTGGCGCTCGCCCGAGGCGGCGAGCGCGCGCAGGGCTGAGGCGACGTCGGGCTCGAGCCACGGCTCGCGCGGGCTCCCGCTCCGGCTCTGGTAGGCGATCGAGAAGCGCCGGTGCTCGAGCCGGTCGGCTACCGCGTGCGCCGCCGCGGTCAGCTCGGCGACGTAGGGCGCGCCCTCGGCCATGGCCACCGGGAGGCTGTGGGCGGTGAAGATCAGCGGCGGCCACGCGCACGCGCCCGCGGGGACCGCCGCGAGCGCCGCGCGGGCGCGCTCGGCCACCGCCGCGACGAACCGCGGGTGGCCGCCCCACGGCGGCGCGAAGCCGACCTCCGGGGCGCCCGGCGTCCGCGCGCGCGCCCCGGCGATGTCCGCCTTGTAGCGGTCCCACGAGGCCTCGGCGCGGAACGGCGAGAGGATGATGCCGAGCGCGTGCTTGTGTCCCCGGCCCGCCATCGCGGCGAGCGTCTCGTGCAGGAACGGGTGCCAGTTCCGCATCCCGACGCAGACGGGCAGCGCGGGACCGCGCTCGGCGAGCGCCCGCTCGAGCGCCTGCGCCTGGGCCAGCGTGCGCTCGGTAAGCGGTGAGCGGCCGCCCGGCATCCGCTCGTAGTGGTGCGCGACCTCCTCGAGCCGCTCGGGCGGGATCCGCCGCCCGCGCGCGACGAGCTCGAGGAAGGGCCGGATCTCGTCCGGCGCGGTCGGCCCGCCGAAGGCGATGAGCAGGACGGCGTCCAGGGTCATTGGTAGCGGGGGCCGCGAGGCCGGCTCCAACCGTGGGTGGCCTGAGACAGGCGCGCGTCGCTCACTGGACTACCCTCCCCGAGAGATGTTCGAAGAGAGTCCTGTTCGAGGGGATACGAAGGTATGGCCCGGTGGGCGATCGTCGATCCT
>MGBU01000265.1:24155-24238 GCA_001790205.1 Candidatus Rokubacteria bacterium GWA2_73_35 | reverse complement strand
TTATGGGGAGCCGCGGCGGCCGCTGTCAACCGGAATTCCCCGGGACGCGCGGCGGGCGCTACTCGGCGTCGGCGGCGTCGGGG
>MGBU01000265.1:0-24147 GCA_001790205.1 Candidatus Rokubacteria bacterium GWA2_73_35 | reverse complement strand
GCGGCAGCACCGGCAGCTCGAGCCCGGCCAGGCGGCCGACGCGCGCCGCCGCGGGGCCCGCGGCGTTGATCGCGAGCGGCGTCGCGATCGCGCCCCGCGAGGTCTCGACCCCGGTGACGCGCCCGCCCGCCCGCACGAGCGCCGTCACCTCCACGCCCTCGGCGATCCGCGCGCCGAGCTCGCGCGCGCGCCGGGCGAAGGCGTTCGTGACCTCGGCGGGGCCCGCGACCCCGTCCCCGGGGCCCCAGACCGCCGCGATCAGGTCGTCCACGCGGAGCGCGGGCACGAGCTTCTGCGCGTCGTCCGGCGTGAGGAGGCGGACGTCGGCGCCGAGGCTCCGCTGGAGCGCCATCCGCTGCTCGAATCCCCGGAGCTGCCGCTCCTCGGAGAGAAGGAAGAGGTAGCCGATTCGCGCGTAGCCCGGGTCCGCGCCCATCTCGTCGCGGAAGCGCTCGAGGGCCTCGATCGACTCGAGCGAGAAGCGGATCTCGGTCTCGGTGGCGAACTGGACGCGGATGCCGCCCGCCGCCTTGCTCGTCGTCCCCGCGCCGACCTGGTCGCGCTCGACGACCAGCACGTCGCGCATGCCGCGGCTCGCCAGGTGGTAGGCGATGCTGCAGCCCACCACGCCGGCGCCGATCACCACCGCGCTCGCCGTCCTCGGCAGATCCATGGGGGTACCGCAGCGCGCGCGGGCGCCCGGCGTCAGGCCTCGAGGACCGTCGCGATCAGCCGCTCGTAGTCCGGGTCGGCGAGCGGGTCCCAGCCCGGCAGCGTGAAGCGCCTGAGCAGGAGATCGGCCGCGGCGCCGAGCCAGGGGCACGCGCCGCCGTCCGCCTGCGCGTCGTCGAGCAGGAGCGCGACCTGGGTGACGCGCGCCATGCGCGTGACGAGGCCGCGGATGTGGAGCGCGGCCGCGTCGGGCCCGCGCCGGAGCAGGCCGGCGAGGCTCCCGCGCAGCTCGTCGAGCGCGCCGAGCGCGCGCTCACGCGTCGCCGCCAGCTCCGGGCGCCGCACGCCGAGCAGCAGGTCTTGCGCGCGCGCGAGGAGGGGGTCGTGGAGCTTCGCGCGCAGCCCGTCGCGGAGGACCTGGGCGACGAGCGTGTTGTGGGGGCCCTCCCAGCTCTCCTGCACCGGCACGTCGCGCCAGAGCCGCGGCAGCGGGCTGAAGTCCTCGATCGTGCCGTTGCCGCCCAGGATCTCGATCGCGTGGTGCACGACGAGCCCGGCGTCGATCGAGCAGATGAACTTCGCGAGGTTCACCGCGGTGCGGAACACCGCGTCGTCCTCGGCGTGCGCGCCTGCCAGACGGAGCTGGTCCTCCGCCGAGGCGGCGAAGAGCGTCAGCGCCAGGCCCGCGGTGCCCAGCACGCGCATCTCGGCGAGCTGCGCGCGCACCGCGGGGAACTCGACGAGCCGGCGGCCGAACGCCTCGCGCAGCCGCGCGTAGTGCCAGGCCTCGACCCACGCGCGGCGCATCATCGCGCTCGTGCCGATGGCGACGTGCAGGCGCGAGGTGTTGATGATGATGCCGATGAGGAGCCGGAAGCCCTCCTGGAGCTCGCCGAGCTGCCAGGCGAGCGCCCCCTCGAAATCCAGCTCGACCGTCGGCAGCGTCCGCGTGCCGAGCTTGTTCTTGAGCCGGCGGATCAGCACGCCGTTCGGGCGGCCGTCCTCGAGCCGGCGCGGAACGACGAAGAGCGCGACGCCGCCCGTGCCCTCGCGCGCGCCCTCGGGGCGGGCGCTCACCGCGTAGAGGTCGGCCGAGACGTTCGAGCAGAACCACTTCTCGCCGCTGAGCCGCCAGACGCCGGGCCGGTCGGCGACGGGCCGCGCCACGCACGCGTTGGCGCCGACGTCCGAGCCGCCCTGGATCTCGGTGACGAACTGGGAGGCGTGCCAGCGCCGGTCGTAGTCGGGGTCGAGGAGGCGCGGCAGCCACTCGCGCCGCATGAAGTCCGAGCCGGCGCGCTGGATCGCCTTGACGAGGCCCGCGGTGCACGCGATGGAGCAGAGGTGCGGCACCTCGCTGTTCAGGCCGAACAGGTAGGTGAGCGCGGCGTGGGGCGTCATGCCGCCCGGCTCGCCGAGCGCGGCGAGGATCCCGGAGCGCCAGACGAGCCGGCCGACCTCGTGATGGGCCGGGTGGAAGACGACCTCGTCGGTGCGCTCGCCCGTGCGGCTCCAGGGCTCGACGCGGGGCAGGTGCTCGGGCCGGTCGAGCGTGAACGCGGCGCGGCTGATCGGCCCCGCCGAGTCCTCGCCCGCCTGGCGGAGCGCGGGCGCGAAGCGCGCGAGTCGCTCGCGGTCCACGCGGCGGGCGAGCGCCGCGCGCAGGTAGGCGTCGTCCTCGTAGAAGTTCCCCGGCTTCGACGACTCCCACTGCTGCAGCAGCGAGCGTCCCTGATCGGCTCGGTTCATGGGTGGGCCCTCCGGGGCGATAATAGCGCGCCGGCGCGCGGGACGCCTGGCGCGGATGGAGGAAGCGGCCTGATGAAGACGGCTCTCGCGATACGCCACGTCGCGTTCGAGGACCTCGGCACGCTCGCCGACGTCCTGGCCGCGCGGGGCTGCGCGGTCACGTACGCGGAGGCGGCCGAGGCCGACCTCGCGAGCCTCGATCCGCTCGCGCCGGACCTGCTGGTCGTCCTCGGCGGACCCATCGGCGCGTACGAGGAGACGGCGTACCCCTTCGTCCTCGACGAGCCGCGCCTGCTCACGCAGCGCCTCGCCGCCGACCGGCCGACCCTCGGGATCTGCCTCGGCAGCCAGCTCATGGCCCGGGCCCTCGGCGCGCGCGTGTACCCGGGCGGGACCAAGGAGATCGGCTGGGCGCCGCTCGTGCTGACGGAAGCGGGCGAGCGCTCCTGCCTCGCGGCGCTCGGGACGGCGCCGGTGCTCCACTGGCACGGCGACACGTTCGACCTGCCGGCCGGCGCCGAGCGCCTGGCCTCGACCGCGCTCTACGCGAACCAGGCCTTCGCGTGGGGCCGGCGCGCGCTGGGGCTGCAGTTCCACGTCGAGGTGACGGCGCGCAGGCTCGATCACTGGCTGGTCGGCCACGCGGCCGAGATCGCCGCGACGCCCGGCGTGACGGTCGCCGGGCTCCGGGCGGACACGGCGCGCTGGGGCCCGCCGCTCGCCGAGGCCGGGCGCCGCGCCCTCGCGCGCTGGCTCGACCGCGTGGAGGCGGGGTGAGATGACCGGAGACCTGAAAGGGCGGGCGCGGCTCACCGGCGTGGCCGCCACGGCCTTCGGCGAGCTGCCGGGCTCGAGCGCGCTCGGGCTCCACGCCGAGGCGGCCCACGCGGCGCTCGCCGACGCGGGGCTCGGGCCGCGCGACGTGGACGGGCTGCTCTGCGCCTACTCGCTCGTGGACCCGCACATGATGCTGAGCTCGGTCGTCGCCGAGTACCTCGGCGTCCGCCCGGCCTACACGACCGCGCTCCAGCTCGGCGGCGCCACGGGCTGCGCCGCGGTCATGCACGCGGCGGCGCTCGTCGAGACGGGCCGCTGCCGCCACGTCCTCGTGGTCATGGGGGACAACCGGCTGACGGGCATGTCGCGCGACGACACGGTGGCGCTGCTCTCCGCGGTCGGCCACGCCCAGTTCGAGGTGCCGTACGGGCCGACGATCCCGGCGCTCTACGCGCTCGTCGCCAGCCGCTACATGCACGAGCACGGGGCCACGCCGGAGCAGCTCGCGCACATCGCGGTCACGATGCGGCGGCACGCGGGCCTCCACCCGGGCGCCCACATGCGCGCGCCCATCGGCGTCGAGGACGTGCTCGCCTCGCGCGTCATCGCCCGCCCGCTGCGCCTGCTCGACTGCTGCCTCGTCTCCGACGGCGCGTGCGCGGTCCTCGTGAGCGCCGCCGACGCCGCGCGCGACACGCCGCGGCCCGGCGTGGGGCTGATCGGCGCGGGCCAGGGCCACACGCACGAGCACCTGAGCCAGGCGCCGAGCCTCACGGACTTCGGCTGTCACGACGCGGCGGGCCGGGCCCTCGGCGAGGCCGGCGTGCGCCCCGGCGACGTGGACGTGGCCGAGATCTACGACTCGTTCACGATCACGCTGCTGGTCGAGCTGGAGTCGATGGGCTTCTTCGAGCGCGGCGCGGCGGGTCCCGCCATCGCGGCGGGCGCCCTGGCCCTCGGCGGCTCCCTGCCGACGAACACGCACGGCGGGCTCCTGTCCTTCGGCCACTCGGGCGCCGCCGGCGGGCTCGCCCACGTCGTGGAGGGCGTGCGCCAGCTCCGCGGCGAGTGCGGAGCCCGCCAGGTCGTGGACGCCCGGCTCGCCTTCGTCCACGGCGACGGCGGGATCCTCTCGGCCCACTGCTCGCTCGTCCTGGCGCGGGCGTGAGGCGGCCGCGATGAGCGCCAAGCCCCTGCCGAGGATCACCGCCGAGACGCGCCCGTACTGGGAGGGCTGCGCGGCGGGCGAGCTGCGCTACCAGTGGTGCGCGGCGTGCCGCCGGGCGCAGTTCTACCCGCGCGTGGCCTGCGCCCGCTGCGGCGGGCGGGCGCTCGAGTGGCGCCGCTCCGCCGGCCGCGGCGTCGTGCACGCCGTCACCGTCGTCCACCGCGCCCCGTCGGCGGCCTTCAGGGCGGACGTGCCCTACACGATCGCGCTCGTGGACCTGGACGAGGGCTTCCGGATGATGGCCAACGTCGTCGGCACGGCGCCGGAGACCGTGGCGATCGGCGACCGGGTGCGCCTGGTCTTCGAGCGGCGCGGCGGCGTCGCGCTGCCCCAGTTCACACCCGAAGGTTCCGCCATGCCGGGAGGTGCTTCGTTACCACGCCTTGCGTAGGTTCTCCAGGCCCTTGAGGTAGTCTTCCGCTTCGAGATTGCTCGGCACACCGTACTCGGCGAGGAGCGTTATCATCCGGCCCACGGGCAGGCCGGCCAGCTCCGCTGCCTTGCCAAGGGACACCTCACCTTTCTTGTACTTGTCGATGGCCAGCATCACGCGGCCCTTGTAGACGACCTCCCGCACGGCCTTGGAAAGGTCCCCCTTTTCGTCCCTTGCAAGCTTGTGCAGGAATGCGTAGTTCTCCTCATCCATCCGTATGCTTACGGTCTTTGCCATTCATCTCGCCTCCAGTCTCGATCTTGCGTCGTCGATGATGTCCCTGCTGTAGCGGCCGTGCCTCCTCAGGGCCTCGAGCTTCGTGAGCGCCTCTTTCTTCCCGAGCAGGCCCTTCTCGTGCATGCGCACCAGGATGCCAAGCGCGGTCGCGAAGGGAAGCTTCAGCAGCTTGGACGCCTGAATCGCCTTCTTGTCGTCCGTCATGAACAGCCGCGCCCTTCTTGAGACGGCCAGCGTCAGCGCTTCCGCCTCGCCACTTCCCAGCGAGAAGTCCGCTCGGATCTTGCCGTACAGCTTCGTCGCCTTCACGGGCTGCACTGCGATCTTCTTCTCATCTATGGCGCCCCGGATCACGAGCGCGTCGGGTGTGCGCTTCTCCTCGCAGCATTCCCTTTCCACTTCCTTCGGGACGGTTACCCTCTCGCCGAGCTCGGCGAGGAAGGCGCCGAGCAGCTCCGCCTTCGCCAGCAGGATCAGGGTCGACGCATTGGACACTATCATTATGACGACTTATTACGAACGTAATCATATGAAGTGCTCGGCAGGATGTCAAACACTCACCGGCAGGGGGCCGAGGCACAGGGGACTGACCTGCTGTGTCGTCTGATCGAGCTTGGGAACGGCTGGCTCGACGAGAGCAGGACAGGTGACCGCTGACACTCAGAGGCGGAGCGCGGCGTCGGTGGCGCCGTGGATCGTGCCGGCGAGGTCGGTCGCACCCGCGCAGGCGCCGACGGCGTGGACCTCGAGCGGCCCCGCGTGGAGCGCCCTCACGAGCGCCTCGTCGGGCGCCGGCACGCCGGCGACGATAACGAGACCGGCGGCGGCGCTCGCGGGCCGGCCCTCCGCGTCGGTGTAGGCGACGCGCCCGTCCGCGAGGGACTCGACGCGAGTCTCCAGCTCAACGCGCACGCCGAGCCGGCGGAGCTCGCCGACCACGCCCTTGCGCGTCTGGGGCTCGACGTCGCGCGCGAGGTCGTGCCCGGGCGCCAGCAGCGTCACCGCGAAGCCCTGCTCGCAGAGCCAGCACGCGACGTCGCACGCGGTGCTGCCGCCGCCGAGGACGATGGCCGGGCCGCCGCCCGCTGGGGCCTCCGCGAGGACCTGCTCCGCCGTCCGCGCGCGCGCGGCGCCGATCCCGGGGATCTCGGGCAGCGCCATGCGGGCGCCGGCGGCGACGATGACGGCGCCGGGCGCGAGCGCGGTGACCGCCGCCGCGTCGGCCTCCGTGCCCAGGCGGACCTCGACGCCGGCGGCGCGCAGGCGCCGCTCGAGGTGGGCGACCAGCGCCGCCAGCTCCCGCTTGAACGCCGGGCGCGCGGCGAGGGCGAGCCGCCCGCCGAGCGCCGGGTGGGCCTCGAAGAGCGTTACCGCGTGGCCGCGCTCGCGCGCGACCAGCGCCGCCTGCATGCCGGCCGGGCCGCCCCCGACCACGACGACGCGCCGGGCCGCCGCGCGGGGCGGCGCGGGCTCGGCCTCGTGCCCGAGCGCCGGGTTCACCGCGCAGCGGATGGGCTCGGCCTTCATGAGCCGCGCCAGGCACTCGTTGCACGCGACGCAGGGGAGCACGTCCGCGTCGCGGCCGCTTCGGGCCTTCCGCGGCAGGTCGGGGTCGGCGAGGAGCGCGCGGCCCATCGCGACGAGATCCGCGTCACCGGCGGCGACGATCTCGGCCGCGAGCGCCGCGTCGGGGATCCGCCCGACGGCGGCGACCGGGATCGTGACCGCTGCGCGCACGCGCGCAGCCAGGCCGCGCAGGCAGGCGCGCGGCAGCGCGAGCGGCTGGACGATCCACTCGAAGGACGCGTAGGTGCCGGCCGAGACGACCAGCGCGTCCACGCCGGCCTCCTCGAGCCAGCGCGCGACGGCGCACGTGTCGTCGAGCGTGAGGCCGCCCGGCAGCCGGTCCTCGGCCGAGAGCTTGAAGAGGATCGGGAACGCGCGCCCGAGCCGCGCGCGAATCGCCCGGACGACCGCGAGCGCGAAGCGGGCGCGCCCCGCGAGGTCGCCGCCCCAGGCGTCCTCGCGCCGGTTGGCGAGCGGCGTCAGGAACTGGTGGATCAGGTAGCCGTGGGCCCCGTGCACCTCGACGGCGTCGAAGCCCGCGGCGCGCGCGCGCTCTGCGGCGTCGGCGAAGCGCTCGACGAGCGCCTCGATCTCCGCGGGCTCGAGTGCCTGCGGCAGCTCGCGCACCAGCGGGCAGGGGACGGCCGAGGGCGCGACGGGCCGGCGGCCGGAGACGCGCAGGCTCATCTGGCGGCCGGCGTGGTAGAGCTGCATCGAGACCGGCGCGCCGGCGGCGTGCACGGCCGCCGCGAGCCGCCCGAGCCCAGGAAGCTGCGCGTCGTCGTCGGCGCGGAGCACCGCGGGGAACGGTGCGCCCGAGGCGTCCACGGCCGCCGCCTCGGTCGTGACCAGCGCGATCCCGCCCGCGGCGCGCCGGGCGAGGTACGCGAGCAGGCGCTCGCTGACCGCGCCGCCGGCCGCCGGATAGCACGTGCCCATCGCGGCCATGATCAGCCGGTGGGCGAGCGTGAGGGTGCCGACGGCGACGGGGCTCCAGAGCGCGGCGGGTGGGCGCGGGCTCACGGGCCCATGACCCGGGCCAGGATCTGCATGTCGGCGCGCTACCCCGGGCGCCCGGGCGCGGCCCGCAGGCGACGGATCAGCTCGCGATCGGCCGGCGGGAACTCGAACTCGCCGAGCCGGTCGGCCGCGACCCAGGCCATCGCCTGGCCCTCGCGTGGCTCGATCGTCCCCGCCTCGTGCCGGCAGCGGTAGAAGTGCAGGATCACGACGCGGTCGGGATACTCCCAGCGCACGGTCTCGACCTTCTCGCGGACGCTGAACGTCGCGGACAGCTCCTCGGTCAGCTCGCGCGCGAGCGCCGCCTCGTGCGACTCGTCCGCCTCGCGCTTGCCGCCGGGGAACTCCCAGAGCCCCGCCAGGTGCGAGCCCCGTCGCCGCTGCGTGATCAGGTAGCGGCCGGCCTCGTCCTGGACGAGCGCGGCGGCGACCTCGATGACGAGCGGCACGGTCAGGGCGCCCGCCGCGCGCCGTTCGCGGACGGCGCGGGCACGGGATAGCTTCGGCACGCGTCCCGCATCGGGCACGGCGCGCAGCGCGGGCGGCGCGGCGTGCACCACGTGGCGCCGAAGTCCATCAGGGCCTGGTTGAAGTCGTACGCGCGCCCGGCGGGCACGAGGGCTTCCGCGAGGTCCCACCACGCCCGCTCGCCGCGCACGCGCGCGAGCCGGCGCGGACCGAGAAAGACGCGGCCGAGCACCCGGCGGACGTTCGTGTCGAGCACGGCGGCGTCCCGGCCGTAGGCGAACGCGCGGATCGCCCCCGCGGTGTAACGGCCGATGCCGGGCAGGCGCCGCAGCGCCCGCTCGTCCTCGGGCAGGCGCCCGCCGTAGCGCGCGAGCGTCTCGCGGGCGATCGCGTGCAGGCGCACCGGGCGGATGTTGTAGCCGAGCGGGTACCAGAGCCGCCGCACCTCGTCCACGTCGGCGGCGGCGAGCCGGCGCACGGTGGGGTAGCGGCGCAGGAACTCGCGGTACTTCGGCACCACGCGCTCCACCTGGGTCTGCTGGAGCATGATCTCCGACACGAGCACGCGGTAGGGATGGCGCGTGCGCCGCCAGGGCAGGTCGCGACCGTGCCGCCTGTACCAGGCGAGGAGCCGCTGCTGGAACCGGCGGACGGAGCGCGCGTCGGGCCGGCGCATGCTGGCGCGCAGTCTAGCACGGGGCGGCAGCGGGCCCGCGCCGCGCCCGCTACAATGGAGCATGCGTTGCCGACTCGCGGGCGCGGCGCTCCTGCTCGTCGCGGCCTCCACGGCCGCCGGCGCGGAGACGCTCGGCGACGTCCTCCGGGCCCGCGGGCTCCCGCCGCCCACGGGCGGCCTGCCCGGCCTCGACCAGACGGTCCGGTCGCCCGTGGTGCTCGACGCCGCGCGCGAGGCGCTGGTCGTCTACGCGGTCGGCGAGGGCGCCTCCGCGCGGCTCCACGCCGCGCGCTTCGACCGCGCGGCGCGGACCTGGACGACCGCGTCGCTCGACTGGGCCGCGTCGAGCGACGGCGGCGCGCCACGGGTCCTCCCGCCCGAGCGGTGCCGTTTGGGCCTGGCCGTCGAGAGGTTCGCCGGCGGCTATCTCGTCACGGCGCACATCAGTCCCTCGGCCGAGTGCACGCTGGTCCTCGGGCCGGACCTCGCGCTGCGCGGCGTCCTCGCGGGCTGGCCCGTCGCGAAGCTCGCCGACGGCCGGATCGTCTACCAGGAGAACCAGGTCCACTTCGCCTCGTTCCACCCCGTCGCGCTCGCCCTCTTCGACCCGCGGAGCGGGACCGGGCGGCCCCTCTACCCGCTGCGGCCCTACCAGCGCGTGCGGCTCGCGCACGTGGAGCGGATGCGACGCGTGTACACGCCGGCCTGGTGCAGTCGGCGCAACCACCCGTGCGATCCCGAGGTGTTCGACGAGCACGTCGTCGGCGACGTGGTCGTCGATGCGCGCGGCGACGCGCTGGCGTTCGGCGTGGCGTGGGACAACACGACCGGCTGGAGCGACGTCGAGCGCTGGGGACGGCTCGAGGGCTTCCGCGAGCTTCGCGCCGCGCTGGCCGGGTGGGACGGGCAGGGCGCGCCGCCGGCCGGTCTCTTCCGTGGCCTCGCCGCGGGCCTCGCGCGCGCGCGGAACGGCGGGCGTGAGGCGCTCGTGCGGTCCGCGCTCGAGCGCGAGCCCGAGCTGCGCGATCTCGTCGCGGCGGCTCTCGCCGCGCGCAAGGCGCCCGGCCGGGACGAGCGGAGCCGGCTCCTGGCGCTCGACGCGCGCTGGGGCGAGCCCGCGACCTGGCGCAGGCTCGGCCGCGCCGTCGAGGTGCCGCCGGAGTTCACCGAGGTCGTGTACGTGTACCGGGGCCTGCGCGGTCCGGGGCCGCGCGAGTACCGCGAGCTGCGCCGGGGCGACTTCGAGGCGCGCTTCGGCCCGGGACCGCTCGCTCGGGCGCTCGAGCCCGGCATCCTGCGACAGATCTTCGGCGCGGGTTTAGAATGACCGCATGCCGGAGAACCTGCCGAACGACGGCGACGCCGCGGCGGAGTACGCGGCCGTGCGCACGCGCGCGGGGCTTGTGGACCGCCGCGACTGGGGCGTGGTCGAGCTGACGGGGCGCGACCGCGTCCCGTTCCTGCACGCGCTCCTGTCCAACGACGTCAAGTCGCTCGCGCCCGGGCAGGGGTGTGCGGCGACGCTGCTCGACGTGCACGGCAAGATCCAGGCGCTGCTCGACGTCCTGGCGCTCGAGGACCGCCTGCTGCTCCTGCTGCCGCCGGGGACGGCGCCGCGGATGCTCGAGGCCCTCGACCACTACCTCTTCGCCGAGAAGGTCGCGGTCACCGACCTCTCCGCCGAGAGCGCGCTGCTGCTCGTGGCGGGGCCCGAGGCGCCGGCGCTCGTCGAGCGCGTCGCGGGAGCGCGTCCGGGGGAGGCCGCGTGGTCCCACGTCGCGGGCGCGCTCGACGGCGTCGCGCTGCGCCTCGTGCGCGGTGCGGGCGAGACGGGCGAGGCCGAGGTGTGGGTGCTGGCGCCGGCCAAGGAGGCCGGCCGCGTGCGCGATACGCTCCTCGCCGCGGGGGCGCGCCCCGTCGGCGCGACGGCGTTCGAGTCGCTCCGCATCGAGACCGGCACGCCGCTGCTCGGGCGCGACGTGGACGACACCGTGCTGCTGCCCGAGATCCCCTCGGCGAGCCTCGTCTCGCACACGAAGGGCTGCTACCCGGGCCAGGAGGTCGTCGTCCGCATCCGCGATCGCGGCCACGTGAACCGCCTGCTGACCGGCCTCGTGCTCGACGGCGACGTGGTGCCCGCGCCTGGCGCGGAGCTGCTCGCCGACGGCGCCGACGCCGGGCGCGTGACGAGCGGGGACCGCTCGCTCGGGCGCTCGAGCCCGGCATCCTGCGACAGATCTTCGGCGCGGGTTTAGAATGACCGCATGCCGGAGAACCTGCCGAACGACGGCGACGCCGCGGCGGAGTACGCGGCCGTGCGCACGCGCGCGGGGCTTGTGGACCGCCGCGACTGGGGCGTGGTCGAGCTGACGGGGCGCGACCGCGTCCCGTTCCTGCACGCGCTCCTGTCCAACGACGTCAAGTCGCTCGCGCCCGGGCAGGGGTGTGCGGCGACGCTGCTCGACGTGCACGGCAAGATCCAGGCGCTGCTCGACGTCCTGGCGCTCGAGGACCGCCTGCTGCTCCTGCTGCCGCCGGGGACGGCGCCGCGGATGCTCGAGGCCCTCGACCACTACCTCTTCGCCGAGAAGGTCGCGGTCACCGACCTCTCCGCCGAGAGCGCGCTGCTGCTCGTGGCGGGGCCCGAGGCGCCGGCGCTCGTCGAGCGCGTCGCGGGAGCGCGTCCGGGGGAGGCCGCGTGGTCCCACGTCGCGGGCGCGCTCGACGGCGTCGCGCTGCGCCTCGTGCGCGGTGCGGGCGAGACGGGCGAGGCCGAGGTGTGGGTGCTGGCGCCGGCCAAGGAGGCCGGCCGCGTGCGCGATACGCTCCTCGCCGCGGGGGCGCGCCCCGTCGGCGCGACGGCGTTCGAGTCGCTCCGCATCGAGACCGGCACGCCGCTGCTCGGGCGCGACGTGGACGACACCGTGCTGCTGCCCGAGATCCCCTCGGCGAGCCTCGTCTCGCACACGAAGGGCTGCTACCCGGGCCAGGAGGTCGTCGTCCGCATCCGCGATCGCGGCCACGTGAACCGCCTGCTGACCGGCCTCGTGCTCGACGGCGACGTGGTGCCCGCGCCTGGCGCGGAGCTGCTCGCCGACGGCGCCGACGCCGGGCGCGTGACGAGCGCGACGCGCTCGCTCGGCCTCGGCCGCCCGATCGCGCTCGCGTTCGTGCGCCGCCAGCACGCCGAACCCGGAAGCGCGGTGGGGGTGCGTGTCGGCGAGGCGACCGTCCCCGCGCGCGTCGCCGCGCTGCCCTTCGCCCGCTGAGCCCGGAGCCCGGCGTGGCGAACCGCCTCGCGCGCGAGACGAGCCCGTACCTGCTCCAGCACAAGGACAATCCCGTGGACTGGTACCCGTGGGGCGAGGAGGCCTTCGCCCGCGCGCGCGCCGAGGACCGGCCCGTGCTCCTCTCGGTCGGCTACTCGGCGTGCCACTGGTGCCACGTGATGGAGCACGAGTCGTTCGAGGACGCCGAGATCGCCGCGCTGATGAACCGCAACTTCGTCTGCGTCAAGGTCGACCGCGAGGAGCGGCCGGACGTGGACCAGATCTACATGCAGGCCGTGCAGTCCATGACGGGCCACGGCGGCTGGCCGATGACCTGTTTCCTCACGCCCGAGGGCGCGCCCTTCTACGGCGGGACGTACTTTCCGCCGACCGAGCGCCACGGGCTCCCCGCGTTCCCGCGCCTGCTCCAGGCGATCGCCGAGGCGTGGACGGGCCGGCGCGGCGAGGTGCTGGAGTCCTCGCGCCAGATCCGGGAGGCGCTCGCCCAGAGCGAGCGCCTGCGAGGCTCGACGACGCTCCTGACCGACGCGATCCTCTTTGGCGCGTTCCAGGCGGTGTCGGCCCAGTTCGACGAGCGCGACGGCGGCCTCGGCGGCGCGCCGAAGTTCCCGCAGCCGATGCTCTGGGAGTTCGTCCTGCGCTTCGCGCGTCGCTCCGGCAACGCGCGCGCCCGCCAGATGGCGCACACGACGCTCAGCATGATGGCGCGGGGCGGAGTGTACGACCAGGTCGGCGGGGGCTTCCACCGCTACGCGGTGGACGCGCAGTGGCTCGTGCCGCACTTCGAGAAGATGCTCTACGACCAGGCCCAGCTCGCCGCGCTCTACCTCCACGGCTGGCTCGCCTTCGGCGACCCCGAGTGCCGGCGCGTCGCCGAGGAGACGCTCGACTACCTCCTGCGCGAGATGGCCGACCCGGCCGGCGGCTTCTACTCGGCGACCGACGCGGACAGCGAGGGTCACGAGGGGAAGTTCTTCGTCTGGACGCCCGAGGAGCTCGGCGAGGTCCTGGGTCCCGCCGACGCCGAGTGGGCCGGCCGCTACTGGGGCGTGGACCGCGGGGCGAACTTCGAGGGCCGGAGCATCCTCTGGGTGCCCGGCGAGCCGGACGCCGAGCGCGTCGCGCCGCTCCGCGCGAAGCTCTACGAGGCGCGCCGGCGCCGCGTCCCGCCCGGGCTCGACGACAAGGTGCTCGCCGCGTGGAACGGCCTGGCGTGCCGCGCGCTCGCCGAGGCCGGGCGCGCGCTCGGCCGCGCCGACTACGTCGCCGCCGCGGTCCGGAACGCGGACTTCCTGCTGCGCGACATGCGGCGCGACGGGCGGCTCCTACGAACGTGGAGGGCCGGGCAGGCCAAGCTCAAGGGCTACCTCGAGGACCACGCGATGGTCGCCGCGGCGCTCGTCGAGGTGTACGAGGCGACGTTCGAGCGCCGCTGGCTCGACGAGGCGCGCCGGGTCGCGGACGACCTGCTGCGCCTGTTCTGGGACGAGACGATCGAGGGCTTCTGGGACACCGGGAGCGACCACGAGCCGCTCATCGTCCGGCCGCGGAACCTGTTCGACAACGCCGTGCCGTGCGGCAGCTCCGTCGCGATTGAGACACTCCTGCGACTCACGCTGCTCACGGGCGAGCGCACGTACGAGGCGCTCGCGATGCGCGCGCTCAGGCCGATGGCCGATCTCATGGCGCGCCACGCCACCGGCTTCGGCCGCTTCCTCTGCGCGCTCGACTTCCACCTGGGGCCCGTCGTCGAGGTCGCGCTGGTGGCCCCCCGCGCGGGCGACGGGCTGGAGCCGCTCGTCGCCGAGGTCTTCGGGCGCTTCCTGCCGAACCGCGTGGTGGCGGGCATGGTGGCGGGCGACACCGCCGCGGCGGCGGGCCTGCCGCTCCTCCAGGGGCGGAGCCCGGTGGACGGCAAGGCGACGGCGTACGTCTGCCGCAACTACGCCTGCGAGCTGCCCGTCACGGACCGCGCGGCGCTCGCGCGCCAGCTCGACCAGGCCTGACGCCGCGGCGCGCCCCTCAGTCCAGGCGCGAGGCGAGGCGCTCGCTGACCGCCGTCGCGTCGCGCGAGCCGCGCGTCACCCGTGTCCGGTCACCGCTCGGGCTCGATCGCGAGCGCGCCGTTGATCCGGTTCGTGAAGTTGGCGGTGGCGATGGTCGCGGCCAGCTCGACGATCTCGCGGTCGGAGAGGTGGCGCCCGAGCTCCGCGTGGAGCGCGTCGTCCACCGCGGCGCGCGTCGTGAGCTGCTCGGCGTAGCGCAGGACGAGCCCCTCGACCGGGCCGTACGTCACGCTCGTGGCGTAGGCCGCGAGCCCGTCGATGTGCTCGCGCGTGAGCCCCGCCCCCAGCCCGAGGGCCGTGTGGTGGGCGAGTCAGTAGGCGCAGCCGTTGACCTGCGAGGTCTTGAGGTAGGCGAGCTCGCGGAGCCTCGGGTCGAGCGTCGTCGTGCGGAGGGCGCCCAGGAGCGACTCGGCCGCGGCGAGCGCCGCGGGAAAGTGGGCGAGCGCCTTGAAGAAGTTGAGCACGCGCCCGGCACGCTGGCGGACGCTCGCGAAGACACGGGCGACCTCCTCGGGCGCGCCGCCGGGCTCGACGTACGGGACGCGGGCCATGGCGCCGAATCTCCTCACTTGATGGGGGGCTCCGGGCGCCCCCCAAGCCCCCCAGCGCTCGGGGCGCCTCGGCGCAGCCGTGGCGCCCCTCGACACCGCGATGTGTTCACAGCCATCAGGGCTCGAACGCGAACCGGAACGCGTCGCCGCGCGGGACGACGCGGCCCCAGGACGGGGCCGGGAAGTGCGTGGCGCAGACGAGCACGTCCGTGCCGCAGTAGCGCTCCAGGAACTCCCGGCGGGTCTTGCGCGCCAGCTCCCGGTCGAAGTCGGCCCGCATGGCCCAGGTCGGCTCCAGACACTGGACCGGCGTGTGGATCAGGTCGCCCGTGATGACCGCCTCGGCGCCGCCCGACGCCAGGTGGACGCTCACGTGGTCCCGCGTGTGGCCCGGCGTGGGCTCGAGCCGGACCTCGTCGTCGAGGACCCAGTCGCCGGCCACGAGCGCGGCGCGGCCGGCTTCCACCACGGGCAGGACGCTGTCGGCCCAGCCCTCGTTGGGCCGCTGCCCGACCTGGGTCTCCCAGTACTCGTACTCTCCACGGGAGAAGACGTAGGTCGCGTTCGGGAACGTCGGCACCCAGCGCTCGTCGCGAAGCCGCGTGTTCCAGCCGACGTGGTCCCGGTGCAGGTGCGTGCACATGACGTAGTCCACCTGGCCGGGCTCGACGCCGGCGGCCGCCAAATCCGCGAGGAAGCGGCCGCTCGTGGTCATGTTCCAGCTCGGGACGCTGCGCGGCTTCCCGTCGCCCACGCACGTGTCGACGAGGAGCGTGTGGTGGCGGGTCCTCACGAGGAAGGACTGGACGGCGAGGATCAGCTTGCCCGACACGGGGTCGAGGACGCGCGGCGCAGTCCACGCCCGGTAGGGCTCCCACTGCTCGGGCGTCGTCTCGGGGAAGAAGCCGACGGGGTCGAAGAAGGGGTCCGCCGACTCGGACTCGACGATCCGGTCGAGCACGATGTTCCCGAGCTGCCGCCGAAGCATCCCTGTCCGCCCTCCCCGGGCCCGCGGCCCGCCGCCGGCCGGCCGTCAGCCGGCGAAGTACTGGCGCTGCTGGGAGCGCTCCGTGTCGCCGAAGTACTGCTTCCACCACCGGTCGGTCCTGAGGTGCTTGAACGTCGGCGACCCGCCGGCCGGCTGCCGCGCCGCCCACTCCCGGAACGCGTAGTGATTGTAGAGCCGCATGAACTCGCCGAGGTAGATCTGCGCGACCCGCCGGTTGCCCCGGATGACGAGCATGTTCTCGTCGTTCTGGTTGCTCGAGGCGGCGCTGAAGTTGGCCGAGCCGGCGACCACGATCGGGTCCGGACCGAGCGGATCCACGAGCATGTACTTGGTGTGCACGTACCGGACGTTGCGGTTCAGACCCGAGAGCCGCTCGCCGAGCCAGCGATCGAACCGGTTGAGCCTGAGATAGCTCCCGATGGCGAACCGGTTCTCCCGGAGCCTCCTGAGGCTCGCGATCTTCGCCTCCTCCGCCTGGCGCTCCGGCCCCGGCCCCATGGGCCGCGTCGCCTGCTCGAGCAGGGCGAAGCGCATGCTGGCCGCGCTCGTGCGGTAGACGTCCTGGAACAGCGGGTGCATGCCGAAGGCGAAGGTCGCGAAGAGTCCCTTCTTCGCGCCCGCGGCGAGGGCCGCGTACCACTCGAGCGCGTCGAGACTCGCGCGGGGGCTGAAGACTGTCGCGGTGCCCTTCGCCGGCTTGCCTGCGGGGATCTGGTAGGCCGCGCTCAGCGCCGGGCGCAACTCGGCGCTCTTCGGGTCCTGGGCGAGCTGGTTCCAGTAGCGGAGATAGGCGCGGGCGATTCGGGGCTCCTCGACGACGTGCACCACGTTCGAGTGGCCGAAGATGCCGCCCTCGGAGAAGTTCGTGCTCCCCGTGAGGACGGCGCGAGCGTCGCCGTCCCTGAGCCTCACGATGAACTTGTTGTGCGAGATCGCGGAGGTGTTCGACGTGCGCTTGACGCTGACCGAGGCGAGCCCGGCCTTCGCGACGGCGGCGTCGTTGGCCTCGCCCGGGCTGTCCTTCCGGCGGTCGTAGACGATCCGCACGGTGGCGCCGCGCTGCCGCGCGGCGCGCAGCGCCTCGAGCGCCGGCGCGTAGTGGAACTCGTACGCGCACACCCTGAGCTCGTCCCGCGTCCCGCGCGCCCCGGCGATGAAGTCCTGCATCGCCTCCCAGAGCCCGCGCGAGAGCCAGGTGAACGCCGCGGGCCCGACCTGGTCGGGCGGTCGGTTCCCGAACCTCCGCGCGTACTCCTGCGAGGCGGCGGCGCCGCGGTTGAAGTAGATGTCCTGCCGGCCGCCCGCGGGCGACTCCGTCCGGACCCGCACGGGCACCGCCGCGGCTTCCTCGAGGACCTGGGGCGAGCCCTTGAGGGCGACGACCCGGTAGGTGTAGTCGTGGCCGGGCTTCGCGGAGAAGTCCGACCACGTGAACCCCTGGATCGGGTGCTGGCGGGTCGAGAACTTCGCGCCCGGCGGCAGCCCCGGGTCCGTCTCGGCGAACGTCTTCAGCCCCTCGAGCCAGTAGGCCTCGCCCTCGGTGTGATCGGTGCGGTGGATGGCGAAGCCCAGGAGCCCGTCGCAGTCGGCCTCGTCCATGTCGAAGCCGAGCAGCACCACGTGGGTCCCGGCGATGGCCTGCACGGTGAGCCCTTGACGCGTGCGCTTCTCCCGCATCGTTCTCCTCCGGGGTTACCTGCGCGCGACGACCTGGGCGAGCACGACGCGCCCCTCCTCGAGGTTGCGCCGCAGGTTCCGGGCCATGAGCGCGAAGTCCGGTCCCAGGACCAGGTGCAGGCCGAGCGGCGGCGGGCCCGTCTCCTGGATCTTCCGGACGAGGTTCGCGAACCACGCGGTGGCCGCCGCCGTCGTGTCCTCCCAGCTCTCGACCCTGAAGCCGCTCGCGGCGAGGAGCCCGCGCAGCTCGTCCGGGGTGACGAGGAAGCTCGTCTCAGGCGCGCGCGCCCACGGGACGGGAAAGAGGACGGGGCCCGCGGGGCCGGCGAGCACGTCGTAGAGCGCCAGCGCCCCGCCGGGCCTGAGAACGCGGCCCATCTCGCGGTAGAGCGCCGCCTTGTCCTGGATGTTCATGGCGACGTGCTGGGTCCAGACGACGTCGAAGCTCGCGTCGGGGAAGGGGAGGTCGAGCGCGTCGCCCTGCCGGTAGCTCACGAGGTGCGCGAGCCCGCTCCGCTCCGCGAGCAGCGTCGCGACGCGGCAGTACTCGTCGGTCAGATCGACGCCCGTGACCCGGCAGCCGAACTCGCGGGCGATGGCGCGCGACGGCCCGCCGAGACCGCTGCCGACGTCGAGGACGCGCATGCCCGCGACGAGCGCGGCGGCGCGGGCCAGCTCGAGCGTCGCCTGGCGGCCGCGCACGTGGAACTCGTCGATCGGCGCCAAGTCCTCGGGCGTGAGGTGCTCCACGTCCTTCCCGGCGTCCGCGAGCGCCTTCAGGATGACGGCCGCCAGGTCGGCCCGCGCGTAGTGCCGCTTGACCTCGTCGTGGTATGCGCCCATCAGTCCACCGCGCTCGGCGTCGTGAGGCTCACGCTACCGCCGCCCCATCACGGCCTCGTGCGTGACGCGGACGTGCTCCGCGGGCGTGCGAGCGTCCCAGGCCTCGAACCGGCTGAACGTGCCGCGCGCGCTCGACGACGGGGCGCCCATCACGGGGAAGGGGCCGGCGACGCCCGCGAGCCAGCCCTCAGACGCGGCCCAGTGCGGCGGCTTCGTCCTGTACCGGAACACGAAGTACCGGTGGTTCGCGAACTCTTCTCCGGGCGACGGGATCGTCGCCATCAGCTCCATCTCGTCGGGGGGCGCGCCCAGCTCATGGGGATGGCACAACCACGCGACGAGGTCAGCCTCCGCCATGGCCTCGGCGGTCAGATATTTCGCCGGGAACAGACCGAGCTTGTCGTGGTGTTCCAGGGCGTTGTAGAGAACCTTGCGGGTCTCCCGGTCCCGGGCGAAGCGCTCGAGGTCCGCGGGGTCCGGCGCTACGCCGGCCGCGAGCTTCTGCTCGACGGGCGCGACCCGCTCGGCCAGGCGGCGATAGGCTCTCAGCCCGCCCGCGTGGGTCGCCCACAGCCGCCACACGATGAAGGCGACGACGACGCCGGCCAGGACGCCGACGCCGATGAGCAGGCTTCTCACCGAGCGCTCTTCACGACAGCGCGCGTGCGACTGCCTCGACCGCCTTCATCCCCTGGCCAAATCGTGCCATCGAGTGACGGTGAGTCTCCAGCTCGCTGTACGCCAGGAAGCGCACGCGCAGGTCGCCGACCCGGCTGAACGCGGGCCTCGCCAGTTGAGCACGCACCTCTTCCTCGCGGTCGTCCGGGGCGACGAGGAAGAGTCCCCGTGCCGACTCGGCTGCCGCACCGAGCGCCAGATCGAGCAAGCGGATGATACCCGAGTAGATCGACGTCGTGTGCTCCACCTCGAATGCCGCGGCGACACGCCCGGTGCCACTGTGGAGCCACAGCACGTCGATGAGCCGCACGGCATCCCCGCCTGGCCCGCCCGCGAGCGCCTCGGGGAGCGCTTCCAGGCAGCCCTCCCCCAGCCGTCCTCCGGTATATGCCCGACCGCGGTCGTTGGCCGCAACCCAGACACGGAAGCCCAATCCGCTTCCCAGATCGCGGAGCCAGCCCTGCACCTCCGCGTGCGTCCGGTCTCCGTCTCGTTGCGCGGCCAGCCGCTTCTCGGCCTTGGCGCCTTCCTCGCGAACGCGGGCGAGGTCCGCCTCCCACGCGGCCCGCGCCACCTCGTCGTCGGCTCTTGGCGGCGCGGCGTATCGTCCCGAGCCGAGGTCGAAAAGAAGGCCGGCGATGGCTCCGAGATCGTTCGACAAGAGATCCCGGTAACGCGAGTTCGTCGCGACGATACCCGACCGCATGGCCAGGTACTCGTCCCAACGGCCGAGCTTCACGCTCGCGCCCGTGAGCGCGTTGTACCCCTTGACGATCGCGGTGTTGAACGGCGGCGCGATCGTCGGGTGCACGAAGTAGATCAGGTTCGCGGCGGCCGGGCCCAAGCCCTTGATCCGCCGGGCGTCGAGGTCCCGGATCGCCGCGACCACGCCCTCGTCCCCGGTGCAGCAGACGCATGAATTCAGGAACCGCGCGAAGGCGAGCTGGTTCTCGCGGTTCTCGTAGATGTCGGGGATGCGCAGCTTGGGCTTCCAGAGAAACGCGTGATCAGCGCCCCGGAAGATCTGCCGCTGCTCGGCGATGGACCCGACCACGGTTTCCAGCGACGAGCCCTTGTAGGCGTTCCCGAATGTGCCCGCGTCGACCTCCGCGACGACCTGGCCGATGCCGCGCCGGATCGACCGGAAGTTCTTGAGCCGATCCTCCCACAGGAACCACGTCTGGTAGGTCGCGTTCGGGTCGGCCTTCCACCGGGCCAGGAGCGCCCGGATGGGCTCGAGGCCGGTGGGGGTCAGCTCAACCTGTGGGTCAGGTTCCGACCTGCTCAAAGGAGAAGTGAGGGAGGTCAGCGCGTTCCTTGGCATGCTCGATCGTGATGGCGCACATGTTCCCCGCGCGATCGAGATCAACCTGGGTGTTCTCGTCGAGATCCTTGGTCTCGACGACGGCGCCGCTCCTGAACTCGATGTAGAGAGTATCGGTGTCCTGGAAGTATTTGATCTTCATGGCGCGAACAAACGATCGAAGAAGGCGTTGTGTACAGTCTCGCCGTCGGCCAGCAACACCACGCGGAGGTACCTACCGTCCATCTCGTGGATCGGCGCCCAGCGGCGAATGCGACCGTCCGCCTGAATCACCTCCCTGACAGGATGTTGGACGACATACTGGATCCACTCCACGCGAATCATCGCACGATCCGAGCGTGCGCGTATCGTTTCGAAATATCGTGTGAACTTCAATCGGCCGCCCGATCAATCAGCTCGCTGGAAGTGAAGTCAGCCGTCCGTCACGCGGTTCGCCCGCGACACTCGGAAAGCCGGGACTTGAGCTCAGCTTCTCCAACGATGCCGACACTGCGGTCCTCAGGCAGCACAGGGTCTGGAGCTGCCATGTACACAACCTCATAGGCCTTCTCCCAACGGTCAACCTCGTCATCGGTAAGCTCCGCGTCGACCCACAGGTCCACGAACGCATTGTGGAAGTCCCAAAACCCCTGGCCTCCGGCCAGATACTCGTCAACAACGCGTTCGAGATCACCAACCCTCGCCTTCACGGGTTGCTCTCTTGCTCCGCCGAACGTCCGGCATCAGCCGCGCGCGGCTTCTTGCGCGTCGGCTGCATGCCGTCGTTAGGTTTGCAGATCGCACACCATCACCAGCACCGTCTTGCCCTTATAGGGTTCTTCGCCGAGCGGGTGCCAACCTAACCGGCGGTACAGGGACGCCGCGCTATCTGTCCACAGGTAGAGGTGTCGGTCGCCGAACCGTCGCGCCTGCGCAAGCGCGTGAGTCACCAACGCGGTGGCGATCCCGCGCCGTCGAAAGGCGGGTAGGACGTACACCGCAGCGAGCCAAGGTGAGAGCTCCGGCCTCGTGTCCATGTCGCAGACCACCAGGCTGGCCGAGCCGACGGCCTCAGAATCCACCAGCGCCACAAAAGTGATGGGGAGCTGATCCCGTTCGCACCGACCTGCCAGCTCCGCTGTCCAAGCGGCGCGTGTTGACCCGGGATAGCGGTCGCTCCACTCGTCGAAGTGCCACCCTGAGACAACCGGAACGAGCAACGGATGGTCGGCAAGCAACTCAATTGGCATGCAGCATCTCACCTCGCCGGCTAACGCCGGTATCAGCCGCGGCCGAAGGCCGCCGGCTGCATGCCGAAGTTAGATTGTCTCCAGCGTCTAGTAGATCTCAATCCGGCCCTCCGGAGGATCGGCGGGTACAAGGTCTCCGCCTTCGGATCGGGCGAAAAACCGTACGCGTGTGCTGGACATCAGAATGCAATACTTCGGATCGTACTGGAGAAACGCGCTCGGATGAAACTCCGCTGGACCTTCGGCGACCGCTCCTGACCAGCTGAGGGCAATGCGCTGCGTTGTCAGCCAATACCGGACTGCCGCAAGGGACGCGTGCATAAAGTCATGCTCACCGAGCGTCGCATGTTGGATGAAGAGGCCGTTTCGGAGGAACCGGAAGCCCCGGCCAGGGTCGTACTCGAACATCGCGCTGACGGACAGCGAGTTGTTGCGCCCGGAATCACGCAGAGGGCCGTGCTTCCAGAAGTCACCAACATCAGACATCAGCTTATTGTCGAGCGACGCCGCGTCGATTGCCGAACGATCCGCGTAGCCGGCAAGATCTGCTTGGTGCTTGATGGCCACCGCCAAGGTGCCCGCGAGGCGAGTCACGTCCGACAGATCTGGCTGAAACGCGTACCGCTGCGACAGCAGAGCGTTGAGCTCGTCCCACGGCTTGACCACGTCGTTGACGAAGCGTTGCGGATTCACGTGGTAGCGTCCCGCTTGATGTGGAAAATCGAGAGGCGATCTTCCGGCATTCCATCGATCGCCGGTCGCGACCGACACCGTCGTGAATCGCGGCGAGGGGGATATCAGGGTATTGCCTCGCTCGCGATCGTCGCTCTACGAGGCTCTGAGCGATCGCGATTCTCTCGTCCCTGGACGCGAAGCGCAAGAGCCCGGCTCGATGGCGTCACGCCGCGGGCCGCAGCCGCTTGCTGATGACGGTCGCGATCGTCGCGTGCCCATCGATCTTCCGGAGCTTGATCTGCCCGCTGGCGACCAGGCTGAAGAGCAGGATCAGGGCGGCGTCCTCCGTCGGAAGGGATCCCTGCGTCTTCACGCGCCGGCGGAATTCCTCATTGAGCCGTTCGATCACGTTCGTGGTGCGCAGCGTCTTCCACTGCGCCTTCGGGAAGGTGAAGAAGGTCAGCAGCTCCGCGCCGCCCTCGTGCAGGCTGCGCCCGACGCCGGGACAGCGCGTCGCCCACTTGCGTTCGAACGCCGTGTACGCCGCGCGGCCCGCGTCGGCAGACGCCGCGTAGACGATGCGATGAAAGTCCTCGCGGAGCTCGTCGAGCGCGTGCTTGGGCGCCTTGCGCTCGAGGTTGCGCAGCTTGTGGACCGCGCAGCGCTGCACGGCCGTCGCCGGCCACGTCCGGCTCAGGGCCGGGCGCAGGCCCGGATTGCCGTCGATGATCGCCAAGAGCGGGGCGCGGAGCCCGCGGGCTTGCAAGTCCGCGACGAAGCCCTTCAGGCGTCGCCCGATTCGCTGCCGCACAGCTCCAGCGCGAGCAACTCCTTGCGGCCGTCGGCGAGCACGGCCACGGCCGTCAGCACGGGCGCGCTCGCGACCTTGCCCGCGCTGCGCACCCGGACGCACACCGCGTCGAGATAGAGGTAGACGAGGTCGACCTCGGCGAGCGCACGCGCCGTCCAGGCCGTCAGCCCATCTTTCAGCGTGGCGACGATCCGGGAGACCGCGCTCTTGGAAAGCGGCGCCGCCTTGAGCAGCGGGTGCAGCGCGCCGCGGATCCGCCGCTGGTTCCCCCCCGCCAAGTACGTCGCGATCACCGCCTCGTTCACCTCGCGCATCCGGCGCTGATAGCGCGGCACGATCGTCGAGCGCCATTCGCCGCCCGGCGCCCCCAGTGTGGCGCGGGGCAACGTGAGCGCCAGCGGCCCGGTCGGGCCCGTCAGCGTGCGCGTCTTGACGCCGTTCCGGTACCCGCGCCGCGCGTCGTGGCGCTCGTAGCGCCCGGCCCCGAGCGCGAGCGCCAGCTCTTCGTGCACCGCCGTCTCGATCGCGACCCGGACCTGGGCATGAATCAGCTCGCCCAACGCGGCCGGCCGATCCTCAGGCAGCCGCTCCGACTTCTTGATACGCTTCGCCATGGCGCATTCCTCCGGCGGCCGTCTTGCCGGACGGCCGGTTGGTGGTTGGACTTCCCACCGGAAGAATGCGCCATTTCTCTATTTCCACACCACTCGGGACACCACCATTCACGTTGAGCAATCTAACGTTCGCGGTCACCGGCCGGAGCGAGCAACGCGAGCCCCGGCCCGGTGCACTGCGAGGTTCGGCGGCCTCTAGTTGAAACGGACACGTCGGTAGACGGCCTTCTTCGACTGCGAGTGAAAGACACCGCAATGGAATCTGCCGCGCGTACCGTATTTCTTGATCGCGTCGTCCTGATCGATCGCGCCTGTCCATCGCTCACCCGGCGGCAAGACATGGGGAAAAGGCGTACCGAGAGCATTGTTGAAGACAAGAAAGTGCTGGCCTTTACGACGCATCAGCTTGTGCCGGAGCGACGGGTAGTGGACTCCTGCCAGGTGGGTCACAGTGGTGCGGAATGTGTCAACGACTTTGAGACACCGAGGGCACGCATTTACTGTCGAACCCCGGACGTGAGGGCCGGCCGCCTGACGGCGGTGGCCTCGTTTTC
>MGBU01000264.1 GCA_001790205.1 Candidatus Rokubacteria bacterium GWA2_73_35 | reverse complement strand
CGAACACCGGCTGGATGTACGCCGGCGCCAGCTGCACCGCCACCAGCGCCTTCTGCGCCGCCCCCGCCTCGTCCTTCAGCCCCAGCAGCGCCTTCGCCAAGAGCCACCGCACGTCCGCCGCGTACGGATACACCCGCTCCCCCAGCGTCAACAGCTCCTTCGCCTCCGCGTACTGCTTGGCCTCCAGCAGCCGCTTGGCCGGCAGCGTGTACGACGTCACCACCTGGTAGGGATTGCGCGTCAGCGACGCCGTCAGCGCCTTCACCGCCCCCGCCCAGTCCCCCCGCTCCAGCGCCACAAACCCCAGCCCCTTCTGCGACAGATACGCCTCCGGCGTCCCCGCCACGACCTGCCGAAACGCCCGCTCCGCCCCGTCGTACTGCTTGCGGTAGTACTGCGCCCACCCCAGCCCGTCCGCGATCAGCCACTGCGTCTCCCGCTCCACCTCGCCCCCCGCCCGCCGAAACATCCCTTCCGCCTCGTCCACCCGCCCCGCCTCCAGGAGCGCCCACGCCTGCCCGTACAGCCCCAGCCCCGCCTGCTGCGCCGCCACCAGCCCGCTCTGCGCATAGAAAAAGTCCTTGTCGATCCCTAGCGCCGCCCGAAACGCCCCCACCGCCTCCTTGCCCCGCCCCAGCCCCAAGAGCGCCCACCCCCGACAGTCCTCCGCCGCCGCATTGCCCTGCTTCCGCGCCTCCTCGCGCTTGGCGTCGCAGACGGCGAGCACCCGCTTGTACTCGCCGCGGGCGTAGTACTCCCACGCCTCGCCCACGATGCGCCGGTCGAGCGCCTTGATCTGCCTGAGGCCGGCCACCGCGTCGGGATGCTCGGGGGCGAGCTTGAGCGCGCGGGTGAAGCTCGCGCGCGCCTCCTTCGCATCGTTCGCGGCGAGCTGCGCCCAGCCCAGGCGCGCCACGTAGAGCGCGTCCTGCTTGTGGGTCTTGGCCAGGTCCTTGTAGACCTTGATGCTCCGCGCGGGGTCCTGCTTGCGCAGGAGCAGCGCGTCGACGAGCGCCACGAGCCCGCTGTTGTGGCGCGCCATCTGGGCGCCCGCGACGGCGTGCTTGAGCGCCTCGTCGATCTTGCCCTCCGCCAGCGCCACGCGCGCGAGCCCGTCGTAGCAGTAGAAGCAGCCGAAGGCATTGCGGTCGAGCCCCTCGCGGAAGCGCCGGCGCGCGGCGGCGAGGTCGTTGCGCTTGAGCGCGACCCAGCCGAGCCCCACCATCGGATCGTCGGGCTCGGGCTGCCCCGACACGAGCAGCCCTGCCTCGCCGGCGAACAACGACTCGGCCTTCTTGAGGTCGCCGCGGTTCAGGGCCATCCAGCCGCGCGCGTCCGCCACCTGGTAGCGCTGCCAGAGCTCGACCCGGTCGTCCGCCTTCTTCAGGTACGCCTCGGCCTCCGGGTACTTCACGAGCTTGACGTGCACCCATCCGAGGCCCAGCAGGGCGTCGGCGCTCTTCGGGTCGAGGCGCTCCAGCTTCGCGAACGCCTCGCGCGCGGCGGTGTAGTTGCCCAGGCTGAACTCGGCCCAACCGAGGGCCGTCAACGCGTCTTTGTCATCCTTCTTCTTGGCGAGGACCTTGTGCGCGGCCTCCCGCGCTCCCACGAAGTTCTTCTCGCCCAGCGCGGCGACCGGATCGTCACCGCCGCCGAAGAGGCCGGCGGCCGGCACGGGCGCCGCGCCGGCGAGGGTGATCAGCGCAAGGAGCGCGAGCGAGCAGGCGTTGTGTCGAATCGAGGTCCGCGCGCGTCGAATCATGCCCTTCCTCCTGGCGCCGCCTGGATGGGCGGCTTGCGGAAAGGGCTTGGTGCACCGGCCGTGCCAGCGCGGATGATCGACAGAATTCGCTTGCAGCGCGTGGGGTTGCAGCGCCGTATGCGCGAGGGGCTCGCTTCGCGGCGCTCGTCAAGTCTGACAGACGGGAGTGACAGCAGCCGGCCGCTTTCCTGCCAGCGGGCGCGAGGAAATTTTCCGGAAGGCCGACGCGACGTTTAGGTGCTGAGAGTGCCGAGCGGGGCCGGCGACCTAGCGGGGCTCGCCGCGGCTGCGCACGCCGAAGCGGCGCACGCCCCGGGCGACGAGCCACGGCGCGTGGCGCTGGAGGAAGACCGCGACCTTGCCGAGGCCGGTGAGCACCACCTCGCGCCGCCGCCGCGCGACGGCGCGCGCGATCCGCCGCGCGGCGCGCGCCGCCGGCATCACGAGCCACGCGGGCAGAGGCTCGGGCGCCGCCGCGCGCAGGACGCCCAGGTTGTCCACGCGGCGGATCTCCGACTCCACGAAGCCCGGGCTGATCAGCGTCACCGACACGCCGTGCGGCGCCAGCTCGTGGCCGAGCGCCTCGGCGAGGCCGCGCAGCGCGAACTTGCTCATCGCGTAGGGCGAGGAGGCGGGCGTCGCGACCCAGCCCGAGACGCTGCCGATGATCACGAGCCGCCCGCGCGCGCGCTGGAGGTCCGGGAGCGTCGCGTAGATCGTGCGGAGGACCCCGAAGACGTTGGTCTCGAACTGGCGCCGGTAGTCGTCGAGCGCCAGGCGCGCGAGCGGCCCGACGACGCCGAACCCCGCGTTCGCGACGACGACGTCGATCCGCCCGAGCGCCGCCCGCGCCGCGGCGACGGCCCGCTCGAGGTCGCCGTCCCGGGTGACGTCGCACGCGAGCGCGACCGCCCGGCGGCCGCCGCGCTCGAGCTCGGCGGCGAGCGCCGCGAGCCGGTCCGTCCGCCGCGCCAGCAGCGCGAGGTCGGCGCCCTCGCGGCCAAGCTCGCGCGCGAGGGCGGCGCCGATCCCCGACGACGCGCCCGTGACGAACGCGACCTGCCCGGCGAAGCGCCCTCTCCCGCCGCGCACGCGGCCCGCGCTCAGCGCGCCTTCCAGCGCGCGACCTTTTCCTGCAACCGCGGCAGGCGCTGGGCGGCGTCGACGACGAAGCGCTCGTGGGTGCCGCGCGCCACCTCGTCCAGCTCGTCGCGCACCGCCACGCGGAAGCCGAGGCGCCGGCGGTCCACGTCAGTCAGCTCGACCGTCACCGTGACCGTCATGCCCTCGGGCGTGGCGGCGAGGTGGGCGATGTCCACGCGCGTGCCGACCGTCGTCTGGCCCGGCGCGAGGTGCGGCGCCACGCACTCGATCGCCGTCTGCTCGACGAGGCGGATCATCTCGGGCGTGGCCAGCACCCGGATCGGGTCGCCCCGCAGATGCGCGGGCGTGAGGTCGGCGGTGACGGTCACGGACTTCGCGTGGGTGAGCCCCGGGGCGAGGGCTCGGGCGGACGGCTCGCTCATGGGTCCGGTCCTCCGGGCTCAGAACCCCTTCGTCAGGATGACGATGAGGTTGTAGTCGAACGCCCGAGCGCGCGTCAGGGGCAGCTGGACGCCGGCGCGGAGGTTCCAGCCCTTGGCCGGCTCCACGCCGACTCCGGGCGTGAGATAGAGCTGCACCCGCTCCCGGAGCGTCTCGTCGCCCCGGAGCACGGTCACGCTGTTCGCCTCCAGGATGAGGCCCAGCCACTCCAGGGGGGCGTACGTCGCCGTCAGGTTCGCCGTCACCCCCTGCGCCCTGTCGGGCCTCACCGCCTCCTCGCCTTCCTCCCCCGGCTCGATCCGTCGCGGCCGGTTGAGCTGCCAGCTATAGGCGGCGTCGGCCTGGAGGCTCCACGCGCCGAGCCCCTGGCCCGCCGCCACGAACGGCGCGAGGGCGAGCTGTCCCCCCAGCCCTCGCCGCTCGCTCCCCGTCGGCAGCGTCAGCTTGAGGCCGGCGGCGAGGGCGAGCTGCCCGGCGGGGAGCATCAGCGGGGCGTACTTCGCCATCACGCTGACGTCGCCGATCCCTCCCACGGTGGGCCCGGCATCCTTCGGGTCGCGGACCGCCAGCGGGAGCGCCAGCTTGAGGCCGAAGGAGGGGACCGGGGCGTACTGGACGCTGCTCAGGCCGAATCCGTACCCTCTCTCAGTGCTGGACTCGGATCGCGTGAGCGTCGCCTCGACCTCGGTGGCGGGCGTCGCCCCCTCGGTGACGAGCGTCGCGGGCAGGCTCACCTCCTCGGCGCTCGCCGCCGCGCCGCCGCTCGGCGAAGACGCCACGCCCACGAGCAGGACGGTGAGCCCGACCGCGATGGTTCGTATCGCCGAGCTTCGCACGGGGGCGGCTCCCATAGCCTCGCTCGCGCATTGTAGCGCGGGAACACGGGCTCTCAGCGTCGCTGTTGTGCCGCACGTGCGGGGCGGACCGGACGTATACTTTTCCTCGTGGATCGCGACTGCCTTCGCGCCTATGCGCAGCGCCCGTGGCACGTGCTGGCGGCGCTCGATCAGGACCACTGGGCCGGGGAGCTGGCGGCGCGTGGCCCCGGGGCGACCCTCGAGGCCTCCCAGGCGCTGTGGGCGCACATGCGGCGGATCCGTCCCGACTGGCCGACGGAGGCGGATCGTCGCGCCGACCTCGCCCACCACGCCGTCTTGAAGCAGGCCATCGACCGCGCCGCGGGTGCCTTCCTCGCCGCAGCCCGTCACTGACCTCACCGTCGAACTCGGCAAACGATCGGCCACCGACCTCGTCGCGGCCCTCGACGTGGCCGGCTTCGTGGAGTCCACGCGGGTCCTGCCCTTCGTGCATCGCGCCTCCCGCATGCCGCTCGACGTCGTCCTGGCGGGACCCGGGCTGGAGGAACAATTCCTCGCAGGCGCCCGGGAGCAGCTCGTCGGTGACGTGCCGGTGCCGGTGGTGTGCGCCGAAGATCTCGTGGCGATGAAGGTGCTGGCCGGCCGGGCACGCGATCTGGATGACGTGGCCGTCATCGCCCGCGTACGCCGCGACGACCTGGACCTCGACGGGTCCGGCGCACGCTGCGCCTGCTCGAGGACGCCCTCGACCGGCGCGATCTGGTCAGCGAGCTCGAGCGCGTCGTCGCCGCCGCCCGGCGGTCGCCGTCCGGGTGAGGGAAGTGTGGTCGGGGTGGCCGGATTTGAACCGGCGGCCCCCTGCTCCCAAAGCAGGTGCGCTACCGGGCTGCGCCACACCCCGACGGACACCCACTATATCTCACCCGCCGAGGAGCCGGCGCGCGGCGCGCACCGCCCGCCCGCGGTGGTCGACGCGCGCCTTCTCCTCGAGGGACAGCTCGGCGAACGTGCGGCCGCGCGGCGGGTAGAAGAACACGGGATCGTAGCCGAAGCCGTGGGCGCCCCGCGGCGCCTCGGTGATGCGGCCCTCGACCAGGCCCTCGACGACCTCGGCGCGCCCGTCGGGATCGGCGAGCGCGATCACGCAGCGGAAGCGCGCGGTGCGCCGCGCGGGCGGCACGCCGGCGAGCGCCCGGAGCAGGAGCGCGCAGCGGCCCGCGTCGTCGAGGCCCGGGCCCCCGTAGCGCGCCGACTGGACGCCGGGGGCGCCGCCGAGCGCGTCCACCTCGAGCCCCGAGTCGTCGGCGAGCGCCCGGGCGCCCGCGAGCCCTGCCGCGTGGCGCGCCTTGAGGAGCGCGTTCTCCTGGTAGGTGGCCCCGGTCTCCTCGGGCAGCGACGCCCCCGGCAGGTCGGCGAGGCCGACCAGCTCCCACGGGAGGTCCCGGAGCAGCGCGGCCAGCTCGCGCGCCTTGGCGCGGTTCAGCGTGGCGAGGACCAGGCGCGGCCTAGAGGGTGAAGGTGCGCTCGGCACGCGCGTCGCGGGCCCGGCGCTGGAGCGCCACGAGGCGCCGGATGCCCTGCTCGGCCAGCGCGAGCTGCGCGTCGAGCCGCGCGCGCCCGAAGGGCGCCTGCTCGGCCGTGCCCTGCACCTCGACGAACTCCCCCGCGCCGGTCATGACGACGTTCATGTCCACCTCGGCGGCCGAGTCCTCGGCGTAGTTCAGGTCGAGGACCACCTCGCCGCCGACGACGCCGACGCTCACCGCCGCGACGCAGTCGCGGATCGCCGCCTCGCGCGGCGCCCCCGGGATGCGCGCGATCGCGTCGGCGACGGCGATGAAGCTGCCCGTGATCGCGGCCGTTCGCGTGCCCCCGTCGGCCTGGATCACGTCGCAGTCGACCCACACGGTGCGCTCGCCGAGCTTGCTCCGGTCGATCACCGCGCGCAAGGCGCGGCCGACCAGCCGCTGGATCTCCTGCGAGCGGCCGCTCGGGCCGCGGATCTCGCGCGGCGTCCGCGTGGTGGTCGCGCGCGGCAGCATCGCGTACTCGGCCGTCACCCAGCCGAGCCCCTGGCCCCGGAGGAAGGGCGGCACCTTGTCCTCGAGCGACGCCGTGCAGATCACCCTGGTGGCGCCGAACTCGACCAGCACCGAGCCCTCGGGGTGCAGGAGGAAATCGCGCGTGACGCTGACCGGGCGGAGCTGGTCGGGCGCGCGCGATCTCGTCCCGGTACTTCGCGGTCTTGAGCCGGCGCTCCTCGCGCGGGTTGGTGACGAAGCCGATCTCGACCAGGATCGCGGGCATCGCGGCGCCGCCGAGCACGTAGAAGCCCGCCTGCTTGACGCCGCGGCTCGGGATGCGCAGCGAGTCCGTCATCGCGTCCTGCACGATCTCGGCGAGCCGCGAGGACTCGAGCTGGAACTCCGACTGGGCGAGGTCCCAGAGGATCGTCCGCACGATGTCGGCCCGGCCGTTGCCGCGCCCGGCCGGCTTCTCGAGCCCGACGACGCCGTTCTCGAGCGCGGCCACCTGCCGCGCGGCGCTGTCCGTCGCCTCCGAGGACAGGAAGTACGTCTCGACGCCGTCGGTCGACGACTGGCGATGCGCGTTGGCGTGGATCGAGACGAAGAGGTCGGCGCGCTCCTTGTTGGCGAAGCTCGTGCGGTCCCGGAGCGCGACGAACTGGTCCCCGTCGCGCGAGAGCAGGACGCGGAGGCCCAGCCGCTCCTCGACGAGCTTCTTCACGCGGAGCGTGACGTCGAGGACCAGCTCCTTCTCCATGAGTCCGGTCGGGCCGACCGCGCCGGAATCCTGGCCGCCGTGGCCGGCGTCGAGCACGATCGTGCGGAGCGGCGTGACCAGGGCGCCGGGCGCCGGCCCCGGCCGCACGAGGTCGAGCACGAGCCGCGGCGGATCCTCGAGCGTGCTCGGGCGCAGGGTGCCCGCCGCCCCCTCGAACGTGACACGCAGGAGGGCGTCCGGGCCCGCGCGCTCGAGCCGGATCGTGTCCACGAACCCGTCGCGCAGCGCCTCGACGCGGGGCGACGCCGCGAGCCGCGCCAGGCGGACGCGGAGCTCGCCTCCGCCCTGCGCCTCGACCGTGTACTCGACCGCGCCGGAGGTCTCGAGCACGATCCGCGTGAAGGAGGGATACGAGCGGGAGCGCAGCTCCTCGAGCGTCGCCGCGGGCGCGGCGGCCTGGGCGCGCGGCGCCGAAGCGGCCCGCGCCGCCGGCGGCGCCGCAGCGCCGGCGAGCCGAGGCAGCACCTGGGTCACGAACGACGCCGGCACGAGCCACACCCCGTCGCGGACGCGCACCGGCGCGTCGAGCACCACGGGCTTGCCGTTGACGAGCACCTGCGCCCAATTGCGCGTGAGCGTCACGACCTGGTTCGGGAGGCGCAGGTAGGCGCGGACGCTCGAGGGCGTCGTGTCGGGCCGCGTCCGGAGGCTCTCGGCCACGCGCCGCAGCTCGACGTAGGGCCGGCCCTCGTGGGTCACGGTCGGCAGGCCGGCGCCCGCCGGCGCCGCCCACGCGAGCAGCACGAGCGCGAGAGGGAGAGCGAGGCGTCCGCGGCGCATCGGTATCGCCAATTCTAGCAACGCCGCGCGCGCGCCCGGACGCTTTAAATGGCCGGCCGGCGCGCGGCCCGGCTACGCCCCGCGCGCCCGGCCGAGCGTCCGCTCGCCGAACCCCTGCTGCATGGACGCGCCGACGCCGTACAGCTCGACGCCGGGCCCGAAGTCGGTGTCCTCCCAGCTCCGGTCCGCCGGGTCCCAGACGTAGGGCAGCGTCAGGACCTGCCCCGGCGCCCAGAGCGTCTCGAACGCGCGGAAGGCGTCGAGCAGGATGCTGCGCTGGAGCGCGGGGTCGTTCGGCTTGCCGGTCTCGTGGTTCAGCGGGAAGTTGACGAACACGGCCCGGGGCGGGCGCACCGCGTGGGTGACGTCCCACGCCGAGCTCATGCAGAGCGTCGGGATCCCCGCCCGCTCGACCTCGCGCGCGACCAGTCCGACGGACTGGTGGCAGACGGGTCAGACGGGCACGCAGAGGGCCGCGTCCACGGCCATCCGCTTGAGGTCGGCGACGATCCCCGGCGCGCGCTCGTGGACGTCGCGTCGCGCCGAGTACGTCACGACGAAGCTCACGGCGCTCTCCGCCAGCGCGCCGATGACGCCCGCCGCCTCCAGCTCGCGCAGCCGGTCGAGCGGGAACACGCAGTTCGGGTCGCGGTCGGCGTCGGCGTCGCGGTAGCCGTGATGATAGATGCGCAGCTCGCGGAGCGGCGTCGCCTTGGGGATCAGCCGGTGCGACACGTCGCCCTCCGCGAACGGCGGCTGGCCCTCGACGTAGAAGCCTCCCGAGGAGAGGAGCGCGAGCCGGCAGTCCCGGAGCGGCTTCGCGAGCGGCGTCCACGGCGCATCGGTGTTGAGCGTCCACTTGTACGGCGGGTACTGCGCGTAGCGCTCGCGCGTGCGCTGGATGTAGGCGATGGGCATGGGGTCCCCCCTCAGACGATCCGGTCGCGCCGCAGGCGCCCGATCCGGTCGGTCGTGTAGCCCAGGAGTCCGGCGAGCACCTCGTCGGTATGCTGGCCGAGGGTCGGCGCGGCGGCCGGCGCCGCCTCGCCGTCGGCGAGCTTGATCGGGCAGCCGAGGACCGTCAGCTCGGTGCCGCTCGGGCCCGTGACGCGCCGGACCATCCCGCGCGCCGCCGCCTGCGGCGAGGCGAGCGCCTCGTCCACGCGATGGACGGGGCCGGCGGGCACGCCCTCGGCGGCGAGGCGCGCCACCCACGCCTCGCGCGACCGCGTGGCCAGGTGCCCGGCGAGGAGCGCCACGAGCGACTCGCGGTGCTGGCAGCGCAGCTCGTTGGTCGCGTAGCGCGGGTCGGCGCTGAGCTCCGGCAGCTCGAGCGCCCGGCAGAACCCGGGCCAGAAGTGGTCGCCGTACACGGCGACCGCGAGCCAGCCGGTCGGGGTCGCGAAGATCTGGTACGGGACGATGTTCGGGTGCCCCGAGCCCTCGGGCTCCGGCACCTGGCCGGACGCCCAGTAGTAGTGCGCGAGGTAGCTCAGCAGCGACACCTGCACGTCCATCATCCCGATGTCGACCGCCGTGCCGCGTCCCGTCGCGCCGCGGCGGTAGAGCGCGGTGACGACGCCGAGCGCGGCGAAGACGCCCGCGGCGAGGTCGCCGACGGGAAGCCCCATCTTGACCGGCGGCTGGCCCGGCTCGCCCGTCAGGCTCATGCCGCCGCCCACCGCCTGCGCGACGAGGTCGTACGAGGCCCAGTCGCGCCACGGCCCGGTCTGGCCGAAGCCGGACACCGAGGCGACGACGAGGCGCGGGTTCACCGCCGCGAGCACGTCGTATCCGAGCCCGAGCCGCGCCATCGTCCCCGGGCGGAAGTTCTCCATCACGACGTCGGCGCGCTCGGCCAGCTCGAGGAAGACCCGGCGGCCCTCGGGGCGGTGCAGGTCGAGCGTCACGCTCTTCTTTCCCGCGTTGCCGCTCACGAAGTGGGCGGAGAGCCCGTCCTGGAAGTGGAGCGACACGGTCCGCATCGGGTCGCCGCGCTCGGGCGGCTCGATCTTGATGACCTCCGCACCGAGCTGGGCGAGGAGCTGCGAGCCGTGCGGGCCGGCGAGGTAGCGCGTGAGGTCGAGCACGCGGACGCCGGCGAGGGGCCCGGCCGGCGCCGGCGCGGGCGCGGGGGCCGGCGCCGGCGCCGGGGGGGCGGCGAGGACCGCGCGCACGTCCTCGACGAGCGCGTCGAGCGGCGTGCCGGCGTCGAAGACGCGGGCCACGCCGAGCCCGAGGAGCGCCGGCACGTCCTCCTCGGGGATCACGCCCCCGACGATCACGCGGATGCCCGCGGCGCCGGCCTCCGCGAGCCCGCGCATCACCCGCGCGGTCAGCTCGACGTGGGCGCCCGAGAGGATCGAGAGGCCGACCAGGTCCACGTCCTCCTGGACCGCGGCCGCGACGATCTCGGCCGGGCGCTGCCTGAGGCCCGTGTAGACCACCTCGAAGCCGGCGTCGCGCAGCGCCTGCGCGACGATCTTCGCGCCGCGGTCGTGGCCGTCGAGCCCGGGCTTGGCGACGAGGACCTTCATACGACGGCGGGCTCCCGGAACACGCCCCAGACCTCCCGGAGCACGGACGCGATCTCGCCGACGCTCGCGTACGCGCGCACCGCGTCGAGCAGGAGCGGCATCAGGTTGGCCTTGCCCGCGGCCGCCTCGCGCAGCGCCGCGAGCGCGGCCGCGGCGCGCGTTCCGTCCCGCGCGCGCCGCACCTCGGCGAGGCGCGCGACCTGCCGGGCGGCCAGCGCCGGATCGGCGCGATGCAATGCGACGGGAGGCGCCGCCCCCTCGTCCCGGAACCGGTTGACGCCGACGACCACGCGCGCCCCCGCCTGGCGCTCGCGCTCCTGGCGGTAGGCCTCGCGGTGGATCTCCCGCTGCACCCAGCCGCTCTCGACCGCGCGCACCATGCCGCCCTGCGCGTCTACGCGCCGGAGTTCGGCCTCGATCGCCTGCTCCATCCGGTCGGTGAGCGCCTCGACGTAGTACGAGCCCGCGAGCGGGTCGATCGTCCGCCCGGCCCCCGCCTCGTGCAGCAGGATCTGCTGGATCCGGAGCGCCGTCCGCGCCGACTCCTCCGTAGGGATCGCGTAGGCCTCGTCCCACGCCGCGGTGAACATCGACTGGGTGCCGCCGAGCACCGAGGCGAGCGCGCCGAGCGTCACGCGCGTGATGTTGTTGAGCGGCTCCTCGCGCGTCAGCGAGTGGCCGCCGCACACGTTGCCGAAGCGGAACATCAGCGACTCGGGCCGGCGGGCGCCGAAGCGCTCGCGCATCGCGCGCGCCCAGAGCCGGCGCATCGCGCGGTACTTGGCGACCTCCTCGAAGACGTCCGTGTACGTGTAGAAGAAGAACGAGAGCTGCGGCGCGAAGCGGTCCACCTCGATGCCGCGCGCGCGCACGGTCTCGACGTACGCGAAGGCGTCGCCGAGCGTGTAGGCCGCCTCCTGGATCGCGGTGCCGCCGGCGTCGCGGAAGTGCGCGCCGGCGATCGAGATCGGGTTGAAGCGCGGCAGGCGCTCGGCGCAGAACTCGATCGTGTCGGCGATGAGGCGCAGCGAGGGCTCGACGGGGAAGATCCACGTGCCGCGGGCGACGTACTCCTTCAGGATGTCGTTCTGGATCGTGCCGGCGATCCGCGCGGGCGGGACGCCCTGGGCCTCGGCGACGGCCACGTACATCGCCAGGAGGATCGCGGCGGTCCCGTTGATCGTGAAGGACGTGCTGACCCGGTCGAGCGGCAGGCCGTCGAGCAGGATCTCCATGTCGCGGAGCGTGTCGATCGCGACGCCCACGCGCCCGACCTCGGCCTCCGCCATCGGGTCGTCGGAGTCGTAGCCGCACTGCGTGGGCAGGTCGAGGGCGACCGAGAGGCCCGTCTGCCCGTGCTCGAGCAGGTACCGGTAGCGCCGGTTCGACTCCTCCGCGGCGCCGAAGCCGGCGTACTGGCGGATCGTCCAGGGGCGCCCCCGGTACATCGTCGGGTACACGCCCCGGGTGAACGGGTACTCGCCCGGGAAGCCGAGCCGCTCGAGGTAGTCGCCCTCGACGTCGCGGGGCGTGTAGAGGGGCTCGACGGGGATCCCGCAGGGCAGCGCCTCGGGCGCCGGCGGCCGCGCCAGGTGCGCCCGCGCCCACCGCGCCCGCTCGGCCTCGATCCGCTCGCCCGCGTCCATCTACTGTGTCCTCACGTAGGCTCGCCTCGGGCGCGCGTGCCTGCGGCACCGCGGCCGCCCTGCGGCTCGCACTACCGGCCCGTCCAGCGCGGCGCGCGCTTCTCGAAGAACGCACGCACGGCCTCGTCGTGGTCCTCGGAGCCCCACGCGAGCCCGAACAGCGCCGCCTCCAGCACCCCGGCCGCCTCGGCGGGCGCGTCGCGGCCGCCGAGGACCGCCTGCTTGATGAGCCGCACCGAGAGCGGCGGGTTCTCGGCGATCGTCCGCGCCAGCTCGCGCGCCGCCTCGCCGGCCGCGCCCGGCCCGACGACGCGGTCCACGAAGCCGACCTCGTGCGCCTCGCGCGCCGTGAGCGTCCGGCCCGTCAGCAGCAGCTCGAGCGCCGTCGAGCGCCCGACGATCCGCGGCAGGCGGTAGCTGAGCCCCCAGGCGGGCATGATGCCGAGCTTCGCCTGCTTGAAGCCGAAGCTCGCGGTCTCCGTCGCGACGCGGATGTCGCACGCGGCGGCCAGCTCGGTGCCGCCGCCGTACGCGGCGCCGTTGATCGCCGCGATCACGGGCACCTCGAGCGCCTCGAGCCGCGCGAACACACGCTGGGTCGCGCGCGCCATGCGGCGCCCGGCCTCGGCGCCCGCGACCTGCTGGAGCGCCTTGAGGTCGCCGCCTGAGACGAACACCTCGTCGCCCCCGCCCGTGAGGACCACGGCCAGGAGCGCCTCGTCCTCCTCGAGCGTGGCGAGCACGGCGTCGAGCTCGCGGATCGTCGCCGGGTCGAGGGCGTTCCGCACCTCGGGGCGCGCGACCGTCATGGTCGCCACGGGGCCCGCGCGCTCGACCGTGATGGTCTCGAGGCGCCGGGCGGTCATTGTCGCACCCGCTCCTCGGCGAGGAGTCCGCGCACCAGCCCCAGCAGGTCGTCGAGCGGCCGACCGGGCGGGAAGACGTCCGACACGCCCGCGGCGCGGAGCGCCGGGACGTCGGCCGGCGGGATGGCGCCGCCGACCACGACGCGGATCCCGCCGCCGCCCCGCTCGTGGAGGAGCCGCATCAGCTCGGGCACCAGCGTGCCGTGGCTGCCCGACAGGCTCGAGACCGCGAGCAGGCGCGCGTCCTCCTGGAGCGCCATCGCGGCGAGCGCCGCCGGGAACTGGTTGCCGAGATAGACCACCTCGGCGCCCGCGTCCCGCAGCGCGCGCGCGACCACGACGGCGCCGCGCCAGTGCGAGTCGAGCCCGAGGAGCGCCACGACCGCCTTCACGCGGCCCCAGGGCCGAACAGCGGCAGCGTCCACGCGCCGGCCGCCGTGCGCACGCGGGCGTGGACCTCGCCGAGCGTGGCGCCGGCCTCGACCGCCGCGAGCACGGGCGGGAACGCGTTGGCCCCGCCCTCGAGCGCCCGCCCGAGCGCGTCGAGCGCGCGCGCCACCGCCGCCGCGTCCCGCCGGCGCCGCCAGTCGCCGAGCCGCTCGGCCTGGCGCGACGCCGCGGGAGGCTGGACGAAGACCTCGCGCGGCGGCTCCTCGCCCTCGACGAAGCAGTTCACGCCGACCACCGGGCGCCGCCCGTCCTTGACGGCCGCCTGGTGCTCCCACGCCGAGCGCGCCAGCTCCGCGTGCACCCAGCCGCGCTCGGTCGCCTCGACGATCCCGCCCAGGGCCTCGATCCCGGCGACGTAGGCGCGCACGCGCTCCTCGACCGCGGAGGTCAGGGACTCGACGAAGTAGCTCCCGCCGAGCGGGTCGGCCGTCGCGGCGACCCCGGTCTCGTGCTGGAGCACCTGCTGGGTGCGGAGCCCGAGGCGGATCGTCTCCTCGGTCGGGAGCCCGAGCGCCTCGTCGCAGGCCGACACGTGCAGCGACTGCGCGCCCCCGAGGACGGCCGCGAGCGCGTGGTAGGCCGACCGGACGATATTGACCTGGGGCTGCTGGGCGGTGAGCGCGACGCCGGAGGTCTGGACGTGGAACCTGAGCGCCCACGCGCGCGGGTCCACCGAAGCGAACTCCTCGCGCATCATCCGGTGCCAGAGGCGCCGCGCGGCGCGGTACTTCGCGACCTGCTCGAAGAAGTCGTTCGTGGCCGCGAAGAAGAAGCTGAGGCGGGGCGCGACCCGGTCGACCGCGAGGCCGCGGCGCCCGAGCTCGCGCACGACGGCGCGCGCGTGGGCGAGGACGAGCCCCAGCTCCTGGACGGCCGTCGCCCCGGCCTCCTCGAGGTTGTAGCCGACGAAGCTGATCGGGTGCCAGCGCGGCAGGTGCTCGACGCTCCACGCGATCGTGTCGCACGCGAGGCGGAAGGCGGCGCGGGGCGGCAGGGGCGCCGGCGCGGTCGTCACCGCGCACTCCATCAGGAAGTCGTTCTGGCAGGTGCCGGCCAGGCGGTCCCACGCCACGCCGCGGCGGCGCGCCGCCGCGACGTACATCGCGAGCACGATCATCGCCGTGCTCGGATTGCAGACGACGAGCGAGACGCTGACCTCGTCGAGCGGGACGCCGGCGAAGAGCCGCGCCACGTCCTCGAGGCCGTCGAGGGCGACGCCGCCGAGCCCCGCCTCGGCGCGCGCCTCCGGAGCGTCCGAGTCGTAGCCGCGCAGCGTCGGGTAGTCGAACGTGACGTTGAGCCCGGTCGCGCCCTGCGCGAGCAGGTAGCGCAGGCGCGCGTTGGTGTCCTCGGGGGTGCCGTAGCCCGCGAGGGGGCGCACGGTCCAGCCGCGCCCGCGGTACATCGTGGCGTACACGCCGCGCGTGAACGGCGGCTCGCCCGGGCGGCCGAGGTCGCGCGCGGGGTCGAGCGCGCCCGCGTCCGCCGGGCCGTAGACCGGCTTCAGGGGGATGCCCGACGCTGTCGCCGCATCGACCTCCGGCTCGCTCATTCCGTCGTTCTCGCGCCCCGCGCCGCGCCGCGCGGCGTCCCGCGCGCGAGGCCGCGGAAGAAGTCGGCGATGCTCTCGAGCGTGGCGCCGGGCTCGAAGACCGCCGCCACCCCGAGCGCGGCCAGGCGCCGCCGGTCCTCGTCGGGCACGATCCCGCCGACGACCACGGGCACGTCGTCGAGCCCGGCCCGTGCGAGCGCGGCGACGAGGCGCTCGACGAGGATCGCCGGGGCGGCGTCCATGATCCGGTAGCCGATGGCCTCCACGCCCTCCTCGCCCGCGAGGCGCGCGATCTCCCGCGGGAGCACGGCGCCCCCCAGGATCACCTCGTGGCCGGCGTCGCGCAGCCCGCGCGCGACCACGTGGTAGCCGGTCGAGTGGCCCGTGGAGTCCTGCACCAGCAGGACGCGCATCGGGCGCGGCCTCAGCCCCGCTCCGGGGCCCGAGCCCGGCGGCTGACGCGCTCAACGATGTGGCCGACGATCTCCTCCATGGGCGTCCCCATGCCGTAGTTCCCGGTGACGCCCATGGCCTCGAGGGCGGGCTTGTCCTCCTCGGGGATGATCCCACCCGCCACGACGCAGATCTCCGTCGCCCCCTGGCGCTCGAGCTCCGAGAGGACGTCCCGGGCGATGAGCCGCATGACGCCGCAGTGGTCGCTCAAGGCGATCACGTCGGCGCTCTCCTGGATCGCCGCCGCGACGACCTCCTCGGCCGTCTGGAACTTGCCGACGAAGATCACCTCCATGCCGGCGTTGCGGAGCCCCTGCGAGAGGACGAGGATGCCCCGGTCGTGGGGATCGAACCCGACCTTGCCGATCAGGACGCGCACCGCGGCTTGGCTCGCGACCATGACGTCGCCCTCCCTCAGGCCACGTGCTCGAGGAACTGCGGGGCCACGATCCGCTCGTAGGGGTCGAACGGGAGGCCATGGGCCAGGCGGATCGTCCCCACGATCTCCCCCACGGTGGCGTACGCTTTCGCGGCCTCGATCGCCGGCCGGACAATGTTGCGCCGCTCGCGGGCGGCGGCCGCCAGGTCGCCGAGGCGGCGCGCGACGGCGGCCTGGTCCCGCGTCTCGCGGAGCGCCCTGACCCGGTCGATCGCCCCGAACCGCTTGTCGTCCGGCGGGACCTTGTACGCCCCGTCGACGATGGCCCGGCTGATCGCCCCGTCCTTCCCCTGGAACGCGTTCGCGCCGACGATCAGGCGCTTGCTCTCGCCGATCTCCCCCTGGACCTCGGTCGTCGTCCGGTCGAACTGCTGGCGCAGCCAGCCGGACTCCAGGCACTTCCACATCCCGCCGAGCCGCTCGATCTCGTCGAGCAGCGCGGTCGCCTCGGTCTCGAGCTTCGTCGTCAGCCACTCCACGTAGTACGACCCGCCCAGCGGATCCGCGGTGAGCGGCACGTTGCCCTCGTGGGCGATGATGTGCTGCAGGTCCAGCTCGAAGATGCGCGACTCCTCCGACGGCAGGCCGAAGGTCTCGTCGATCCCCGACGGGTCGATCGCCTGCACGCCGCCGAGCACGGCGGCCAGGACCTGGAGCGTGACGCGGGCGGTGTTGTTCAGCGGCTTCTGTGGGTAGATCGAGTTGCCGGCCGTGCGGATGCCGATGCGACAGGCCATGTTGCGCGCGCTCGTCGCGCCGAGCCGCTCCCGGGCCATCCGCGCCCACAGCCGGCGCGTCGCCCGGAACTTCGCGATGGTCTCGAAGAAGTCGGACTCCGCGCTCATCGAGAAGACGAGCGGTCGGAAGCCGTCGAACGGCAGGCCGCGCTCCGTGACGGCGTCCCCGTAGTACTGGAGCGCGTTGGCGATCACGAAGGCCATCTCCTGCGGGGACGTGAGGCCGGCGTCGCGCATGTCGTAGCCGCAGGGCGTGCAGGGATGCCACCGGGGCGTGTGGCGGAGGCCGAACTCGATGAGGTCCAGGTTCACCCGGCGCGCGAGGGCCGGGGGGAACTCCGGGGTCCCGTACACGATGAAGGCGTGGATCGGGTCGTTGATGTTCGTGCCCCGGAGCTTCGCGGGATCCGCGCCGCGCTGCTCCATCAGCGCGACCAGGAACACGTAGGTGAAGAAGCTGCCCGAGGGCGTGGAGTTCGCCGACTCGAAGTCGACGCCCTCGAGCGCGATGCCGTCGAGCATGGTCTCGTACTCGGTCAGCGCGAACGTGGGGTTGCCGTTGCACATGATGTCGTAGCGGGCGAGCGGGTGGTCGGGGTCGACGCCGGACAGGGTCGCGGTGTCGGTCAGGACCCTGAGCCCCGTCTGGCCCGCGGCGATGTACTTCTTGAACGCGCGGTTGGTCTCCTCGGGCGTCGCGTAGCAGACGATCAGGGACTTGAGCCAGAGGTTGCGACGGTACATCTCGGGGTAGATCCCGCGGGTGAAGGGCGCCTCGCCCGGGTTGCCCAGGTCCCGGGCGTAGTCGAGCCCCGCGAGGTCCGCGGGGCCGTACACGCTCTTCACGGGGATGTTGCTCTGGGTCCGGTCCCGCACGAGGCGGCCGAAGTCCCGATCGTAGGCGACGCTGTCGTGATCCATCGTGCTCACCCCTCCGTGTCCAGGTTGTCGGGCCCCTGCGCTCAGCGCCCGAAGTTCCACGTGGTCGCGCGGAACGGCTCGCCGAGCGCCGCCTCGCGGACGCGCGCGATCTCGCCGATCGAGAGGTACGCCCGCACGGCCTCCAGCATCGGCGCGACGACGTTCTCCCGCGCGGCGTAGGCCGCGCCGAGCCGGCGCTGCGCCGCCTCGGCCCGCCGCGGGTCGCGCGCGCGCCGCGCCGCCTCGAGCCGGCGGACCTGCTTGTCGCGCCAGCCGGGGTCGTAGCGGAGCGGCGCGACCCGTGGCGCCGCGTCCTCCTCGTCGGGCGAGTCGGTGAAGCAATTGACGCCCACCAGCTTGATCTCGCCGGCGTCGATCGCCTGCTGCCGCCGGTACGCCTCCTCGCGCGTGAGCTGCCCCATCAGCGCGAACGCGTCGCGGTCGGGCAGCCCCTCGAGCTTGGCCAGGAGCTCCCGCGCCGCCGCCTCGACCTGGACGGTCAGCGCCTCGACGCAGAAGGAGCCGCCGAGCGGGTCCAGCACCCGGGTGACGCCGCTCTCGTAGGCGACGATCTGCTGCGTCCGGAGCGAGAGCGTCGCCGCCGCGCGCGTCGGCGTCGCGAGCACCTCGTCGAACGAGTTCACCGACATCGACTGGGCGCCGCCGAGCGCCGCCGCCAGCGCGTGGAGCGCGGAGCGGACGATGTTGTTGAGCGGCTGCTGGCGGGTGAGGTTCAGGGCGGAGGTCTGCACGTGGAACCGGCACATCCAGGCGCGCGGGTCCGTCGCCCCGAACCGCTCGCGGACGAGCCGCGCCCAGAGCCGCCGCATCGCGCGGTACTTCGCGACCTCCTCGAGGAAGTCGTTCTCGGCCGAGAGGAAGAACGAGATCCGGGAGGCGAGCCGGTTCGGGTCGAGGCCGCGCGCCACCCCGGCGGCGAGCGTGTAGGCGCCCTGGAAACACCCGAAGGCGACCTCCTGGGGCGCGGTACAGCCCTGGTCGCGCGTGTTCCGCACCGAGATGCTGGCGCTGTTCCAGTCGGGCATCTCGCGCGCGCAGAACTCGAGGATGTCCACGCCGCCGTTGCCGCGGCGCTCGGGCCCCTCGCCGCCGGGCTCGACCCAGTTCTGGATCGTGCCGCGCAGCTCGCGCCACGGGATCCCGCGCGCGTCCGCGACGGCCAGGATCATCGCGAAGACCGGGATCGACGAGCCGATCTGGTTGATCGTGATCGCGCGCATGTCGATCCCCTCGAACAGGGTCTCGACGTCGGCGAGCGTGTCGATCCAGACGCCGCCCCGGCCGACGAAGCCGAGCGCCTCCTCGGCGTCGGAGTCGTAGTTGGTGTAGCCCATGCCGCACACCGAGAAGCCGGTCTGCCCCTGGGCGAAGAGGTAGCGCAGCCGCGCGTTCGTTTCCTCGGCCGTCCCGAGGCCGACGACCTGGCGGCGCGTCCACTCCTTGCCCTGGTAGCCCGTCGCCCGCACGCCGCGCGTGTACGGGAACTCCCCGGGGAAGCCGAGGTCGGCGGCGTAGTCGAGGTCGCCCACGTCGGCCGGCGTGTAGAGGGGCTTGAGCGGGAGCCCCGACTGGGTCTCGCCCGAGGAGGGCGGCGCCCCGGCGGCGGCGAGCAGCTCGCGCACGGCCTCCTCCCACACCGCCTGCTTCTTCCTGAGCTCGGCCACGCGCGCCGGGTCGTACACCGCGCCCCCTCAGTACGAGCGCGGCAGCTCGCAACGGAGCTGCGCGATGATGTTGCGGCACTGCTCGTTGGTGATCGGGCCGATCTGCCAGAGCCGCGCCAGGCGCCAGTAGCGCGCCACCTCGACCTCGCTCGTGAGCCCCATGCCGCCGTGGATCTGGATCGCACGGTCGCAGGCGCGCACCGCGACGTCGGCCGCGTACATCTTCGCCATCGTCGCCTCGGCGCCGCACTCGCGTCCCTGGCTCTGGAGCCACGCCGCCCGGTGGACCATCAGGCGTGCGGCGTCCAGCTCGGTCGCCATGTCGGCGAGGTAGTGCTGGATCGCCTGGAGCTGGCCGATGATCTTCCCGAACGCGGTCCGCTGGCGGGCGTAGGCGAGCGCGGCCTCGTAGGCGGCCACGCCGCAGCCGAGCGCGGCGGCGCCGCCGAGGATGCGCTCGTTGTTGAGCGTGGCGAGGAGCTGGTAGAAGCCGCGCCCCTCCTCGCCGAGCACCGCGTCGGCGGGCAGGCGGACGCCGTCGTAGAAGACCGCGTTCGTGTCCTCGATCGGCACGAGCGTGTCGATCTTCCGCACCGTGATGCCCGGCGCCGCCCGCGGCACGACGAAGAGCGTGATCCCCTGGGCCGGCTTCTCGACGCGGCGGTTCGTGCGCGCGACGACCAGCAGGTAGTCGGCGCGCTGCGCGGCCGAGGTGAACATCTTGGCGCCGTCGAGCACCCAGCCGTCGCCGTTGCGCTCGGCGCGCGTCTGCATCGCGCCGAGCACGTCGGTGCCCCCGCCCGGCTCGGTGATCGAGAGCGCGAACACGCACTCGCCGCGGGTGATCCGGGGCAGGAAGAACTCCTTCTGCGCCTCGCTCCCGAAGAAGCCGATCGACTTGCCGCCGAAGCACACCGTGTTGAAGTACGGGCCGATCGCCGGCTCGCCCCGCACCAGCTCCTCCATCAGGATCGCCATGTCGAGGATGTCGCCGCCCGAGCCGCCGTAGCGCTCGTCGATCGCCACGCCGAGCCAGCCCAGCTCGGCCATCCGGCGCCAGAGCGCCTCGGAGTGGCGGCCCTCCGCGAGGGCCGTGTGGACGACCTCGGGCGGGCACTCGCGCCGCATGAACTCGCGCGCCGCCTGGCGGAGCTGGGCCTGCTCGGGCGTGAGTGCGAAGTTCACGGCGCGCCCGCCGTCAGCGCCGGCGCGCGGCCGCTCGCCTGGAGCCCGCGCACGAGGTACGCGGCGAAGACCTCGGCGACCTCGCGCCCGGAGCGGCTGCCGGCGGGGCTGTACCACTTCGGGATCCAGTTCATGGCGCCGAGCAGCGCGAAGCCGACGAGGCGCAAGTCGCACGGCACGAACACCTCCTGCGCGACGCCGCGCGCGATGATCCCCCGGAGCTCCCGCTCGTACTCGTCGCGCTCGGCCTTCACCTCGCGGTAGTGCTCGGGCGAGAGCGTCCCCTCCTCGAGGATCACCACGCTGCCGCGGAGCTGGTCGGTCATGCCCTCGATGTAGGCGGCCAGCGCGCGCCGGAGCTGCTCGTCGGGCGCGGCGGTCTCGGCCTGCGCTCGGCGGATGCCCTCCAGGCCGATCGCGATCGCCACCTTGCAGCACTGGAAGAGCAGCTCTTCCTTGTTGGCGACGTGGTAGTAGAGCGCGGCCTTGGTGACGCCGAGTGCCCTGGCGACGTCGTCGAGCGTCGCGCCGTGGTAGCCGAGCCGGTTGAAGATCCGCGCCGCCTCGGCGAGGATCCGCTCCCTGGAGAGGCCCTGCCGGGGTCGCGCGCGTTGCTCGCCCGTGCGCATGTGCGCCGAGCTTACTGACCGGTCAGTTAGCGGCGCAATGAGGCGCGTGCGGGTTTTTCACACCACCAAATGAATCAGTGCCCAGCGGGCGAGCCGGCGTCCCTCACAGGGCCCCCAGCGCGCTCCCCTGGCCCGGCGGTTGGCGCAGCGCGTCGCGCGTGAAGCAAGGCGCTCGCCAGGTGCCGGGCTGCGCCAACCCACGAACTTTAAAGTCCTTCACCGCGACGGAACGGCCGCTGGTCGGTCCAGAGTGCACAGAAATGGTTGCACTCTGCCCAGGGAGTTGTGCACAGGAAAATAGCGCAAAAATCCCAGAAAAGCCTTGACTCGGCATCCGGGCTCGCCTACGGTCCCACCTACGGGTGTCCCAACACGGAGTTCGCAAGACTCGCTCGCACCATCCAGTGCTCCGGCGCCACGCCGGGCGGCTGGGCCTGCGCCACGCGTGGCCCGGCGCGGTCGCCTTCATCATGGGCGCGCTGCTCCTCGGCCCCCCGGCCGCCGTCGCGGATATTGTTTTCCTCTACGACGACCTCGGGCGACTGGCGCGAGTGATCCGAGAAGACGGCGAAGCCGGGTCGTACCACTACGATTCCGTGGGCAATTTGCTTCGCGTCACGCGCGAAAGCGGGCTCAGCCAGACGACGACCTTCGCGGGGACCTCGGTGGCGAGCGGGTTCCGGGGCACGACCGTGCCGCTGACGGTCACCGGCGGGAACCTGATCGGCGCGAGCGCCGTCTGCACGACGCCGGGCGTCGGCGTCCAGAACATCCGCACCGACTTCGATGCGCTCACGCTCGAGCTGGTCCTGGACCCGGCAACGCCGCTCGGACCCGTTGCCTGCGAGATCCGCGGCCTCACGGTGGTCGCGCTGCCGTTCACGGTGACCCAGCCGCCGCCGCCGAGCTTCCTGGCAGCGGCGCCGGTGAGCGTGAGGCGGGCCGAGCCGGCGCTGGCGGCGGACCGGAACGTCCTGGGGCTGCTGAGCGTCGTGGTGGGCGAGGGGGGCGCCCGGGTCGTGGTGGCGCCCGTGGTCGCCGTCGCTCACGAGCCCGTGCTCACCGCGGCCGTGCCCGCCGCCGGCGCCGCCGGTACGGGGAGCCTCGTCCTGACGCTCACCGGCGCGGGCCTGACGGGCGCCACCGAGGTCGCGTTCCTCCTCGGTAACGTCCCGGACAGCGCGCTGACGGTGCTGAGCTTGAGCGTGAGCGGGGACGGGCGCACGGCGACGGTCGAGGTCTCGATCGCGCCGGGCGCCGCGCCCGGACCACGGGTGGTGAAGCTCACGGCCCCCGGCGGGACGTCCTCGGCGCTCGGCACGGGCGGCAACCTCTTCACGGTGGAGTAGGCGGAGGGTGATCACCATGCGAGGGCTTCTCACGGTGCTGGGCGTGGGCGGGGCGCTGCTCGTGGCGGCTGGCGACGCAGCGCAGGCGCAGACCTTCAACAGCGGGAGCACGGGGGCCGACGGGGCGTTCACCCCGGCGAGCAACGTCACGCTGACGGTGCCGCCGAGCGGGATCTTCCACTTCACGACGGTCACGATCCCGGCCGGAGTCACGGTGACGTTCGCGCGGAACGCGGCCAACACGCCGGTGATCCTGCTCGCCTCCGGGGACGTGACGATCGCGGGGACGCTCGATCTGATCGGCGCGCCGGGGGGCGCGGGGGCCTTTGCGACCCTGCTCGCCCCGAACGGGGGCCTCGGCGGCCCGGGCGGGTTCGCCGGCGGCGCGGGGGCCAGCGGCATCGTCTCGACCACGGCGGGAACCGGCGTCGGCCCCGGCGGCGGCATCGGCGGCACCGCGGCCAACGCCGGGGGCGGGGGCGGCGGCTTCCAGACCGCCGGCGCCGCGGGCGCGGGCGGCACGGCGGGCGGCGGCGGGACGACCTACGGCACGGCGGCGCTCTTGCCGATCGTCGGCGGTTCCGGGGGCGGGGGCGGGGGCGCGGCGTTCGGCAACACCGGCTGGGGCGGCGGGGGCGGCGGCGGCGCGCTCGTCATCGCCTCGTCGGGGACGCTCACCTTCAGCGGGACGATCCTGGCGCGCGGCGGCGCGGGGGGCTCGTTCGGGTTCAACACCTTTGGCCCCGGCGCGAGCGGCGGCGGCAGCGGCGGGGCGGTGCGGCTGGTCGCGACGACGCTCGCGGGCAGCGGGGGCACGATCGACGTGCGCGGCGGCGCCGGGGGGCCAGGGACGGGCTTCTCCGCTGGCGGCGCCGGCGGCGTCGGGCGGGTGCGTCTGGAAGCGTTCACGACTACGGTGAGCGTCAACTTCCAGGGGGTGACGCCGTCGCAGGGCCTGCCCAACTCGGCCGTCCTGCCGAACGCGCCAATCTTGAGAATCGCGTCGATCGCGGGGGTGCCGGCGCCCGCTGCCCCCACGGGGTCGCTCGCGAGCCCCGACGTGACGCTGCCCGCGGGGACGCCGAACCCGGTCAGCGTCGTCCTCGAGGGGGCCAATATCCCGCCCGGGACGACGGTCACGGTGCGCGTCCAGGGCCAGGTCGGGAGCGTCAGCTCGACGACGGTGACGCTCACCGGGACCGCAGCGGCGACCACGGCGCCGGCGAGCCTCGTGATCCCGACCGACCAGCCGAGCGTGCTCACGGCCTCGGCGAGCTTCATCCTGCTCGCGGGGGTGGGCGGTGGGCCCGTCTTCGTCCAGGGGGAAGCGGTCGAGCGCGTCAGGGTGACGGCGGGCTGGGGCGCCGCCTCGCAGGTCGCGTATATCACGAAGTCGGGCCGCGAGATCGTGCTGGGGGCGGGCCGCTGACGATGCGCCGGGTCGTGCTCGCGGGCCTCGCCGGGGTGCCCGTCGCCGCGAGCGGCGCGGGCGCCCTCGCGCACGCGGCGGCTCACGCGCCGGCCGCGCCCCCGCGCCCGGCGCCGCGCGCGGGGGTGGGCGCCAACCAGTGCGCGGCCTGCCATCGCGGGATCGAGGACGCGCACCCCAAGAACGCGCTCGCGTGCACAACGTGCCACCGGGGCGACGCGCGGGCAAAGGACAAGCAGACGGCGCACGCCGGGATGTACGTCAATCCGGGCGACCTCCGCGTCGTGGCCCAGACGTGTGGGGCGACCGACTGCCACAAGACGATCGCCCAGAAGGTGCAGGCGAACATCATGGCGCACCGCTCGGGGACGCAGAGCGGGACGCTGTTCCCGAACGGGCTCCAGCCCACGCGGGAGCAGGTGCGGTTTTCGCTCGCGCCCGTGCCGACGACGCCGGGCCTGCCGTTGCCGAAGGGCCAGCCCCTCCCCGCGGGAGCCCTCGCCCGCCTGGACCCGTTGCCGAGCTTCCAGGAATCGGGCGACATCGTCTTCGACCTCCTGCGGAAGGAGTGCAGCTCCTGCCATCTCTGGACCCGGCCCACGGCGGTGCGGGGGAACTTCCGGGGGACCGGGTGCGCGGCCTGCCACATGCCCTACGCCGAGGACGGCAAGAGCCAGGGCGGCGACCAGGCGATGCCCCGGGGCAAGGTCGGCCGCCCCATCCGCCACCAGTTGACGAAGCGGATCGGGGTCACCCAATGCGCGACTTGCCACAACGGGGGCTCGCGCGCGGCCATGAACCTGCGCGGGATGATGGAGGCCCCGCCCGAGGGGCGGCAGACGTTCACGTACGACCAGGACCTGCTCCACGGCCACGCCTACACGAAGCAGCCGGCGGACGTCCACTTCGAGCGGGGCCTGGCCTGCATCGACTGCCACACCGAGCGCGAGATGCACGGCGACGGCCAGGTCTACGCCAAGCGCCACTACGAGGTGGAGGTGCGCTGCGAGAGCTGCCACGGGACTCCGGACAAGGTCGCCACGGGGGTGACGGCGC
>MGBU01000263.1 GCA_001790205.1 Candidatus Rokubacteria bacterium GWA2_73_35 | reverse complement strand
CGCTCGTGCGCCTGGCGCAGATCGCGCGCGCCGTCGGCATCCACCTGCTCATCGCGACCCAGCGGCCGTCGGTGGACGTGGTCACGGGCCTGATCAAGGCGAACTTTCCGACGCGCATCGCGTTCCAGGTGGCGTCGAAGGTGGACTCGCGCACCGTGCTCGACAGCAACGGCGCGGAGCAGCTCCTCGGGCGCGGGGACATGATCTTCGTGCCGCCGGGGACGAACAAGCAGGTGCGCGTGCACGGCGCCTGGGTCGCGGACGAGGAAGTGCGCGCGGTCTGCGACTTCCTCCGCAAGCAGGGGACCGCGGTCTACGAGGAGGTCCAGCTCCCGACCGAGGAGGAGGTCGCCGAGGGCGACGCCGCCGTGCGGGACGACCTCTACTGGGACGCCGTGCAGCTCGTCATCGGCCAGCGCCAGGCCTCCATCTCGTTCCTCCAGCGCCGGATGCGCCTCGGGTACCCCAAGGCCGCGCGCTTCGTGGACATGATGGAGCAGGACCGGATCATCGGCCCCGGCGACGGGGCCAAGCCGCGCGAGGTGCTCGTCGGCCCGGAGTACCTGACCAAGCGCGGCCGGTAAGCCGCGCCCCGGCCGCGCTCCGCCCGCTCTGCCTTGCCTTCACGCGCTCGTCCCGTGTATGGTGTCTGTATGGCGCGCCTGATTTCGACGACGGTTCGACTCGAAGAAGAGGATGTGCAAGCCTTGCGGAAGGCTCGTGCGGCGGGCCACTCCGCCTCGGCCCTCATTCGCAAGGGCCTGCGCGTGGTGGCGTCCCGCTACTACGCCGGCCGACGCCCACCCTCGACTCGCCTCTTCGAGTCGACGGACAACAAGCTCGGGGACGAATCTGAGCTCTTTCGAGACCTCGAGGCTTGAGTCCGCCGATCATCGCAGACACCGGCGGACTCCTGCGCGCGCTCGCCAGCACAAATGGCGGCCGCCCGAGTTTTCCTGAGTACGAGAGGATCCTGACGTCCGCGAGCGTGATCATCGTGCCCGGGCTCGTCCTCGCCGAGGTGGACTATTTCCTTCGGGGGAATCGGCCCGCCATGCGAAAGCTCGTCGCCGAGATCTTCGATCCGGCGACACGGTACGAATATGAGCTGCCGTTACCGTCTGACATCGTTCGCGCCCTGGAGCTCGACGCTCGCTTCTCGAAGCTCAACCTCGGGCTGGTCGATGGGACGGTTGCCGCCGTCGCCGAGCGACGACACGTCTACCGAGTGCTGACGACGGACCGTCGCGACTTCGCCGCGGTCCGGGCTGGTCCGCGCCTCACGCGGGCGCTCGAGCTGTTGCCGTGACGGCCGAGGCATGTAGAGGCCTGTAGAATGGGCGGGTGAGCGCGGCGCGGCCTGCCTTCCGTACGTCCCTCCTGCTCGGCGTCGTCCTCGTGGCGGCGAGTGCCTGCGCGTCGTGGGAGGCCGCGGCCCCCGGCCAGGCGGCTCCCGACGCCGCGGTTGCACCGGACGCGACGGCGCCGGGCGCTCGCGCGAGCGCACCGGACGCGCCGCGCGCCGAGCGCGATGCGCTGCGCCCGTGCACGCGCGCCGACCTGCTCGGCACCTGGCAGGTCGTCCGCATGGGCGCGGCGCGGGCCGTCACCGTGGACCGGAGTAACCCCGAGTACTACCCCCACCAGCGCTACGTCTTCGCCGCGAACGCGACCCTGCGCTACCTCGCCGCGCAGAAGGCCATCACGCCCGAGGACCACCGCGCGCTGGCCGCGGCCTCCACGGCGGCGACGTGGGCCGTCGACGAGACCGGGCGCCTGCTCACGCAGCCGGACGGCGTGCCGCGCCAGGAGGTGAGCACGTGCGCGGTGCTGCTCGGGGCGGTGCGAAGCGAGGGCGGCGGCGTGACCGGCGAGCCGGGCGATCTCCTGCTCACGCGCCTCGACGCCCAGGGCCGCGCGGTCTCGCGCCGCCAGCTCCGGCGGCTCGACCGCGCGCCGGAATGAGGGAGGTGCCCGCCGGCGGCCGTCCCTTCCTCGTGCTCTGCGGCTCCTCGATCCTCTTCTACCTGAGCTTCCAGCTCCTGCTCTCGGTCATCCCGCTCTACACCGTGCGCCTCGGCGGGCGGGAGGTGCACGTGGGGCTCGTCACCGGCCTCTTCGCGGGCACCGCGATGGTGCTGCGGCCGGTCGCGGGCGTGCTGACCGACACGCTCGGCCGGCGCCCGCTGATCCTCGCGGGGGGCGCGATCTTCGCGCTCGCCTCGCTCGGCTACACGGCGGTGGGGAGCGTTGCCGCGCTCCTCGCGCTGCGCGTCTTCCATGGCACGGGCATGGGGCTGGCGCCGACCGCCGCGACCGTCGTCGTCGCCGACGTCTCGCCGCCCGAGCGCCGCGGCGAGGCGATGGGCGTCTACAGCCTGACGATCACCACCGGCAGCGCGATCGGGCCCTGGCTCGGGATCGAGCTCTACCGGGGCCTCGGCCCCGCGCCGATGTTCCTCGTGTCCGCGGCGATCGCCGCCTGCGCGGTCGCGCTCGCCTGGACGCTGCCGGAGACGCGCCCGGCCCCGGGCCGCGCCGGCGCTTGGCGACGCGGCCTGTTCAGCCGCGCGGCGCTCTACCCCGCCGCGCTGATCCTCGGCCTCTACGTGGGCTTCGGCGCGCTCGTGTCGTTCCTGCCGCTCTACGCCGAGCGGCGGGGGCTCGGCAACCCCGGCCTCCTGTTCACGGTCTTCGCGCTCGCCGGCCTCGCCGTCCGCTGGGGGGCCGGCCGGCTCGCCGACCGCCTCGGCCGGCGCCTCGTCGTCGCGCCCGCGCTGGTCCTGGCCGGGCTCGGCCTCGTCCTGCTCGCGCAGGCGCGGACGACGGCCGACCTCGTTCTCGCGGGAGTGATCTACGGCCTCGGCTTCGGCGCCGCGCAGCCGGCGCTCATGGCCATGACCGTGGACCGCGTGCCGCCCGAGGAGCGCGGCCGCGCGCTGGGGACGCTCTACACGGCCTGGGAGCTCGGGATCATGACGGGGGCGGTCGCGCTCGGCCTCCTGGTCGGGCTCGTCGGCTTCGAGCGCATGTGGTGGCTCCTGGCGCTGCTCACGTGGCTCACCGCGCTCGGCGCCACGCGCGACGTCCGGCGCCGGCGCGGCTGAGCCGCGCGCGCCCCGCGTCAGCCCGACCGCGGTCTCCCGGGCGCGCGCGGCCGGCGCATCAGGAGCGGATGCGCACGCGATAGACGAGCTTCGCGGCGCCGTCCCTGGGCACGGGGATCTCGTACCGGAGCGTGTGGGCCTCGATCTTCTCGTACCGGTGCGTCGAGGCCAGGACCTGCCAGTCGCCCGGCACGGGCTCGATCACCGTGACCGTCTGCGCCTCCTGCTTGTGGTTGCGCAGGCTGATCTCCCACTCCACCTCCCAGAGGTTGGCGGCGAGCTTCCGGAAGTCGGTCTGCTTGCGCTCGCCGACGACGTCGAAGGCGTTGCCCATCTTGATCTTCACGCGCTCGTCCTTCGGCGTGTGGTCGATCCAGTCCTCGCCGACGAGCTGCTGGCTGCCGGAGGCGTCGGCCTTGTAGACGCGGATCTTGCCCTTCGGCAGGGGCAGGCCGAGGCGGTGCTCCTTGCTGTTCCGGAGCTCCAAGTACACGCCGACCTTCTGGTTCGAGATCGGCACCCCGTAGCTGTTCCGGTAGTACTCCTGGGCGCCCCAGTAGATGAGCTGCTTCGTCACCGGCACGTCGGCCGCCGCCAGGAGCGCGAGCTGCTTGGTCTGCTGGTCCTTGACCGTCGTGCGGCCGTCGAGCGTGTACAGGTGGTACTCGAAGAACCCCTCGCTCTTGAAGTCGCGGCTCGCGTCGGCCGCCGAAGCGGCCTTCGCCGCCATCTCCATCACGCGGCCGAGGCGCCGATCGTCCCGCGCGCGGTTGACGTCGCCGGCGACGAGCTTGAGCGCGGCGTTCTTGTAGGTGGCGCCGCTCTTGTTGTCGAGCGTGACCCAGCCCGTGAGATCGCCCGCGCGGTCGGCGGCGTCGAGCACCAGGACGTAGTCGGCCTTCCACGTGAGCCCGCCGGTCAGGTACGAGGCCTCGACGCGCTGGGGGGCCGCGGAGCGGCTCTGCGTGAGCCACACGAGCGTGGGCTTGGAGACGAGATTCTCGGGCAGCGCGGGCAGCACCAGGCGGCCGGCGTAGCCGAGGTGGATCTGGCCGTTGATCTCGAAGATGGGGCCGCTGGTGGACAGGAGGGTCGCCTCGTGGAACGTACCGTCACCCTGGTAGAGGCGCACCCGGCGGCCGACGTACTTCTCCAGGAGCTTCTGGCTCGTGAGCAGGTCGTACTCGTAGTTCTGCTCGAGGATCTTGAGCCCGGCCGGGTCGCCGAGCGACCGGAGGTGCACGGTCGTCGGGTCGATCAGCGCGGCGACGTCCATGAACCGCACCTCGCCGAGCCCCGCGGGGAAGCGCGCCTCGCGCACGTCCTTCACGAGGCCGAAGTTGCCGTTGTAGATGGTGAGCATCACGTCGCGCTGGGCGTCGCGGGTGATGCTCTGCGGGGCCGCGCCCGCGGCGGGGGCGGCGAGCGTGAGCAGCAGCAGGAGTGCCGGCAGCGTGCGTCGCATCGTGGTCCCTCCCGAGTGTCAGAATCGCCTGCGTCTGTCAGGTGAGACCGGGACGGGGCGGCGGAGTTCCCGGGGCGGCGTTTCCGGACGCACCGCGTTTCCGGGCGGGCGGCGTTTCCGGGGCGGGCCGCGTTTCCGGACGGGCGGCTCAGCCGACGATGTGGACGGCGACGCGCACGGGGTCGGGCAGGGCGGCGGGCTCGCGCGTCGGCTCCCAGCGCCCGAGGCGCCTGAGCTCGCGCGCGAGCGCCGGCCACGCGGCGCGCGGGAGCACGACCTCGAGCACGACGCCCTCGGCGTCGGCGCGGCGCGAGAGGCGGGCGCCGCCGGCGCGCTCGACCAGCTCCACGAGCGCGCGCTCGGCGGCGTCGCGGTCGGCGGCGACGAGCCGGCCCGAGACGTAGGGCGGCGCCGCCGGCTCGACGCGCGCGCGCGATTCGGCTTGGGCCGGCGCGCGCTGGACGCGGTACCGCTCGGCACCCGCCTCGCGCTTCGTGGGGCCCTCGCTCTTCATGGGGCTCTCGACGCGACGCCCGGCCTCGTCGGTCTCGGCGACCGCGCCGCCCACAACGCGCTCCTCCTGCTTCACGCCCGTGTCGGGCTTCCCGCTCGTGTCGCCCCGATCGCGCAGCTTCGCCTCGGATTCCGCGGGCGCGCGCTTGGCCATTACGGCGCTCCTCGGCGCCTGGACGGCGGGAGGGGCCACGGGCGCTGGCGCGTCGCCCGCCCGTGGCTCCGCGGGGGCCGGCGGCGTCGCCGGCGCGGCGTACGACTGGACGGCGGGTGGCGGCGCCGTGGCCGGCGCCTTCGCGGCCGCGGCCTCCTGGCGCGCGCGGGCCGCGTCCGCGTCACGTCGCGCATCCGCCGGCTCGCGGGCCGGCGCCGGGGCGGGCGGCGCGGGCGCGGCCGGGCGCGGCTCGATGGCCCGCGGCGCGGTCACCTCGTCCACCCGCACCGCCTGCCTGAGCTCCGGCGTCTGGCGGTAGACGAGGCCCACGATGACGCCGACCAGCACGATCGCCGCGGCCTCGAGCGGCAGCTTCACGGGCAGCGGGAACACGAGCGCCCGCGCGAGGCGCCGCCACCAAGGCAGGGGCCGCGCCGCGGCCAGCACGCGGTCCACGAAGCCCGCCGGCGCGCGCGCGGGCTCGAGCCCGCGCACGAGCGCGACCGCGCCGCGGAAGCGCTCCAGCTCGCGCCGGCACTCGGCGCAGCCGGCCAGGTGAGCGTCGAGCGCGGGGCGCTCGTCGGCCCCGAGCGCCTCGTCCAGCAGCGCCGAGAACAGCTCGCGCGCGTCGTGGCAGCTCATCCCAGGAACCGCTCCAGCTTCTCCTTCA
>MGBU01000262.1 GCA_001790205.1 Candidatus Rokubacteria bacterium GWA2_73_35 | reverse complement strand
GATCGAGCCGTCGAGGCGCACGATCTCCACCTGGATCCCGCGGCCCGTGAAGTACTGCTCGGTCAGCCGCGGGTACTTGGTCGCCACCCGGACCCAGGACCACTTCGCGGGATCGTCGCGCTCCCACAGCTCGCGCGGCTCCGCGACGACGAGCCGGCAGGCGCCGAAGCCGAGGTCGAGGGGCTCGTACACGTCGGGCTCCTGCTCGAGCAGGATGTCCTTGCCGACGATGCCCAGGTCGGCCGCCCCGTACAGCACGTACGCCGGCACGTCGGCGGGCTTCAGCAACAGCACCCGGAGGCCGCGCGCGGCGTCGGTGAAGATCAGGCGCCGCGAGTCCGGATCGATCCCGTCCACGCCGAGCGCGGAGAGCCGCGCCAGCGCGCCGTCGAGGAGGCGGCCCTTGGGCAGGGCGAGCGTCAGGCGGTCCTTCATGCGCGCCGCTCGATCCGCGCGCCGAGCGCCGCGAGCTTGGCCTCGAGCCGCTCGTAGCCCCGGTCGAGATGGTAGACGCGCGCGACCGTCGTGCGGCCCCGCGCGGCGAGGCCCGCGAGCACCAGCGCCGCGGAGGCCCGCAGGTCGGAGGCCATCACCGGCGCGCCCTGGTAGCCCGGGACGCCTTGGACGATCGCGATCGCGCCGTCGGTCTCGATCCGCGCGCCCATCCGGCCGAGCTCGGCCACGTGCATGAAGCGGTTCTCGAAGATCGTCTCCGTCACGCGCGACTGGCCGTCCGCGAGCCCCAGGAGCGTCATGAGCTGCGCCTGCATGTCGGTGGGGAACCCCGGGTAGGGGCTGGTCGTGACGTCCGCGGCCTGCGGGCGCGCGGGCCCGCGCGCGCGGACCCACGTGGGCCCCACCTCCAGCCCGACGCCGCACTCCTCGAGCTTCGCGAGCACCGCCGAGACGTGGTCGGGCACGACGCCCGTGACGGTCACGTCGCCGCCGGTGATCGCGCCCGCCACGATCAGCGTGCCCGCCTCGATGCGGTCCGGAACGATGCGGTGGGTGGCGCCGGCGAGCTCGGGTACGCCCTCGATCTCGAGCCGCGTCGTGCCCGCGCCGTGGATGCGGGCGCCCATCGCGGTGAGCAGCGCGGCGAGGTCGTCCACCTCGGGCTCGCGCGCGGCGTTCTCGATCAGCGTGGTGCCCTCGGCGAGCGCGGCGGCCATCATGAGGTTCTCGGTCCCCGTCACCGTCACGAGATCGGTCGTGATCCGGGCGCCCTTGAGCCGGCTCGCGCGCGCGATCACGTAGCCGTTCTCGATCACGATCTCGGCGCCGAGCCTCGCGAGCCCCTTCAGGTGCTGGTCGATCGGCCGCGGCCCGATCGCGCAGCCCCCGGGGAGCGCCACGCGCGCGCTGCCGTGCCGCGCGACGAGCGGCCCGAGCACGAGCACCGAGGCGCGCATCGTGGACACGAGCTCGTACGGCGCGAGGTCGCTCCGCAGGCGCTCCACGCGCACCCGCATCCCGGCGCCGTCGCGCGCCAGCGAGGCGCCGAGCGTCTCGAGCAGGCCCGCCATCGTGGCCACGTCGGCGAGCGCGGGGACGTTCTCGAGATGGACGGGCTCGGACGTGAGCAGCGCCGCGGCGAGCGCCGGCAGCGCGGCGTTCTTGGCGGCGCTCACGGCCACCTGGCCGCGCAGCGGGACGCCGCCGTCGATCTCGAGCCACGCCGGCATCAGGCCCGCCCCGCGACGAACCGCGCCACGCCCGCCAAGTCGGCGCGGACGGCGACCTCGGCGAACCCCGCGGCGCCGAGCAGGCCCCGCACGGCCTCCACCTGGCCCCGTCCCGCCGTCTCGAGCACGAGCGCGCCGCCGGGGCGGAGCACGCGGCGCGCTCCGGCGACGAGCGCCCGCGTCACGGCGAGCCCGTCCGCGCCGGCCTCGAGCGCCAGGCGCGGCTCGTGCTCCCGCACCTCGGGCTCGAGCCCGGCCAGGAGCGCGCTCGCCATGTACGGCGGGTTGCTCACGAGGAGGTCCGCCCGCGCCGCGGCGAGGGGGCCGACGAGGTCGCCCGCGACCACGCGGACGCGCGTCCCGAGCCCGAGCGCGGCGGCGTTGTCCCGCGCGACGGCCGCCGCCGCGGGCGAGACGTCGAGCGCGACCACGTCCGCATCGGGACGCTCCGCCGCGAGCGCGCAGGCGATGCAGCCCGAGCCGGTGCCGAGGTCCACCGCGAGCGGGCGTCGCCCGGGCCGGGGCGGGGGCAGCAGCTCGAGCGCCCACTCGACGAGCATTTCCGTCTCGGGACGCGGCACGAACACGTCGCCGGTCAGGCGGAGGCGCAGGCCGCGGAACGCCTCCCACCCGAGGATGCGCTGGAGCGGCTCGCGGCCCGCGCGGCGCCGGACGGCCGCCTCGAACCGCGCGGCGAGCGCGGGGGGCAGCGCGGCGTCGGCGGCGAGCCCGGGGTCGAAGCGTCCGACGCCGAGGACGCCGGCGAGCAGCCACTCGGCGTCCACGCGCGGCGTCGCGATCCCCGCCGCCGCCAGGGTCGCCGTCGCCGCGGCGAGCTGCCCGCGGAGCGCGAGCCGCCCGGTCACGACGGCCATCAGCCGGCCACCCGCTGCAGGCGCGCCGCCTGCTCGGCCGCCGCGAGCGCCTCGATCAGCTCGTCCAGGTCTCCCTCCAGCACGGCGGGCAGGCGGTGCAGCGTGAGCCCGATGCGGTGGTCGGTGACGCGGGTCTGCGGGAAGTTGTAGGTGCGGATCCGCTCACTGCGCTCCCCGGTCCCGACCTGGCTCCGGCGGTCGGCGGCGATCGCCGCCTGCTGCTCCTCCTGCGCGCGCTCGAGCAGGCGCGCCTTGAGCACCCGCATCGCCTTCGCCCGGTTCTTGATCTGCGAGCGCTCGTCCTGGCAGGTGACGACCAGCCCGCTCGGCACGTGCGTGATGCGCACAGCCGAGTCGGTCGTGTTCACGCCCTGCCCGCCCGGGCCGGAGGAGCGGTAGACGTCGACGCGGAGGTCCTTCTCGTCCACTCTCACGTCGACGTCCGCCGCCTCGGGCAGCACGGCGACGGTCACGGTCGAGGTGTGGATCCGCCCGGCGGACTCGGTGACGGGCACGCGCTGCACGCGGTGGACGCCCCGCTCGAACTTCAGCCGGTTCCACGCCCCGCGGCCCTGGACGAAGAGGATGATCTCCTTGTAGCCGCCGACGCCGGTGGCGCTGGCGTCCATGACCTCGACCCGCCAGCGCTGGCGCTCGGCGTACTTCGTGTACATGCGCGCGAGGTCGGCCGCGAACAGCGCCGCCTCGTCGCCGCCCGCGCCCGCGCGGATCTCGACGAAGACGTTCTTCTCGTCGTTCGGGTCGCGCGGGAGCAGGAGGCGCTTGAGCTCCTCCTCGAGCTCCGCCGCGCGCGTGACGAGGTCGTCGATCTCGGCCTGCGCCAGCTCCAGGAGCTCACGCTCACCGCCCTCGGCGAGGATGTGGCGGGCCTCGCCGAGGCGCCGGAGGACGTCGCGGTACTCGGCGAAGCGCGCGACGACCTCCCGGAGCTCCGCGTGCTCCTTGCGGAGGCGGGCGTACTCGGTCGGGGTCGAGAAGATGGCCGGCTCCGCGAGCAGGCGCGCGAGCTCGTCGGACCGCTCGTCGATCTGGCGGAGCTTGTCAAACAGCATCACGGCTCGGCGCCTCCCGGGTCAGCAAACAGAAAACCGGCGGGAGCCGATCCCAGCCGGTTTCGGAACGGTCGCTACGACGCCGCGGTCTGGCGCCTGTACTTCCGCTGGAAGCGCTCGATGCGCCCGGCCGTGTCGACGAGCTTCTGCTTCCCGGTGTAGAAGGGATGGCACTTGGAGCAGATCTCCACCCGGATCTCCGCTCGGGTCGAGCGGGTGCGGACCACTTCCCCGCACGCGCAGGTGATTGTCGTGTCCACATACTCCGGATGAATGCCCACCTTCACGATCGCGACCTCCTCCAAGAGCCCAAGGATACCACGCCCTTAGCCCATCGAGTGCATCGAGGCCAGGAACTCCTTGTTGGACCGGGTCAGCTTGAGCTTGTCGAGCAGGAGCTCCATGCCCTCGACCGGGTTGAGCTGGGAGAGGGCCTTGCGGAGGAGCCAGACCTTCTGGAGCTCGTCCTTCTCGAGGAGGAGCTCCTCCTTCCGCGTCCCGGACTGCTCGATGTTAATCGTCGGGAAGACGCGCTTGTCCATGAGCCGGCGGTCCAGGTGGACCTCCATGTTGCCCGTGCCCTTGAACTCCTCGAAGATCACGTCGTCCATGCGGCTGCCGGTGTCCACGATGGCCGTCGCGATGATCGTGAGCGAGCCGCCCTCCTCGACGTTCCGCGCCGCGGCGAAGAAGCGGCGCGGGCGCTGCAGCGCGTTGGCGTCGAGACCGCCCGAGAGCACCTTGCCCGAGGACGGGATGATCGCGTTGTGCGCGCGGGCGAAGCGGGTCAGCGAGTCGAGCAGGATCACGACGTCCCGCTTGTGCTCCACCAGGCGCTTGGCCTTCTCGATGACCATGTCCGCCACCTGGATGTGGCGCTGGGGCGGCTCGTCGAAGGTCGAGGAGATGACCTCGCCCTTCACCGTCCGCTGCATGTCCGTGACCTCCTCGGGCCGCTCGTCGATCAGGAGCACGATCAGGTAGACCTCGGGGTGGTTCGCCGCGATCGCGTGGGCGATGGACTGCAGCATCATCGTCTTGCCCGTGCGCGGGGCGGCGACGATCATGCCGCGCTGCCCCTTGCCGATCGGGCAGAGCAGGTCCATCACGCGCGTCGTCAGGTTCTCGGGGTCGTGCTCGAGGCGCAGCCGCTCCATCGGGTAGAGCGGCGTGAGGTTGTCGAAGAAGATCTTCTCCCGGGCCTGGTCGGGGGTCTCGAAGTTGATCGCCTCGACCTTGAGGAGCGCGAAGTACCGCTCGCTGTCCTTGGGCGGCCGCACCTGGCCCGAGATGGTGTCGCCGGTGCGCAGATCGAACCGGCGGATCTGCGAGGGCGAGACGTAGATGTCGTCCGGCCCGGGGAGGTAGTTGTAGTCCGGCGCGCGGAGGAACCCGAACCCGTCCGGCAGCACCTCGAGGACGCCCTCGGCGAAGATCAGCCCGTCCTTCTCCGCCTGTGACTGGAGGATCTTGAAGATCAGCTCCTGCTTGCGCAGCCCCCCGAGGTTCTGGACGTTCAGGTCGCGCGCGATCTGGTTCAGGTCGGGGATGCTCTTTTCCTTGAGGTCCGACAGGTTCATGCCGTTCGGCGCTTCGGTGCTCTGGGTCTGGCTTCCTTGGCCTCGTTCTCGGCGGGCGCTCATCAGCGGGCTCCGGGCGCGGCGTCGAGCCGCCGCATTTCAAGTGAGTCGGTTACACGGTGCGCGCAGGGTTTCTGCGGGGTTGGAACGATAACGCCAAGCGTTAGGGTCCCACCCCCAGGGCCAGAAGTCAATGTCTTTTCACGGCTGGTCCAGCCGCACCTCGATGACGGCGCGTCCCTTGATCTCCCGGAGCCAGGCCTCCAGGCGCGCCTCGTACTTCTCCCGGAGGAGGATGTCCCGGATCTGGGCCTTCGCCCGATCCAGCCCCGCCCCCTCCAGGCTGTCCTTGGACTCGAGCCTGAAGATGTGCCAGCCGAGCGCGGAGCGGTAGGGCTTCGAGACCTCGCCCGGCTCGAGGGCCAGGATCTGGGCCTCGATCTCCTGGGCGAGCTCGCCGCGCTTGAGGCTGCCGAGGTCCCCCCCGTCCTTGGCGCTCGCGTCGCGCGAGTGCTTGCGCGCGAGCTCGGCGAAGTCGGCCCCCTGGACGATCTGCGTGCGCAGGAGGTCGGCCTTGATCCGGGCGGTCTCCCAGGCGGCGTCGGAGTCGCCCCCCTCGGGCACGACCAGGATGTTGCGCGCGTGGTAGACGAGACCCGTCTCGAGCTTCCGACGGTTCGCCTCGAGGTACTTCATGATCTCCGGCTCCGTCACCGAGACGCGGAGCCGGACCTTGCGGTTGATCAGCCGCTGGACGCGCAGGGAGTCGCGGATGCGCTTCCGGACGGCGTCCATGCCGAGGCCCTGCTCGCGGAGCAGCTTCTCGAACTCCTCGCGGCTCGCCACCTTGAGCCGCTTCATGCGGTCGGCCAGCTCCTCCTCGACCTCGACATCGTCCACGATGACCTTCTCCCGCTCCGCCTCCTGGAGCTGGAGCCGGCTGTCGATCATCCGGGTCAGGAACTGCTGGACCAGCGCGTCGGTCGGCGCGGTCCGGTCGCGGCTCTCGTAGCGGTAGACGGCGATGGCCTCCTGCAGCTCGGAGAGCGTGATCGCGTCGTTGTTGACGATCGCCACGACCCGGTCGCTGACCTGCTCGTCCGGCGCGCGGCGGGGCGTCTCGGCGGGCGGGGCCGGCGTCGCGGCCCCGGGCGGACGGGCCGGCGCCGGACGCGGGGCCGCGGCCGCCGCCCGCGGCTCCTCCTTCTTCTTCCCGATGAACGGCACCCAGCCGGGGAGGGCGCACCCGGAGAGCCCGAGGGCCAGGAGGCCGGCCACCGCGAGCCGGCGCCTCACGTGCGGCCGAGCTCCGCGAGCAGGCGCAGGAGCGAGTCGCGCACGGCGGGCCACGGGCCGTGGTCGATCGCCGCCTCGATCGTGTACTCGCGCTTCATCCGGAGGCGTCCCCGGCTCCCGTGGATGGCGCGGACGAGCCGCTCGGGATCGAGGCGGGTCGCGGGCGCGAACGTGAGGAGCGCCGTGCCGTCGCCGGCCTCGATCTTCTCCACCCCGAGCGCCCGGGCGGCGACGCGGACGCGCACGGTGTCGAGGAGCTGCACCGCCTCGGGCGGCGGCGGGCCGAACCGGTCCGCGAGCTCGGCGGCGAGGTCCTCGACCTCGGCGTCGCTCGAGGCCCCGCCGAGGCGCTTGTAGAGGGCGAGCCGCTGGTTGACCTCGGGGACATAGTCCTCGGCGAGAAACCCTTCCACCGGCACGCTGATCACCGGATCGACCGTGGCCACGGGAGGTTCGCCCTTCAATTCTCGCACGGCCTCGGCGAGGAGCTTCGAATAAAGGTCGTAGCCGACGGCGGCGACGTGCCCGTGCTGCGCGGCGCCCAGGAGATTGCCGGCGCCCCGGATCTCGAGGTCCCGCAGGGCGAGCTTGAAGCCGGAGCCGAGCTCGGTGAGGTCCTGGAGGGCCCGCAGGCGCCGCTGGGCCCGCTCGTCCACGCGGCCGTCCGCGGGCACGAGCAGGTAGGCCCAAGCCTGCTGCCGCTCGCGCCCCACGCGGCCCCGGAGCTGGTAGAGCTGGGCGAGCCCGAAGCGGTCGGCGCGGTTGACGATGATGGTGTTCGACGCCGGGATGTCGAGCCCCGACTCGACGATGGCCGTCGAGACCAGGATGTCGGCCTGCCCGGTGACGAACTTGATCATCGTCGCCTCCAGCTCCCGCTCCTTCATCTGCCCGTGCCCCATGATGACGCGGGCGTCGGGCACGAGCTCCTGGACGAAGCGCGCCATCGAGGGCAGCGACTGGACCCGGTTGTGCACGAAGAACACCTGGCCGCCGCGCTCCAGCTCGCGCTCGAGCGCTTCCTTGATCACGGCCCGGCTGAAGCGGCGGACGAGCGTCTCGACGGGCAGCCGGTCGAGGGGCGGCGTCTCGATCACCGACATGTCCCGCACGCCGGAGAGCGACATGTAGAGGGTTCTCGGGATGGGCGTCGCCGTGAGCGCGAGCACGTCCACCGAGGCGCGCAGCTGCTTCATGCGCTCCTTGTGCGCCACGCCGAAGCGGTGCTCCTCGTCCACGACGAGCAGCCCCAGGTTCTTGAACTCCACGTCCCGGCTGAGGAGCCGGTGCGTCCCGATCACGACGTCCACGGTCCCGATGCGGAGCCCCTCGACGACCGCCTTCTGCTCCCGAGGCGAGCGGAAGCGCGAGAGCAGCTCGACGCGCGCGGGGAAGGGCGCGAACCGGTCGGCGAACGTCGCCCAGTGCTGCTGGGCCAGCACGGTCGTCGGCACGAGGACGGCGACCTGGGCGCCGTCGGCGACCGCCTTGAAGGCGGCGCGGAGCGCGACCTCGGTCTTGCCGTAGCCGACGTCGCCGGCGACGAGCCGGTCCATCGGGCGGGGCATTTCCAGGTCCCGCTTGACGTCCTCGATCGCGCGGAGCTGATCGGGGGTCTCCTCGAACCGGAACGCCGTGTCGAACTCGCGCTGCCACGGCGCGTCCGGCGAGAACGCGTGGCCCAGGGCGACGGCGCGCCGGGCGTAGAGGCGGAGCAGCTCCTCCGCCATCTCGCGCAGCGCCGCCCGCACCGAGTCCTTCACGCGCTGCCAGGAGGCGCCGCCCAGCCGGTCGAGGCGCGCCGCGGCCGCGTCGGCGCCGAGATACTTCGAGACCAGGTCGAGGCGCTCCACCGGCACGTAGAGCTGGTTGGCCTCGGCGTACTCGAGCAGGAGGAAGTCGCCCTCGCGGTCGCCGATCGTCATCGTGCGCAGGCCCAGGTAGCGCCCGAGGCCATGGTCCTCGTGGACCACGACGTCGCCGATCTCGAGGTCGGTGAACGCCGTGAGCGCGGCGCCGCGCTGGTACTTCGGCCGGCGGAGCGCGCGGCGGCGGGCGCCGAAGACCTCGCCCTCGGTGAGCACGATGAGCCCGAGCGCGGGGATCGCGAAGCCGGCCGAGCACTCGCCGACCACGACCGCGAGGCGCTCGTCGCCCGCGAGCCCGGGCGCCGCCTGGGCTTCGAGGTCGTGCTCGTGCAGGATCTGGCGCAGGTGCACCGCCTGGCGGGGGTCGGCGGCCACCAGGCGCACGCGGAATCCCTCGGCGCGCCAGCGCCCGAGCTCGGCCGCGAGCTCGCCGAACCGGCCCGTGAACCGCGGGGCGGCGTGGGTCTCGAGCGCGAGCTCGACGGCGGCGCCCGCCGGGCCGCCCCGCGAGGCGCCCTCGACGAGCACGAGCTCGACGAGCTGGCGGCCCGCGAGGCGCGCGCGGAGCGGGGCGCGTGTCGGCGTCTCCTCGGTCCCGCCGTCGAGCAGGCTCGGGACGTCCAGCACGACCGGCGCCGCGGGCGGCAGGTAGTCGAGGAGCCGCGCCCCCCCGGCCGGGTCGGCCGGGGCGGCGAGGGACAGGACGACGAGCTCGTCGAGCGCCGCCGCCGAGCGCTGCGAGGTCGGGTCGAAGAGGCGGATCGACTCGATGTCGTCGCCGATGAACTCGATCCGCGCGGGGCTCGCGTGGGTCGGCGCGAACACGTCCACGATGCCGCCGCGCAGGCTCCACTGCCCGACCTCGACGACCGTGTCCACCCGCTCGTAGCCGGCCCGCTCGAGCCCCTCGAGCAGCAGCTCGCGGTCCAGGCGGTCGCCGACGCCGAGCCGCAGCGTGCGGTCGGCGAGCTCGGCGGGCGCCGCCAGCTCCACGTCGAGCCCCGCGGGGGTCGCGACGACGACGACGGGCTCGCCCGCGGCGAGCCGCCGGGAGACGAGCGCGCGCTCGGCGTCCGCCTCCCGCTGCCGCCCGCCCCGCCAGAGGCGCGGCTCCTGCTCCGGGAACTCGGCGGCGGCGGCGCCGAAGAACGCGAGGTCCCCGGCGAACCGGTGCGCGTCGGCGATCCCGGGAACGAGCACGAGCGCGGGGCGCGGCGTCGTCTGCAGCAGCTCGGCTACGGCCAGCGCGCGCGCCGCCCCCTGGAGCCCGGCGACGCGCAGACAGGGGTGTCCCTCGGCGAGGGCTTTCGCCAGGGCGTGAAACGGCGGCCAGTCGGTCAACATCGGGAACTACTGAGAGCGTAACAGACTACCGGCGGCCCTTGGCGAGGTAGAAGCTGAGGGTCTCGAGCTCGATGGAGAGGTCGACGTTCTTGAGCCGGACGTCCCTGGGCGTCTTGAGCCGCGCCGGCGCGAAGTTGAGGATCGCCCGGATGCCCGCCGCGACGAGCTGGTCGGTCACCGCCTGGGCCGCTTCGGGCGGCACGGCGACGATGGCGATCTGGATCCCGCGCGCCTTGACCTCGCGCCCGAGGTCACGGCTCGCGAAGACGGGCGTCGCGTCCACCTCGCGGCCGACCTTCGCCGGGTCGTCGTCGAAGATCGCGGCGATCCTGAAGCCCTGCCGCCCGAAGCCCCTGTAGTGGAAGAGCGCCGAGCCCAGGTTGCCGAAGCCGACCAGCGCCACCGCCCACTCGCGGTCCAGGCCGAGGATGCGCTGGAGCTCGGCCTTGAGGCCCGAGACGTAGTAGCCGATGCCCCGGACGCCGAACTCGCCGAAGTACGCGAGGTCCTTCCGGACCTGGGCCGAGTTCAGGCCGAAGCGCTCGGCGAGCTCCTGCGAGGACACCGTCTTGACGCCGTCCTCCTCGAGCTGGAGCAGGCAGCGGGTGTAGACCGAGAGACGACGGATCGTCATCTCGGGGATCTTCGGAAGCCGGGAGCTCGGGCGCCTGGGCATCGCGCGCCGGCCGGGCGGGCGCGCGGGCGCGTCCGTCCGGCCGGGACGGTCAGGTCCTCAGAACTTGAGGACCAGGATGATCGCGATGACGAACATGTACAGCGTGAGCGACTCGATGAAGGCGAGCCCGAGGAGCATCGCCGTGAACACGCGCTGGGCCACGCCCGGCTGGCGCGCCATCGCGTCGACCGCCGCGGCGGCCGCCCGCCCCTGCCCGAGGCCGCAGAGGCCGGCGGCGATCGCGAGGCCGATGCCGGCCGCGAGGAACCCGAAGGGGGCGTTCAGGCTGCCGGCCGGCGCCGCGCCCTCCGCGGCGAGCCCGAGGCTCGGGGAGCCGAGAATCGCCAGACTGACGACGAGCAGTAAGCGTCGCACGCGCGTGTCCTCCTCTGTGTTGGCGGTCAGTGGTGCTCCGGGTGCGGCTCGGCGTGGTGCTCGGCTTCCTCGAGCGCCCCGGCGATGTACAGGCACGTCAGCATGACGAACACGAACGCCTGGATCAGCGACACGAGGATCTTGAGCGGGACGAGAAAGGCCAGGACGAACACGAACATGAGGAGCCCGATCGGCCCCCCGACGGCGAGGCCCGCCAGAGAACCGGAGAGCGCCCAGCCGAACAGGCCGTCGAGCCCCATCAGGAAGAACATGGAGGCGAGCAGGATGTGCCCGCCCATCATGTTGCCGAAGAGCCGGAGCGAGAGCGAGAGCGGCCGCGCGAGGTGGCTGATGAACTCGATCGGCAGCATGAGCGGCGCGAGCCAGACCACCGGCCCCATGAAGTGCCTGACGTAGCTCAGCGGGCCCTGCTTCCTGATCCCGATCCAGTGGTAGACGAAGAACACGATGATGGCGGTGGCCGCCGTGGTGTTGAGGCTCGCCGTCGGCGACATCAGCCCGGGGACGAGCCCGAGCAGGTTGGCCAGCAGGATGTAGATGCCGAGCGTGGCGACGAGCGGCAGGTAGGGCCGGCCCTCACGCCCGATGAGGTCGTCCACGAGCGAGACGAACTGCTCGAGGACCACCTCGAAGAAGTTCTGGAGCCCGCGCGGGACGAGCTCCACGCGGCGCGAGGCGACGAAGGCGACCACCGCCAGGGCGACCATGATCACCCACGTGTACGTGACGAAGTCCGGAATGCCCGGCAGCTGGAGGATCGGCGGCTTCTCGATCGCGCCCATCGCTCAGGCCGCCTGCCGCGCGGCGCGGAGCCCCTCGGCGGTGAGGGCGAGCGGCAGCACCGTGACGCCGACGCCGAGGGCGACGGGGTGCGCCCACTCGAGCGCGACCGGGAGGACGAGGGCCGCGAACGTCACGAGGTAGCGCGTGGCGAGCGCCAGGGTCCAGCGCACGCCGGGCCGGCGGGCGCCGGGCGCCCCCGCGAGGAGCGCGACCGCGCGGGCCAGCCACGCGAAGTCGAGCAGGGCGACGGCGGCGCCCACGGCGACGCCGACGGAGGCGCGGGCCCCCCAGCCCCAGCCCGCGCCGAGCGCGAGCGCGGCGCCCGCGAGGGCGCCACCCTGGATCACGCGTGCTCCGAGCTCACTCGACGTCATTGCGATCCTGTCCAAGCCTCTGCACCGCTCGAAAGATGTTCACGAAGCCTGCGGCGATTCCGAATCCGAGACCGACCAGCGTGAGCCAGGGCGCGGTGCCGAGCCATCGGTCCGCGTAGTAGCCGAGGCCGAGGCCGATGACGGTGGCGACGACCAGCGTCATCCCGATCTGCGCGACGTCGGCGGCGCCTTTCCAGGGCGACGGCGGTTCGTCCGGCGCCATGTGAACAGGAACACTAGCACATCCGTGCCGAGCCGGCAAGCGCTGCAAGTGGCTGATTTGTCGTGGCTCCTCGCGTGGCCGACGCGGTGGGTTGGGCACAACCGCCACCCCGGCGGCGGCTCCCCTCACCCGGCGCCCGAGCCCCGCGTGCGCTCGACGGCGCGCCGCCAGCCCGCGTAGCGCTCGGCGCGCTCTGCCGCCGGCAGCGTGGGCTCGAAGCGCCGCTCGACCGCCCAGCGGCGCCCGACCTCGTCGAGCGTCCGCCAGAGGCCCACGCCGAGCCCGGCCAGGTACGCGGCGCCGAGCGAGGTCGTCTCGATCACGCGCGGGCGCAGCACCGCGACGTCGAGGATGTCGGCCTGGAACTGGCAGAGGAGGTCGTTGGCCGCGGCGCCGCCGTCCACGCGCAACTCGTCGGCGGCCACGCCCGCGTCGGCGGTCATCGCGTCCAGCACGTCGCGGCTCTGGTAGGCGATCGCCTCGAGCGCGGCGCGCGTGAGGTGCGCCGCGGTCGTGCCCCGCGTGAGCCCGACGATCGCGCCGCGGGCGTACATGTCCCAGTAGGGCGCGCCGAGTCCCACGAAGGCGGGGACGAAGTAGACGCCGCCCGTGTCGGCGACCGAGCGCGCGAGGGTCTCGCTCTCCGCGGCGCTCCGGAGGATGCCGAGGCCGTCGCGCAGCCACTGGATCGCCGCCCCGGCGATGAACACGCTGCCCTCGAGCGCGTACGTCGTCTCGCCGCCGATCCGCCAGGCGATCGTCGTCACCAGGCCGTGCGTGGAGGCGATGGGGACCGGGCCCGTGTTGAGCAGGATGAAGCAGCCGGTGCCGTAGGTGTTCTTCGCGCTGCCGCGCGCGTGGCAGGCCTGGCCGAAGAGCGCCGCCTGCTGGTCGCCCGCGATGCCGGCGATCGGCACGCCACGCGGCAGCCAGCCGAGGTCGACGGTTTCGGCGACGACGCCCGACGAGGCCACGACGGCCGGCAGGATCGCGCGCGGGACGCCGAGGATCCCGAGCAGCTCGTCGTCCCACTCGGCGCTCCGGAGGCCGAGGCAGAGCGTGCGGGAGGCGTTGGTGACGTCGGTCGCGTGCGTGCGCCCGCCCGTGAGCTGCCAGAGGAGCCACGAGTCCACGGTGCCGAACGCGAGCTCGCCGCGCTCGGCGCGCGCGCGGGCGCCGGCGACCTCGTCGAGCAGCCACCGGATCTTGGTGCCGGAGAAGTAGGCGTCGAGGACGAGCCCGGTGCGCTCGCGCAGGAGCGGCTCGACGCCCTCGGCCCGCAGGCGGTCGCACAGCGGCGCCGTGCGCCGGCACTGCCAGACGATCGCCGGGTGGATCGGCGCGCCCGTGGCGCGCTCCCAGACGAGCGTCGTCTCGCGCTGGTTGGTGATGCCGATCGCCGCGACCTCGCCGCCCGCGATGCGCGCCTCGGCGAGCGCCGCGCGCCCGGCGCGCTCGACCGTGGCCCAGATCTCGCCGGGATCGTGCTCGACCCAGCCGGGCCGCGGGAAGCGCTGCGGGAGCTCCGCGTAGCCCCGGGCGCGCACCTGGCCCTCGGGATCGACCACGAGCGCGGTCGAGCCCGTCGTGCCCTGGTCCAGGGCCAGGACGAACCGGCGCCCGGTCATTTGTAGCGGGGGCCGTGAGCCCGGCTCGAACCGTGGGTGGCCTGAGACAGGCGCGTGTCGGTCATCGCCCGGCGAGACGCAGGGCGAGGTCGGGGCGGTCGGTGGTGACGATCTCGACCCCGAGGGCCGCGACGCGGCGGAGGTCGGCCTCCTCGTTGACCGTCCAGGCGTTGAGCGGGATCCCCGCCCGGCGCGCCGCGGCGACGACATCGGTGTCCACGAGCCGGTGGTGCAGGCCGAGGTGGGTCGCGCCCACCCGGCGCGCGCGCTCGACGACCTCGGCGGGCTCAAGCCGGTCGGTCCGGGTCCGTCCCCAGCCGATGAGCAGCGCCGTGCGGATCGCCGGGTCGAGCGCGCGCACCCGCGCGAGCGTCTCGGGCTCGAAGGCCATGACGATCGTGCGGCCCGCGAGCCCGCGGGCGCGGAGCAAGCCGAGCACCTTCTCCTCGATCCCGGCGTAGCGGGCGCGCTCCGCGTCCACCTTGATCTCCAGGAGCAGCTCGACGCGCGTGGGCGCCAGGAGATCCAGGAGCGGGGCCAGCGTGGGCAGGCGCTCCGCCGTCGGCGCGCCGTCGGCGCCCTTCAGGCGGACCCCCGCCAGGTCCGCGAGCCGCGCGGCGCGCACGGCCCCCGTTCCGGTGGTGGTCCGCTCGAGCGTCGGATCGTGGAGCAGGACGGGCTCGCCGTCCACGGTCAGGTGAACGTCGGTCTCGACGAAGTCGACGCCGAGGCCGAGCGCGCCCCGGAACGCGCGCAGGCTGTTCTCGGGCCAGAGGGCCGCGCCCCCGCGGTGCGCGGCGATCCGGGGCGCGGGGCCGGCGGCCGGGCGCTCAGCCACGGCGGCGCCGGCGGCCGCCGCGAGCGCCAGCCCGGCCAGCGCGGCCCATCTACTTCTCACTCTCGATGAGCCCCCGGACGAACCAGCGCTGCATGAAGAGGATCACGGCCACGGGCGGGAGCAGGGCCATCATCGCCCCCGCCATGATGTAGTTCCAGGTGGGCAGCTCGGTGCCCGAGCGGGGGATCAGCGACTCGAGCCCGATCACGACGGTCCGCATCTCCTCGGTGTCCGTGATCAGCAGGGGCCACAGGTACTCGTTCCATCCATAGATGAACAGCACCACGAACAGCGCGGCGACGTTCGCCCACGACAGCGGCATCAGGATGGACCAGAGGAACCGCAGCGGCCCGGCGCCGTCGAGCTGCGCGGCCTCCACGAGCTCGTTGGGGATGGTCAGGTAGAACTGGCGGAACAGGAACGTCGCGGTCGCGGAGGCCATCAGCGGCACGGTGAGCCCCGCGTAGGTGTTGAGCCAGCCGAGGTTGCCGATGACCTCGTACGTCGGGAGGATGCGGACGGGGATCGGCAGCATGAGCGTGATGAAGATCATCCAGAACACGAGCTGGCGGCCGCGGAACTGGAAGTAGACGATCGCGAACGCCGAGAGCATGGAGATGCTGATCTTCCCCACCGCGACGCCCACGGCGACGATCATCGAGTTCAGCAGGAGGCGCCCCATGCCCGACCGTTGCCACGCCTCGTAGTAGTTCTCGACCAGGTGGACCGAGGGCAGCAGGCGCGGCGGCTTCTGGATGACCTCCGAGACCTCCTGCGTCGAGATGACGAAGGCGTAGTAGAGCGGGAACGCGATCACGGCGACCGCGAGCAGCAAGAGCCCGTGGACTGTGAGCGAGCCCCACGGGAACGGCCTGCGGCGCCGCTCGGCGACGACCATCCGCGCCGGCCGGGCGAGCGCGCCCTCCCGCGCGAGCGTGCTCAATACGTGACCTTCTTCTCGGCGAACCTGAACTGGAGCACGGTGAGGCCGACGACCATCGCCATCAGGATGACCGACTGCGCGGCCGAGGAGCCGAGGTCCAGGCCGATGAAGCCGTCCTTCCAGAGCTTGTAGACCATGATCTCCGTCGAGTGCCCCGGCCCGCCCTGGGTGACCGCGTGGATCATCTGGAAGGAGCCGAAGAACGCGAAGACCATGTTGACGACCACCAGGTAGAAGGTGACGGGCGAGATGAGGGGCAGCACGATCGCCGTGAAGCGCCGGACGGGGCCGGCGCCGTCCACGCTCGCCGCCTCGATCACCGAGCCGGGGATCGCCTGGAGGCCCGCGAGGAAGAACGCGATGTTGTAGCCGAGGTGCGTCCACGCCGTGGCCGTGATGACGAGCGCCATGGCGATCCAGCCCCGGAGCAGCCAGTTGAACTCGTACGCGGTCACGAACGAGAGGAAGTACGGGAGGATCCCGTACGCCGGATGGAAGATGAACAGGAAGATGATGCCGGCGATCGCCGGGGCAATGCCGTAGGGCCACAGGAGCGCGGTCCGGTAGAACGTGAGCCCGCGGATCTTCTGGTTCGCCAGCGCGGCGACCACGAGCCCGCCCACGACGCTCAGGCCCGTCACGCCCCCGGCGAAGACGAACGAGCTGACGACGCTGTCGTAGTACTCCGGCGACACGACCAGCGCCGTGAAGTTGTCGAGCCCGACGAAGAGGTCGCGGCCGCCGAATGGCGGCGACTTGAACACGCTCAGGTACAAGGACTTCGCCGCCGGCCAGAAGAAGAACACCACGGTGACCAGTACCTGGGGCAGCACCAGCAGGTACGGCAGCCACCGGTTGGCGAAGACCGCGCGCTTCACGGTCGCGGGCCGCCCGGACGCCTACTGCTTGTACGTCGCCGCGAAGTCCTTGAGGAGGGTGTTCGACTTCGCCACCGCGTCGTCGAGCCCCTGCTTGGTCGACTTCTTCCCGGCGAAGATGTTCTCCATCTCGCTCTCGATCACGTCGCGGATCTGGACGAAGTTGCCCAGCCGCAACCCCTGGCTGTTCGCCGTGGCCACGCGCTCGGCCTTCGCGGGCGCCGCCTTCCTGCCGGCCATCGCGGCGGGCGGCGTCGGCGCCAGGCCGGTGAGCTGGGCGAACGCGGTGTACTGCTTCGGGTTGCGGACGAAGTGATAGCCCTGCTCGAGGTTCCGGACCGCCGTGTTCGAGATCGCGAGGTAGCCCGTGTTGACGTGCCACCACATCTGCTGCTCGGGCTTGGCGAGGAACTCGAGGAACCGCGCCACGCCGCGGTACTCCGCCTCGGGCTTGCCCTTGAGCACCCAGAGCGTCGCGCCGCCGATGATCGACGTCGCCTTCTTGTA
>MGBU01000261.1 GCA_001790205.1 Candidatus Rokubacteria bacterium GWA2_73_35 | reverse complement strand
CGAGCCCGGCGACGAGCACGTCGAGCCAGGCCCGGCGCGGCGGAGTCACGCGAGATCCTCGGCGCTGAACAGGAGCGCGAACGGGGCGCCCGCCTCCTCGACCCACGCGAGCCCCTCGCGGATCTGCCCGCCGATGCGTGTCGGCCCTGCGGCGCGCGCCCAGCGGATCGACCACGCCGCGAGCGTCGGCTCCGTGCGCTGGCCCTTCGGCGCGTGGTAGTAGACCGGATCGCGCTCGTCGCCCCGGTAGGAGACGAGGAAGAAGCAGGGGACGCGGTAGAGCTGGACGAGCGAGGCGATGACCGCGCCGCAGTTGAGCAGCCCCGCGTTCTGCATGACGACGGCGGCGCGGGCGCCGCAGAGCGCGGCGCCGCAGGCCAGGGCGACCGCCTCCTCCTCGCGCGCGACGTCGATCACCCGGAGCCTCGGCGAGCGCCGCAGCTCCTCCATCAGCCAGCCGATCCAGGTGTCGGGCACCGAGGGGACGAGCGTGACGCCCGCTTCCTCCAGGGCGGTCACGATGGCGCGGGAGCCCTCGCGCGTGGGGGACGGCGCGGGGTCGCTCACGGCGCCTCCAGAAAGGCGTCGGGCGGCAGCGTCACGGTGAGCCGGTCGCCCGGCTCGACGACGACCGTGCCGCGCACGACGGCCAGCACGCGAGCGCCGCCCGGGAGCTCGAGGCGCACCTCCGCATGATCGCCGAGGAACATGACGCTCGCGACGCGGGCCGGTAGCGCGTTGGCCCCCCCGTCGCCGGGCTCCACACGCTCCGGCCGGATGAGGAGCCGCACCCGGGTCCCCGGCTCGAGCGGCCGCGGGAGCCGCACCGCGATCCGCTGGCCGCCCGCGAGCTCCACCGTGCCGGCGTCCACGGCGCGCCCCTCGAGCGCGCTCGAGGCGCCGATGAAGTCGGCGACGAAGCCGGTGGCCGGCCGCTGGTAGACCTCGCGCGGCGTGCCGAGCTGCTCGATCCTCCCGGCGTTCATGACCGCCACGCGGTCGGAGAGGCCGAGGGCCTCGTGCTGGTCGTGGGTGACGAAGATCGTCGTGATGCCGACGGCGCGCTGGATCTCCCGGAGCTCCGCCCGCATCTCCTCGCGCAGCTTCCGGTCGAGCGCGGCCAGCGGCTCGTCGAGCAGGAGCACGCGCGGGCGGATGACGAGCGCCCGGGCCAGCGCGACCCGCTGCTGCATGCCGCCCGAGAGGTGCGAGGGCCGCATGGCGCCCGCCGCCGGCAGCCGGACCAGGGCCAGGGCCTCGGCCACCCGGGCCTCGGCCTCCCGGCGCCCCATCCGGCGCTCGCGCAGGCCGAAGGCGACGTTGTCGGCCACGCTCATGTGCGGGAACAGCGCGTAGGACTGGAAGACGACGCCGAGCCCGCGCCGCCAGGCCGGCTGGCGCGTGACGTCCTGGCCGTCCAGCAGGACGCGGCCGGCGTCGGGCTCGATGAAGCCGGCGACGATGTTGAGCGTCGAGGTCTTGCCGCACCCGGACGGGCCGAGCAGCGAGAGCAGCTCGCCCTCGTGCACCGCGAGGTCGATCCCGTCGAGCGCGCGCGTGGCCCCGTAGGCCTTGCTGACCGCCTCGAGCGCCACGACCGCCTTGCCCGTCACCGGTGCCCCTCGATCTGGAACACGCGCGAGAGGTGCAGCAGGCGGTCGGCGAGGAACACGGCGGCGAAGGTGGCGGCGACGAAGAGCGTCGAGAGCGCCGCCATGGTGGGGTCCGTGTAGTTGACGACGTAGGTGAACATGGCGACCGGCAGGATCTCGGTGACGCGCGTGGACACGAAGAGCGAGACGACGAACTCGTTGGCGGACACGATGACGGCGAAGAGGAGCGCGGCGAAGAGCCCGGGACGGAGGAGCGGCAGTGTCACGCGCCGGAACACCCGCCACGGGCGCGCGCCGAGGCTCGCCGCCGCGCGCTCGAGCATGGGATCGAGGTTGGCGACGCTGACCATGACCGAGCGGATCACGAACGGCAGCACGAGCACGACGTGGGCGACGATCAGGACCACGCGGTTCGCGAGGAGACCGAGGCGCGCCGCGAGGATCAGGAGCCCGAGGCCCGCCGCGACGCCCGGGACGACCAGGGGGGAGAGCAGCGCCGTGTTCCAGAGCCCGCGCAGGCGCACCGGGTAGCGCACGAGCGCCAGGGCCGCCGCCGTCCCGATCGGCAGCGCGAGGGCCGCGCTGGCCGCGGTGACGATGAGGCTGTTCAGCGCCGCCCGGCGGAACTGCGGGTAGGTGAGCGCGTTCTCGTACCAGCGGAGCGAGAGGCCCTGGGGCGGGAAGGACAGGATCGCGGTGGGGTTGAACGACGCCACGACCACGACCAGCGTGGGCAGCGTCATGAAGAGGACGAGGGCCAGGACGACGAGCCGGCCGATCACGCCGCACCCCGTCCGAGCAGCCGCCCCATGAGGACGAGGAGCCCGAGCGTCACGGCCAGGGCCACGACGGCGAACGCCGCGCTGCCCGGCCAGTTGAAGGAATCGAGGGCGAGGTCCTTGACCACGTTGGCGATCATCTTCACCCGCCCGCCGCCCAGGAGCTCCGGCGTGGGGAAGGCGCTGAAGGTCCAGGCGAAGACCACGAGCGAGCCCGAGACGATGCCGGGCGTGGAGAGCGGCAGCGTGACGCGCCAGAAGACGCGCCAGGGCCGGGCGCCCAGGCTCGCCGCCGCCCGCTCGTAGCCGGGGTCGATGTGGCTGATCGCGGCGGCCAGGATGAGGATCATCGTCGGCATCGAGAAGTGGACGAGCCCGACGAGCACGCCCTCGGGCTCGAACAGGAGCTTCACAGGCCAGCGGACGAAGGAGTTGCCGAGGACGAGCATCCAGGCGTACGTGCGCACGATGGCCCCGGTGAAGAAGGGCGCGAGCGTCAAGACCAGCAGGAGCGAGCGCACGCGGGCCGAGGGCGTCCGCGCGAGCGCGTAGGCGACCGGGTACGAGGCGGCCAGCGTGAAGGCCGTCGTCAGAGCGCTCAGCACGACCGTGTCCCAGATGTAGCGCAGGTACAGCGGCGCGAGCACGCCGCGGAAGTTCCGGTCGGTGAGGCCGCCGGTGCGCAGCGAGCCCGGGATGAACTCCAGCAGGCTGAACTGGAAGAGCGCCCCCAGCGCGATGGCGAAGACCGCCAGCATGGCGGCCGACGGCGCCAGGAGTGCCAGGCCGAGCGCCGGGCTCCGGCGCTGCGCGCCTGCGGCCGCCGCGTCCGCCACCCTCAGTGCCTCGCGTCGAGGAGGCCGAGCGCCCTGGCGACGCGCTCGGCGGTGAGCGGCAGGTGCCCCACGCGCGCGCCGGTCGCATCCGCGACGGCATTGGCGATCGCTGCGGCGGGAGGCCCGATGGGCGGCTCGCCGATGCCGCGCGCGTTGAAGGGGCCGAGCCCCTCGCCGGACTCGACGACGACGGCCCGGACGTCGGGCACGTCGGCGGCCGTGGGGATCAGGTAGGTGGCGAAGGACGTCGTGAGGTTGATCCCGTCCTCGACGACCACCTCCTCCATCAGCCCGTAGCCGAGCCCCTGCACGGCGCCGCCCTGGATCTGGCCCTCGACCGATTGCGGATTGATGGCGCGCCCGACGTCGTGGGCCGCGGCGTACTTCACGATACGTACATGCCCCGTCTCAGTGTCCACCTCCACCTCGGCGGCGTGGGCGCCATAGGTGTAGTCGGGAAAGACCTTGCCCGAGCCGGTCGCGAGGTCCACGGGCTCGCCCGCGGGGGCGTGGTAGACGGCCAGGTGGCTGCGCGGCACGCCCACGCGCGCGCACTCGCGGAGGAGGTCGGGGAGGGCGAGCGAGCGGCCGCCGGGCGCGAGGACGGCGTCGTCGGCCATCTCGAGCCCGGCGACGTCCGCCCCCAGCATCCTCGCCGCCACGGGCAGGAGCTGGGCGCGAAGCTCCCGCGCCGCCTTCAGCACGGCGTTGCCCGACATGTAGAGCTGGCGGCTCGCGGTCGTCGTCCCCGCGAGCGGCGTGAGCGCGCTGTCCGCGATGTGGACCGAGACGCGATCGAGGCTCACGCCGAGGACCTCGGCGGCGATCTGGCAGAGTGAAGCCGCCTGGCCGCCGCCGACGTCGGGCACGCCGCACCGGACGACGAGGCTCCCGTCCATCTCGAAGCCGACCCAGGCGCTCGACCAGTCGTGGAGCCACACGATCCGCCCGTAGGGCTGGAAGTTGCACGCGAGCCCGCGGCCCACGCGAAGGTGCGGCGCCCGGGGCGGAGTGGGCGGTCCGAGCGCCCCCCACGCGCGCTCGCACAGCTCGGGCAGCGCCACGTGGGTCTCGATCACCTGGCCCACCGGCAGCGTGTCGCCGGGGCGGAGCGCGTTCACGCGGCGCACCTCCACCGGGTGGAGGCCGAGCCGTCGCGCGATCGCGTCCACCTGGGACTCGTAGCCGAACACCGTCTGCATCGCGCCGAAGCCGCGCATCGCGCTGGTGGGGGGGTTGTTCGTGTAGGCGACGCGCGCCTCCACCTCGATCGCCGGGACGCGGTAGGGGCCGGCGGCGGTCACCGTCGAGTAGAGCAGCACGAGCGCCGAGAGGTAGGCGTAGGCGCCGGCGTCCGCGAGCAGGTCGATCTGCTGGGCGACGATCTCGCCGGTGGCGAGCGCGCCCGTGCGGTAGCGCATGCGGTAGGGATGGCGCTTGGCGCGCGCCAGGAGCGACTCCGCGCGCGTCCACACCATCTTCACCGGCCGCCCGGTCCTGAGCGCGAGGAGCCCGAGGTAGACCTCGACGGTCACGTCCTCCTTGCCGCCGAAGCCGCCGCCCAGGTAGGTGCCGATGACGCGCACGCGGTTCTGCGGCACCTGGAGCACCTCGGCCACGTCGCGGAAGTGCTCGATGACCTGGGTCGACACGCGGATGGTGATGACGCCGTCCGAGTCGATCCACGCGACCCCCGACTCGGGCTCGAGGTACCCCGCGTCGACGAGCTGGGTCGTGTACTCGCCCTCGACCACGACCGCCGCGCGGGCGAAGGCCGCGGTGACATCGCCGCGGCAGATCCGCCAGTGGGCGAGGAGATTGCCCTCGGCGTGGACCTGGGGCGCCCCCGGCGCGAGCGCCGCCTCGGGGGTGAACACGCCCGGGGTCGGCTCGTACTCAACGTCGATGGTCTCCGCGGCAGCGCGCGCCTGCTCGAGCGTCTCGGCGGCGACCAGCGCGACGGGCTCTCCCTGATGGCGCACGCGGTCCTCGGCGAGCACGTGGAGCGTCGCGCGGAGCGGGCCGACCGCGCTGGTCTGGCCCGGGACGTCCGTCGCGAGCGTGTTGCACGGGACGTCTTGCGCCGTGAGGACGACGGCGACGCCGTCCATCGCCTTCGCGCGCGCCGTGTCGAGCCTCGCGATCCGCGCCGACGGGTACGGCGAGCGGAGGACCGCGGCGTGGAGCATCCCGGGCAGTGCGAAGTCCGCGGCGTACGCGGTGACGGCGGCCACCTTGTCGCGCGCGTCGTGGCGGGGGACAGGGCGGCCGACGACGCGCAGGGCCTCGCGCGCGGCGACCGCCTCAGCCAACGCCCCGCTCCCCGCGCGCGTACGCCTCGAGAGCGTCCAGGATCTTCGCGTAGCCGGTGCAGCGGCAGAGGTTGCCCTCGAGGGCCGTGCGGAGCGCCTCGCGGTCGGGAGACCGCTCGCGCTCGAGGAAGGCGAGGGCCGTCAGCAGCATGCCCGGGGTGCAGAAGCCGCACTGCACGGCGCCGTGGCGCACGAACGCCTCCTGCAGCGCGTGGAGGCCGCCGTCGCGCTCGAGCCCGCGCAGCGTGACGACGGCGCGCCCGCGCACCGCCGGCGCCAGCACGAGGCAGCTCGAGACGGGCCGGCCGTCGAGGAGGACCGTGCACGCGCCGCACACCCCCTCGTCGCAGCCCTGCTTGACGTCGAAGATGCCGAGGGTGTCGCGCAGCATCTCGAGCAGCGTCTGGTTCGGGCGGACCTCGACCTCGCGCTGCCGGCCGTTCAGGACCATCCGCGCGATCATCGCGTCCCGAGGCGGCTTCCGTTCGAGCGCCGGCTTTGCCGGCGCAATCATGGGGGAGGCATCGGAGGGGGCCGTCGAGGCCCCCTTCGACTGAAGCGCGCGCGCGACCGCGCGGGTGAGCGCCCGGCGGCAGAGCACGCCCGCCAGCAGGCGGCGGTAGGCGCCGGACGCGAAGGCGTCCGACGGCGGGTCGAGGCGCTCGCGCGCGATCTCGGCCGCCCGCGCCAGGCGCTCGGCGGTGGGCTCCTCGCCGCGCAGCGCGTCCTCGGCGCCGGCGGCGCGCACCGGCCGGTCGGCGACGCCGCCGAGCGCGAGCCGCGCGTCCTCCACCCGCCCACGCCGGTCCACGCTCACGAGCGCGACGACGGTCACGAGGCCGAAGTCGCCCGCCCGGCGCGCGAATTGCTCGACAGCCCAGCCGTGCGCCGGCGTCCCGTCCACCTCGACCTCGGTCACGATCTCGTCGGGGGCGAGCACGGTCGTGAGGGGGCCGGCGAAGAACTCGCGCGCGGCGATCGTGCGGCGGCCCGAGGCCGACGCCACCTGGAGCCGCGCGTCGAGCGCGGTCACCGCCGCCGGCAGCTCGGCCGCCGGGTCGGCGTGGGCGAGGCTCCCGCCGAGCGTGCCGAGCGCGCGGACACGGACGTTGCCGATCAGGCGCGCCGCCTCGCCGAGCATCGGGCAGTGGCGCGCGACCGTGTCGGACTCCTCGAGCTGGTGGTGGCGCACCAGCGCCCCGAGCCTGAGCCGTCCGTCCTCGAGCACCACGCCGTGGAGGGGCAGCCCGGCGATGTCGACCACGAGCTTCGGCCGCGCCAGCCGGTAGTTGAGGAGGGGCACGAGGCTCTGGCCGCCCGCCAGCACCCTGGCCTCGTCGCGATGCTCCCGGAGCAACGCGAGCGCGTCGTCAAGCGTCTCGGGTGCCGCGTACTGGAACGCGTGCATCAGTCACCACTCCGCGCGCGCGACCGGGTTCGAGCGCGGGCTTCGCCCGCGCAATCCGTCCCGGGGGGAGGGTTCGGAAGGGGGGCAAAGCCCCCCTCCGAGGCTAGACATCCCAGCCGCCGTCCACCGTCACCGACTGCCCCGTCATGTTCCGGGAGGCGTCGGAGACGAGGAAGACGATGGCGCTCGCGATGTCCCCGGCGGTGGTCACGCGGCGGAGCGCCATCTCCTCCACGTACTCCTGGTAGACCTGCTCGGGTGCCCCGCCGCGCTTCCGCGCCTTCTCGCGGCAGAGCCGGTCCATGCGGTCGCCGCCGACGATGCCCGGGTGGAGCGCGTTCACGGTGACCCCGTAGGGGCCGGCCTCGAGGGCGACCGTGCGCGTGAGCCCCCGGAGCGCCCACTTGGAGGACGAGTACGCCGCGCGAAGCTTGTAGCCGCGCAGCCCCGAGGTGCCGCTGATGTTGACGATCTTTCCGTCGCGCTGGGCGATCATCACCGGCAGCACGTGCTTGATCGGCAGGAACGTGCCCTTGAGGTTCACGGCGAGCACGTGGTCCCACTCCTCGGCCGTGATCTCCCACACCGGCGTCTCGATCGGGCCGGTGACACCCGCGCCGTTGACCAGAATGTCGATGCGCCCGCCGAGCGCCTGGCGCGTGCGCGCCACGAGCTGCTCGACGGCCGCCTCGTCGGTGACGTCGGTCGGCACCACGAGCGCGCGCCGGCCGAGCGCCTCCACCTCGCGCCCGAGCGCCTCGAGCGGTGCTTCCTCGCGGGCGGCGAGCGCCAGGTGGGCGCCCTCGCGCGCCAGCGCGAGGCAGATCTCGCCACCCATGCCCTTGGCGGCGCCGGTGACGACGGCGACCCTGTCCTCGAGGCGTCGCGTCACGCGTAACCCTCGCGGCGGTCGCGCTCGCGCGCTTCCTTCGGCCGGCCGGCGGGTGGGCCGTAGCCGCCGCCGCCGCACGTCTCGATCAGCACGAGGTCGCCGTGAGCCAGGCGCGCGCTCGCCTTGCCGCCGAAATCGCGCGCCGCGGGCGTGCCCGGGTTCAGCGTGATCCTGAAGGGCAGGCCGTCGCGTCCGCCCAGCACGCCCCAGGGCGGAACCACGCGGCGGTCGAGCATGCTGGTCAGCGTCGCCTCGGGACCGAGCACGCGGTAGGCGCGGCGGAAGCCCAGGCCCCCCCGGTGCGTGCCGTCGCCGCCCGAGCCCGGACGCAGCGCGTGCTCCTCCACGCGCAGCGGGTACTCGGCCTCGATGACCTCGACCGGCGTGTTCATGACGTTCGACATGTAGACGCGGATGGCGGAGGCGCCGTCCCGCCCCGCCGTCGCGCCCTCGCCGCCGCCGTGGACCTCGTAGAAGATGGCCCAGCGGCCGTCGGCGGCGCGCGTGCCGAAGATGAGGACCCCCGAGGTGGTCGGCCCGCTCGCGGAGACGCGCTCGGGCAGGGCGGGGACGAGCGCCCGGACGATCGCGTCCACCGCGCGCTGCGAGGTCTCGTGGTTGCCCCCGACCACCGGGCGGTCGGGATCGGCGGCGAGCAGCGTGCCCCGCGGCACCACCACGCGGAGCGGACGGTAGCAGCCGTCGTTGGGCGGCACCTCGGGGGCGACCAGCGTCTTCATCGCGTAGTACACGGAGGAGCACGCGATGAAGGACGTCGTGTTGACGGGCCCGCGCGCCTGGGGCGCGGTGCCGGTGAAGTCGAAGGTGGCCTCGTCGCCCTGGATCGCGACCCGCACCCGGATGCGGAGCGGGCGATCGTCCACCCCATCGTCGTCGAGCCAGTCCTCGCCCTCCCAGGCGCCGTCGGGCAGGGCGCGGATCGCCGCGCGCATCCCGGCCTCCGAGGCCGCGTGGAGCGCGTCGAAGCAGGCGCCGAGGGTGTCGGCGCCGTAGCGCTCGACCAGCTCGGCGAGGCGGCGCGCGGCCACGTCGTTGGCGGCGAACTGCGCGAAGATGTCGCCCTCGCGCTCGTCGCGCCCGCGCAGGTTCGAGAGCAGGAAGTCGAGCGTCTCGCGGTCCGGGCCCGCGGCGGAGAAGAGACGCACGGGCGAGATGCGCACGCCCTCCTGGTAGCACTCGGTCGCCCACGGCACGTAGGAGCCGGGCACGGCGCCGCCGACGTCGGCCCAGTGGGCGAGGTTGACGGCGAAGGCCAGGAGGCGGCCCCCGGCGAACACCGGCCGGATCGCCTTGACGTCGGGCAGGTGGTTGCCGCCGACCTCGGGCAGGTTCAGGAACCACACGTCGCCCTCGCGCAGCCGGTCGGCGGGCACGCGCTTGAGGAACTCCTTCACCGTGAACGCCATCACGCCCATGTGGATCGGGATGTCGCGCCCCTGGGCGATGAGGCGGCCCTCGGCGTCGGTCAGCGCCGAGGAGAGGTCGCCCGCCTCCTTGAGGAGTGGCGAGCGCGCCGAGCGCATCACGACGACGCTCATCTCCTCCGCGATCGCGTAGAGCGCGTTGCGCACGACCTCGAGCGTCACCGGGTGCACGGGGGGGCTCACGCGCCGGTCTCGATGACGAGGTTGCCGAGCCGGTCGGCGGCACACCGCTGCCCGGGGTAGACGAGGATCGTGGACCACTCGTCCTCGATCAGCGCCGGGCCCTCGACGGTCCGGCCGGGCCCGAGCGCCGCGCGGTCGTGGCGGCGGAGCGTCACCTCGCCCGTCGGGAGGAACCAGGCGCGCTGCTCGCCCGACGGCCCGCCGGCGCCCGCGGGCTCGAAGGGCGGCAGGTCGACGGCGACGTCCCGCGCCTCGGCGACGCATCTGAGGTTCACGCACTCGACGCTCTCGCCCGTGGCGTAGCCGTAGAGCTGGCGGTGCCGCGCCTCGAAGGCCGCGCGCAGCGTCTCGGGCGTCGCCCGCCACCCCACCTCCAGCTCGTAGTTCTGGCCGCTGTAGCGCAGGTCGGCGCTCCGCACGACGGCGATCCGCTCGGGGGCGATGCCCTCGCCGACGAGCGGCGACACGCACCGTTCCTCCAGGTCGCGATAGCACTCCTCCACGGGCTTGCCATCCCACGTCTCGAGCCGCGCCCGGTAGGTCCTCACCGCGTCGTAGCGGAGCGGCGAGACCAGGCAGCCGAGCGCCGAGAACGCGCTCGAGTGGACGGGCACGATCACGCGCCCGAGGCCGGCCTGGCGGGCGAGCGCCCCGGCGTGGACGGGCCCCGCGCCGCCGTAGGCGATCAGCGCGAAGTCGCGGAGGTCGTAGCCGCGCTGGACCGACACGAGCCTGAGCGCGCGCAGCATGGCCGCGTTGGCGACCTCCACCACGCCCGCCGCCGTCTCCATGAGCGAGAGCCCGAGCCGCCGGCCGAGCGCCTCGAGCGTCCCGGCCGCGCGGTCGCGGTCGAGCCGGATGGAGCCGCCGTAGACGCGCGTGGGGTTGAGGTAGCCGAGGACCAGGTTGGCGTCGGTCACTGTCGGCTCGGTCCCACCGAGCCCGTAGCACGCCGGGCCCGGTACTGCGCCCGCGCTCCGCGGGCCGACGCGGAGCGCGCCCGCGCCGTCCGTGTGGGCGACGGAGCCGCCGCCGGCGCCGATGGACTCCACGGCCGCCATCGGCAGCCGCACGGGGTAGCCGGCCAGGCGCCGCTGCGCGGAGGTTTCAGGAGCGCGGTCAGTGATCAGGCAGACGTCCGTGGTCGTGCCGCCCATGTCGAAGGCGAGCGCGCGGTGGAGGCCGAGCGTCCGCGCCACGTGCGCCGCCGCCGCCACGCCCGCCGCGGGGCCGGACGCCGCCATGGCCAGCGGGCGGGCCTTCGCCGCCTCGACCGACATCATGCCGCCGGCGGAGTGGAGGAGATGCAGCGGCGCGCCCGCCGTCTCGAGCCCGAGCGCCCGCGCGAGGTCGTCGATGTAGCGGCTGGCCAGGGGCATCACGGCGGCGTTGAGGACCGTGGTCGAGGTCCGCTCGTACTCGCGGGCCTCGGCGTTGATGTCGCTCGAGATCGAGACGTGGGCGAAATGAGGCGCCAGCGCCGCCCGGAGCGCCCGCTCGTGGTCGGGGTTGGCGTAGCTGTGGAGCAGGCAGACGGCCACGCTCTCGACGCCTTCCCGCGCGAGCGTCGCGACGAGCGCGGGCACTTCGTCCAGCGCGAGGGGTGTCAGGACCCCGCCGTCGGGGCCGACGCGCTCGCTCACCTCGAGACGCAGGCGCCGGGCCACGAGCGGTGGGGGCTTGGGCTGCGCCTGGAGGTCGTAGAGGTGCAGCCGGCTCATCCGGCCGATCTCGAGCACGTCGCGGAAGCCGCGCGTGGTGACGAGGCCGACGACGGCGCCGCGCCCCTCCACGATGGCGTTCGTGACGATCGTGGTGCCGTGGGCGACCGACGCCGGCGGCGTCCCGGCGCCCAGCCGCGCCGCGAGCCCGCGCACGACGCCGAGCGCGGGGTTCTCGGGCGTCGTCGGGACCTTGCCGCTCGAGAGCCGCCCCGACGGCTCCCGGACGACGAGGTCCGTGAAGGTCCCGCCGACGTCGACGCCGACGCTACTTCGCGACGATGTTCGCGTTGAACCACTCCTTCCAGGCGGCCAGCGTCTTGGCGCGCACCTCGTCGTCCATGATGTAGCCGCGCTCCTTCCACTCGGCCGGGCTCGTGAACACGCCCGGCTGGCCGCGCAGCTTCGCCGGGACCGCGGCCTTCAGGTTCGTCGGCCCCGCCTTGAACGTCGCCACGAGCTGCTCCTGGACCTCCCGGGAGAGCGCGAAGTTGATGAACTCGTGGGCGGCGGCCGACTTCTTCGTGCCCGCCATCACCGCGACCGTGTCGATGCCGACGATGCCGGGCCGGTCGGCCGGCGTGATCACCTTGACGTTCAATCCCTGGTCGATCAGGTGGAAGCCGTTGATCGACAGCATCACCTGGACCGGCGCCTCGCCCGTCTTCATGAGGTCCTGGCTGCGGGCGTCGGTGGAGAAGAACGCGGCGACGTTCGGCTTGAGCCGCTTGAGCCGCGCCTGGCCCTTCTGCCAGTCCTTCTCGTTCCCGCCCTCGAGGAGCGCCGCGATCGTGATGATGTGCGAGGGGTCGAAATCGGGCAGCCCGAGCTTGCTCTTGAGCTGCGGGTCCCACAGGTCCGCCCAGCGCTTGATCTCCGTCCTCAGGAGGTCGGGCCGGTAGGCGATCGTGTAGACGTAGGCCCAGACGCCGAGATGCCGGTCGCTGCGGATCGCCTCCCGGGCGAGGTCGCGCGCGTTCGGGATCTTGGCCATGTCGAGCTTCTCGAACAGGCCGTCCGACATGTAGAGGCGCCCGACGTGCGAGGTCGTGAACGTGATGTCGACCAGCGGCGCCGCCTTCGACACCCGCGCCTTGGCGAGGCGGTCCAGCGTGCCGCCGACCTCGAACTCCACCGGGATGCCCGTCTTTGCCGTGAACGGCTTGGCCACGACCTTCTCGACCGTGTCCTTCCAGTTGCCGCCCCACACGCTGACGACCAGCGGGTCCGCCGCGCGGGCGGGCCAGGGTGCGGCCAGGAGCAGCGCGAGGGAGAACCACGCGGTCAGCACTCGCCAGGCCATCGACGCCTCCTTCTCCGGCTCGCCGGACTGAAGCACGGGGTCACGCGCCTGACCCCGGATGCGGGCGGATCCGCGCCGGTCCGGGGGGCGAGGGCCAGAGTGTACCCGCACTCCGGGTCCAGCGGAAGCC
>MGBU01000260.1 GCA_001790205.1 Candidatus Rokubacteria bacterium GWA2_73_35 | reverse complement strand
AGCAGCGCCGGCTCGTCACCATCGCCTCGGGCTGGGTGGTCGGCGTCTACTACCCGCTCGCCGGCGCGATGTCGCGCATCGCGTACAAGGCCAAGGACCTCAACGTCCGGGCCACCGTGGAGTCGTCCGGCGCGTCGGTCGCGAACGCCCAGCTCATCGGCACGGGCGACGCGGACTTCGCCCTGCTCCAGAACGACATCGCGTACTACGCGGCGAGCGGCACGACCCTGGGCGCGTTCAAGGACAAGCCCGTGAAGAACATGGGCGGCATCTTCACGATCTATCCCGAGCTGGTCCACATCGTCGCGGCCAGCTCGGCCAACGTGAAGTCCGTGCGCGACCTCAAGGGCAAGCGGGTCGTGCTGGGGCCGCAGGGATCGGGCACCGAGCAGAACGCGCTCCAGATCCTCGAGGCGTACGGCATCAAGGAGGCCGATCTCGGCAAGGCGGAGCGCATCGACGCCGCCGCCGCGGCCGATCAGCTCAAGGACGGGCGCGTGGACGCCGCGTTCTTCACGACCGGCCTCGGCTCGGCCGTCATCGTGGACGCGTTCATCTCGGGCAAGGTCGCGCTGGTGTCCGTGGCCGCCGCGGAGGGCGCGGCGCTGCGCGCGAAGTATCCCTTCTACACGCTCGAGAAGGTCCCGGCGAACACGTACAAGGGGCTGGAGCGCGAGGTGACGACCCCGGCCGTCATGGCGATGATGGTCGCGCGCACCGAGCTGCCGGAGGACCTCGTCTACCGCTTCACCAAGGCGATCTTCGACGACCTCAAGCAGTTCCACGCCGCCCACGCCGCCGCGAAGAGCCTCACGCTCGAGACGGCGCAGAACGGCATGCCGATCAGGCTGCATCCCGGCGCCGCGAGGTTCTACAAGGAGAAGGGCGTCCTCAAGTAGGTGCGTCGCGTCCTGACCCTCGCCGTCGCGGCGGCGCTCGCCGTCGTGGCGGTCGCGGGGGCGCGCTGGCTCGGCGCGCTGGTCCTGGTGGTCGAGGACGTCCGCGGCGGCGGCGTGCTGGCGCGCGAGCCCGTCCGCCCCGGGGACGTCCTCGCCCTCGCCTATATCCACTCCTCGGAGCGGGTACCGGTGCGCGGCACCTTCCGCGTCGAGCCCGACGGCCGGCTCGCCGTGACCGAGACCGCGTTCGCCGGCTTCGGCCCGGGCCTCCCGGAGCTCCGCGCGGGCGACGCGTGGCGGCTCGAGGCGGGCATGATCGTCCACGCGCCGGCCGGCCTCACGCTCGCCGAGCTCCGGCTGCGCGTGGCGCCGCTCACGCGCCATAGGCTCTCGCTGCCGTCCGGGCGCGAGCTGGACCTGTCGGCGCTCCTCGCGCCCGGAGGCGCCGTGCGCGTCCGCGTCGCGAGGCGCGGCCGGCTCCTGCTCTGGGGGTCTTCGGGCGACTGACTCCCACGTCATCGGCGCCGCCTGGAGCGAGGGGCACAAGACCTGACTAGAAGAGCGGCGCGTCAGGCGCACGGCGGCGCTGGGAGGCGTAGACGAGGGCCAGGCCCGCCACGCCGGCCAGGTCCGTGGAGACGCCGGGCTTGACCAGGAGGATCGCGCCGACGAAGAGCACGACCCGCTCCCACCACCGAGCCTCGGTGATCAGGTAGCCCTGCATCGAGCCCGCGAGCATGTACATCCCGACCGACGCCGTGACGAAGATCCAGAGCGCCTCGTACCACGTCGTGTCGATCAGGAGCATCGCGGGCGCGGTGATGAACATGAACGGGAGCAGGAACGTGCGCATGTCGAGCGTGAAGGCGCGGATCCCGGTGCGGAAGGGGTCAGCCCGGGCGATGCCCGCCGCGGCGTACGCGGCGAGGCCGACCGGCGGCGTGTCGTCGGCGAGGATGCCGAAGTAGAAGACGAAGAGGTGGACGGCGACGAGCGGAAGGACGAGCCCCTGCGCCTCACCGAGCGCGATCAGCGCCGGCGCGGTCAGGGTCGCCATGATGATGTACGTCGGGGTCGTCGGCACGCCCATACCGAGGACCAGGCACGCGACCATCGTCAGGAAGAGCCCGAGGTAGAGGCTGCCCGAGGAGAGGTCCACGACGATGGACGAGAGGTTCAGCCCGACGCCCGTGAGCGTCACGATCCCCACGATGATGCCCGCGCAGGCGCACGTCATCGCGACCGAGGCCATGTTGCGCGCCCCGAAGTAGCAGGCCTGGACGAGCCGCAGCGAGCCCTCGGCGAGCGCGGGCCCGACGCCCGCGGCGGGCGCGTGGCCCGGCACGACGGGCGCGCGCCGGAGGCCCTGGACGAAGCTCGTCACCAGGAACATGGCCGCCGCCGCGACGAGCGAGAGGAAGGCGGAGGTGAGCGGCGTGTAGTCGCGGACGATCAGGTAGTAGAGCAGCACCCCGACCGGGATCAGGTAGTGCAGGCCCGAGACCAGCGTCGGCAGGAAGCGGGGCAGCTCCCGCCTCGGCAGCCCACGGATCCCGTGCTTGAGCGCCAGCAGGTGGACGGCGCCGAGCAGCGCGAGCTGGTCGATGATCGCGGGCAGCGCCGCCGCCTTGGCGATCTCGAGGTAGGGGATGCGCAGCCACTCGGCCATGACGAACGCCGCCGCGCCCATGACCGGCGGCATGAGCTGGCCGTTGCCGCCCGCGGCGGTCTCGATGCCGCCGGCCACCTCGGGCTTGAAGCCGACGCGCTTCATCAGCGGAATCGTCATGGAGCCGATCGTCGCCGTGTTGGCGATGGACGAGCCCGTGATGGTGCCCATGAAGGCCGAGGCGACGACCGCGACCTTGGCGGGGCCGCCACGCGTGTGGCCGACGAGCGAGAACGCGACCCGGATCAGGTACTCGCCCGCGCCGGTGCGCTCGAGGACGGCGCCGAAGAGCACGAACGCGAACACGAACGTCGAGGACACGCCGAGCGGGATCCCGAAAAGCCCCTCGGTGGTCAGGTAGAGCTGGCCGACGACGCGCCGCACGGTGTAGCCGCGGTGCGAGATCAGCTCGGGCATCCACGGGCCGACGAACGCGTACAGGACGAACAGCACGGTGATCACGGGGAGCCAGAGCCCGACGGCGCGGCGGGTGCCCTCGAGGACGAGCAGGATCAGCACGACGCCGACCGCGATGTCCATCGGCTCCGGGGTGCCCACGCGCTGGAGCAAGGCCTCGTAGTGGAGGGTGACGTAGAGGGCGGCGTACGCGCCGAGCCCCGCCAGGCCGAGGTCGTACCACGGCAGCCGCCGGCCCCGCGCGCGCTTCGCCGCCGGGTAGAACATGAACCCGAGCAGGAGCGCGAACGTGAGGTGGATCGAGCGCTGCTTGGCGGCGGGCAGCGCGCCGACCGCCGCGGTCCAGAGCTGGAAGGCGGTCATCGCGAGCGCGAGGGCGCCCGCGAGCCAGAAGGACCAGCCCGCGAGCTCGCGCGCGCCGAACTCGGCCTCCTTGACGAGGCGCTCGGCCTCCGCGATGCCGGCCTGCTCCTCCCGGCCGACCCGGAGCTTGAGGTCGTCGCTCATGGGCTCGCCTCGCCTCCGGCTGCAGCTCGCACGGCCACGTTCATCGCGGTCCGCAGACTCTGGCCGAACGGACGCGGGTTGTCAACCGAGATACGACGTGGCGAAGGTGCCCGACGCGGCCGCCGACCCGAAGCGGGCGAGGCGGAACGGCGCGGGGTCGACGGGCGGCACGGCGCCGGTCACGAGCGCGGCCAGGTGCTCGCCCACAGCCGGCGCGAGCTTGAAGCCATGCCCGCTCATGCCCGCCGCGATCCAGAGGCCGCGCACGGGCGACTCGTCGAGGATCGGCATCCAGTCGGGCGTGATGTCGAAGGCGCCCGCCCAGCCGCCGCGCCAGCGCGCCCGCGCGAGGGCCGGGAGGGCGCGGCTGGTGCGCGCCAGGGCGGGCTCGGCCTCGGCGAGGGAGACCGGGTCGCCGAGCCGCTCGGGGTCCATCGGGTGGCGGGCCTCGTCGTCGATGAGCGAGCCGGTCAGCGTGAGGTCGCCGGTCTCCGGGCGCACGTAGGCGCCGCCGGCGAGGTCGAGGTAGACGGGGTGCGGCCGCCCGAAGGCGGCGTCGCGCTCGACGACGAAGACGGGGTGGCGCCCGACCACGATCGGCAGCTCGACGCCGGCCGTGCGCGCCACCGCGCCGGCCCAGAGGCCGGCGGCGTCGACCACGACGGGCGCCGCGATCCGCTCGCCGCGCGTGGTGGCGACGCCGGCGACCCGCTCGCCGGCGGTCAGCGTCGCGGCGACCTCGACGCCCTGCTCGATCCGCGCCCCGAGGCGCCGGGCCGCGTCGGCGTACGCGGTGGCGACGGCGGCCGGGTCGCCGTAGCCGGACTCGGGCTCCCAGAGGACGGCGCCCAGCCCCGAGGCGTCGATGCGCGGCTCGACGCGCGCGGCGTCTGACGGCTCGAGGATCTCGGCGCGGATGCCGACGGCGCGCTGGGTCGCGACGGTGGCCTCGAGCGTCGCCCGCATTCCCGGCGCCACGCCGATCAGCGCGCCGCAGCCGACGAAGCCCGCGTCGCCGCCGACGGCCTCGCGGAAGCGCTGGAACACTGCGAGCGAGCGCTTGACCATCTGGCTCGTCTCGCGGGTCGGGTAGAGCTGCCGGATGATCCCCACCGAGCGGCCCGTGCCGCCGGCCGCGAGCGCCGTGCGCTCGAGCAGGAGAACGTCGCGGACGCCGCGCGAGGCGAGGTGGAAGGCGAGCGACGTCCCGGTGACGCCGCCGCCGACGATGACGACGCCCGCGGTGCGGCTCACGGCAGCAGGCGGACGGCGTCTCCCAGGCGGATCGCGCCCGGCGTCAGGACGCGCGTGTAGACGCGACTCCACCCGGGATGGCGCTTCTGCGACACGCGCGCGTAGTCGCCGTCCCTGAACGCGGCGGTGATGTTGGCGCACGGGCTCGTGTAGCGCGTGACCTCGAGGAGAACCTCGTCGCCGAGGGCGAGGCACGCGCCCGGGACGACCGCGGCCCAGTCGACGCCCTCGACCGTGACGTTCTCGCCGAGGGCGCCGGGGACGACCGCGTGCCCCTCCGCCCGGAGCGTCCGGATCAGCTCGATCGCGTAGAGGCAGACGGCGCGCTCGGGGCCGCCGTGGTGCTCCCGGTCGCGGTGGGCGTCGCCCTCGAGCCCGAGCTCGCCGACGCGGGCGGCGGGCACCGCCGTCTTCGGCACGCCACCGGGGGAGACGCTGATCTGGACGATGCGCCCGCTCACAGGGGCACCTCCGTGCCGATGGACCGCGCTCGCGCCCGATTGTACGCGAGCCGCGCGGCCGCCACGTCCTCGAGCGCGAAGCCCACGGACTTGAACAGCGTGATCTCCTCGGCCCGGGTCCGGCCCGCGCGGCGGCCGGTGACCAGCTCGGCCAGCTCGGCCGCCACGTGCCCGCGCGTGACCGCGCCCTCCGCGAGCGGGATCAGCAGGTCGCCCGCCTCCTCGAGCGCGCCGGCGTAGGTGTCCACGACCACGCGCGCCCGCCGGACCGTCTCCGTGTCGACCTCGCGAGTGTCGGGCCGGAAGGCGCCGACCGCGTCCACGTGCGTGCCCGCGCGCAGCGCGGCCCCGGCCACGACGGGGGTGGCGGACGTCGTCGCGCACGTCACGAGGTCGGCGTCGGCCACGGCGCGGTGCGCGTCCGCGGCCGTCTCGACGGCGATCCCGAGCTCCGCGCCCATCGCCGCCGCGAAGGCGCGCGCCCGCGCCGGGTCGCGGCCGACCACGGTCACGCGCTCGAGCGGCAGCGTGGCCGCCAGGCAGCGGAGCTGGAAGCCGGCCTGCACGCCGGCGCCGAAGCACGCGACGCGGCGCGTGTCGGCGCGGGCCAGGTAGCGTGCGGCGAGCGCCGAGGTCGCGCCCGTGCGGAGGCCGGTCAGGTAGGTGCCCTCGAGCAGCGCGAGCGGTCGGCCGGTGGTCGCGTCCATCAGGACGTAGCTCGCGTGGAGGGTCGGCTGGCCCCGCGCGGAGTTCGTGGCGTAGTACGTCACGAGCTTCGTGCCGAGCGTGGGCCCGGCGTCGCCGGGGGCGCCCAGCACCGCCGGCATCAGCAGCAGGAGCCCGTCGGCTGTGACGGGGACGACCGTGCGCGGCGGCACCCGCGTGCGTCCGTCGGCGTGGGCGCGGAACGCGTCGGCGAGGACGTCGGCCAGCTCGGCCGGCGCGAGCGCGGCCCGGAGATCGTCGCGTCCGAGGACGAGCACGGTGGCGGCCTAGCCCGGAGTCGTCACGAACGCTGAACGCGCGAGGTCGCCACGGATGTCGGCGCGTTCGCCCGGGAGGCGGCACCGGGGAGGGGGCGCTCGACCACGCGGCACGCGATCGCATCCCTGTGTGCGGCTTCACTCCATCCGGACGCGCGAGGCCCGCAGGGCGCGTGGAGGGAACGGGTCTCGTCGCCCCCTCCCCGGCGCCGCCTCCCGGGCGGCCCCCCGGTCCCGCCGTCGCCCGACCGTCTACCGAATTCGTCGTTCACGACTGATTCCGGCTAGGCGGCGCGGCGGATCATCCGCTGGACGCGCGCCTCGAGGACCAGCTCGCCGCGCTGGTTGAGCACGCGATGGCGGTACGTGACGATGCCGCGGTCGGGCTTCCTGGTCTCGCGCTTGTCGGCCACCTCGGCCTCGACGTGGAGCGTGTCGCCCTCGAGGACCGGCGCGACCACCCGAATCTCCCCGCCGAGGTACGCCATGCCCGTGCCGTGGATCATCCCGGTCTGGATGATCAATCCCTCGGAGAGGGCGAACGTGAGGGCGCCCGGCGCGGCGCGGCGCCTGAACACCGACTCGCGCGCGAGGTACTCCATGTCCATGAAGAGCGGTTCGGTGAAGCCGCAGAGGTTCACGAACGTGACGATGTCGGTCTCGGACACCGTCCGCGCGAGCGTCGTGTAGGTGGCGCCGACCTGGTGCTCCTCGAAGCTGAGTCCGTGCGCGAACATCGCGCCTCCTTTCGATCGTCCGCCGGTCACTCGCCGAGATAGGCGCGCCGGACGTCGGCGTTGTCCGAGAGCCCCGCCGCCGTGTCCGTCAGCACGACGCTCCCGGTCTCCAGCACGTAGCCGCGGTGGGCGATGGCCAGGGCCATCGCGGCGTTCTGCTCGACGAGCAGGATCGTCGTGCCCTGCCGGTTGATGTCGACGATCGTCTCGAAGATCTGCTCGACGAGGACCGGCGCCAGGCCCATGCTCGGCTCGTCGAGGAGCAGGAGCCGCGGGCCCAGCATGAGCGCGCGGGCGATGGCGAGCATCTGCTGCTCGCCGCCCGAGAGCGTGCCGGCGACCTGCGCGATCCGCTCGCCGAGCCGCGGGAACAGGACGAGCACGCGGTCGAGGTCGCCGGCGATCGCCGCGGCGTCGTGCCGCGGGTAGGCGCCCATCATGAGGTTCTCGCGGACGCTCAGGCGGTTGAAGATGCGGCGGCCCTCGGGCACGTGGGCGATGCCCTTGAGGACGATCCGGTGCGGTGGGACGCCGACGAGCGACTCGCCCTCGAGCGCGATCGCGCCGCGGCGGGGCCGGAGCAGGCCCGAGATCGTCTTGAGCGTGGTGGTCTTGCCGGCGCCGTTGTTGCCGAGCAGCGCGACGATCTCGCCGCGGCCCACCTCGAGCGCGACGCCCTTGAGCGCCCGGATCCCGCCGTACGCGACCTCGAGCGCGTCAACGCTCAGCAAGGCGCCTCCGCGGCGCGCCCGAGTGCCGCGTGCCGAGATAGGCCTCGATCACCCGGGGGTCGGCCTGCACCTCGTGGGGCGCGCCCTCCGAGATCTTCTCGCCGTGATCGAGGACGGTCACGCGGTCGGACACCCCCATGACGACCCGCATGTTGTGCTCGATGAGGACGACCGCCAGGCCCAGGTCCGCGACCAGCGCGCGCAGGAGCCCCATCAGGGCGCCGGCCTCGCCCCGCGTCATCCCCGCGGTGGGCTCGTCGAGCAGCAGGAGCGCGGGCTCGGAGGCGAGGGCACGGGCGAGCTCGAGCCGGCGCTGGTCGCCGTATGGCAGGTTGCGTGCGACCTCGTTCGCCTGGGGGAGGAGGCCCACCCGCTCGAGCAGCGCCGAGGCCCGCGCCATGAGCGCGCCCTCGCTCGCGTGGAAGCGGGGCCCGCGGGCGAGGACGTCCCGGAGTCCGAGGCGAACGCGGGCGTGCATCCCGACGAGGACGTTCTCGATCGCGGTCATGTTCCCGAAGAGACGGATGTTCTGGAAGGTGCGGCAGATCCCGAGCGCCGTGATCTGGTCGGGGCGCAGGCCGAGGAGCGGCTGGCCCCGGAACGTCACGCCCCCCTCCTCCGCCCGGTAGAGGCCGGTGAACACGTTGAACAGCGTCGTCTTCCCCGCGCCGTTCGGGCCGATGATCGAGGCGATGCCGGCGTCCAGCGCGAAGTCCACCGCGTGCAGGGCGGTGAGACCGCCGAAGCGCTTCGTGATGCCCCGGGCCTCGAACAGCGCGCTCACGGCGTGCCGAGCTCGCGGGCCCGGCGGCGCACGGGGAGGATCCCCTGCGGCCGGAAGATCATCATGAGGACGAGGATGGCGCCGAAGATCATCCGCTCGTACTTCGCCGGCTCGAGCTGCGTGGGGAGGTCGGCGAGGTTGTAGCCGAGCACGACGACGCCGGCGTTCTTCAGCTCGTTCAGCCAGAGCGAGAAGCCCTTGAGCACCTGGAGGTTGAGCACCGTGACGACCGTCGCGCCGACGACGGCGCCCGGGATCGAGCCCATGCCGCCCAGGATCACCATCGCGAGCACGCCGATGGACTCGAGGAAGGTGAACGACTCCGGGTTGATGAAGACCTGCTTGGCGGAGAAGACGACCCCCATGATGCCGGCGAACGACGCGCCGCACCCGAACGCGAGCAGCTTGCTGCGCACGAGCGGCACCCCCATCGCCTGCGCCGCCAGCTCGTCCTCGCGGATCGCCTCCCAGGCCCGGCCGACGTGCGAGTCCTCGAGCCGGCGGTTCACCAGCACGACCACCACGACGATCAGGAGCACGAGGAAGTAGAAGGCCTCCGCGTACGGGACGTCGAAGGGGACGGGCGGCCGGGAGATCGGCGTGATGCCCTTGGGCCCGTTCGTGATGTTGACGGGCTTGTCCAGGTTGTTGGCGAGCACGCGGATGACCTCGCCGAATCCCAGCGTGACGATCGCCAGGTAGTCGCCCCGGAGGCGGAGGACGGGGAGGCCGAGGAGGACCCCGGTGCCGGCCCCGAGCAGGAGGCCCACGAGGAGGAACGCGTAGAACCAGCCCGGCGCGAGCGGGAACCCGCCACCGAACATGATGTTGGCGTGCGGCGAGCCGAAAATCGCCCACGAGTAGGCGCCGACGGCGAAGAACGCGACGTAGCCGAGGTCGAGGAGCCCCGCGAGGCCGACGACGATGTTGAGGCCGAGCGCGAGGGCGACGAAGATCCCCACCTGTGTGGCGATCTCGAGGTAGTAGCCGTTGAAATGTCCGAGCACGGGCATCAGCACGAGCAGCGCCAGGGCGAGGAGGGCCGTCCGAAGCCAGCGGGGGATCCGCGCGAGGTACACGAACAGCAGCGACCCCTGGAAGAGCAGGAACACGACGACCGACCGCGGGAAGGTGGCGACGGCCCATGCCGAGAGGCCCACCAGCCCGGTCGCCAGCGCCGCCTGGATCATGCCCGCTCCCGCACGATCTCGCCGAGGAGGCCTTTGGGCCGGAAGATCAGGATCAGGATCAGCACCGAGAACGCGAAGATGTCCTTGTACTCGGCGCCGAAGGCGCCGCCGGTCAGCAGCGACAGGTAGGACGCGGCGAAGGCCTCGAGGAGGCCGAGGACGACCCCGCCGATCATCGCGCCCGGGATGTTGCCGATGCCGCCGAGGACCGCGGCCGTGAATGCCTTGAGCCCGGGGATGAAGCCGCTGTACGGGTTGATGAGGCCGTACTGCACGCCGAACAGCACGCCGGCGGCGCCGCCCATCGCGCCGCCGATGAGGAACGTGAGGGAGATGATCCGGTTGACGTCGATCCCCATGAGGCTCGCCGCCGCCTGGTCCTCGGCGACGGCGCGGATCGCGGTGCCGATCTTCGTGCGATTGACGAGCGCGTGGAGCGCCCACAGCATCGCGAGCGCGGCGGCGATCACGACGAGCGACTTCACGGACACGTCGATCGTCTCGGTCAGCTCGAAGCGGTGGTTGAGCGCGTCCATCGTCGGGTAGACCAGGTTGAACGCGTTGCGCCAGATCGACTCGACCAGGCGGATCAGATCCTGGAGGAAGAACGAGACGCCGATCGCCGAGATCAGCGGGATGAGTCGCGGCGCCCCGCGGAGCGGCCGGTAGGCGATGCGCTCGACGCTCACGGCGAGCAGACCGGCGCCCGCCATCCCCGCGACGAGGATCAGGAGCAGCACGAGCGGCCAGGGGAGCGCCTCGAGCCAGCCGGCCGCCCGCATGCCGAGCAGGATCTCGACGCCGACGAACGCGCCCACGATGAAGATCTCGGAGTGCGCGAAGTTGATGAACTCCAGGACGCCGTACACCATCGTGTAGCCGAGGGCGATCAGCGCGTACATGAAGCCGAGGATCAGGCCGTCGAGGAAGACCTGGGGGAAGATGCCGACGAGGAGCGGGAGATCCATCGGCGGGCTACGAGCGCGGCTTCATGCGGCGGCCGCCCGAGGGAGCCGGCGGGGAGTGGAGACGGACCGGGGTGGGAGCGCCCTCGGAGGTTCGTGGCGTCCGGTGGCCGACGAGGGTGCCCCCGCCCCCGATCATGGGATCGCCCGCCGCGGCTACTTCTTCACGGGCGGCGCCGCGATGCTCAGCCGCTTGACCTCCTTGTTGTCGCTCCACTTCTCCGGGTTCTCGCCCGCCACCTGGAGCACGAAGTAGAGCGCCTTCTTCGGGTCGCCCTTGGCGTCGAACTCCACGGTGCCCGTGATCCCGGTGTGCCTGACGTCGCGGATGGCGGCCGTCACCGCGTCGCGCGTGGGCGCCTTGCCGGTCTTCGTCACTGCCTCGAGGGCCTTGATCGCGATCGCGGCCGAGTCGTACGCCTGCGCCGCGAACGGCTCCGGGTTCTTGCCGAACTTCTTCTTGTACTCCTCGGCGAACTGCTTGGCCTGCGGGTAGACCGACACGGGCCCCGCCACCGAGGTGTAGTACATGCCGACGACCGCCTTGCCGGCGATCCTCACGAGATCCGAGGAGTCGAGACCGTCGGGCCCGAGGAACTTCGACTTCACGCCCTTCTCGCGCGCCTGCTTGAAGAACGGCCCGGCCTGCTCGTAGATCCCGCCGAAGTAGATCAGGTCGGGGTTCTTGGCCTTGATCGGCGTGATGATCGGATCGAAGTTCGACTTCTCCTCGGTGCCCTCGAAGCCGAGGATCTTGATGCCCTTCTTCTCGGCGTCCGCCTTGAAGAACTCCGCGACGCCCTGGCCGTACGCGGTCTTGTCGTGGATGACGTAGGCGGACTTGACCTTCATCGTGCCCTTGGCGAACTCCGCGCCCACCACGCCCTGGACGTCGTCCCGGCCGCAGATCCGGAAGACGTTCGGGTAGCCGCGATCGGTGATGACCGGGTTCGTGTTGGCCGGCGAGACCATCGCCAGGTTGACCTCCTTGTAGACCTCGGAGGAGGGGATGGCGACCCCGGAGTTCAGGTGGCCGACCACGACCATGATGTCCTTGTCGGCGATGATGTTCTTCGCGTTCGCGACGCCGACGTCGGGCTTGGCCTGGTCGTCGAACGGTACCAGCTCGACCTTGAAGCCGCGCTTCTCGAGGCCCCCCCTGAACTTCTCGATGGCCAGCTGGGCGCCCAGCTTGATCCCCTCGCCCAGGGCCGCCTGGCCGCCGGAGAGCGGGCTCTGGGTGGCGATCTTGATCGTGCCCTTGCTGGCCTGCGCCTCGAGGCTCGAGGCCGGCAGCAGCGCCGCGAGACCGACGGTCACGGCGAAGACGAGCGCCAGACGAACGAGGTAGCGGTTCATTCGTGCCCCCTCCTTGTGCACGCCCGGTGAGCGTGCTCCATGCGGCGATGCGCCGTCATTATAGCGGCCGTCCCCCGCCGGTCAAGTCGCGCGCCGCCCGGATGGCCTCGAGGAGGCCGCGCGTCGCGGCGGCCGGGTCGGGTGCGGCGCACACGGCGGCGATGACTGCGACGCCGTCCGCCCCCGCGCGGATGACGTCGGCGACGTTGTCGGCGCTGATGCCGCCGATGCCGACGAGCGGGACGTGGATCTCGGGCCTGAGGCGGCGGACGAGGTCCGGGCCGACCAGCTCGAAGTCGGGCTTGGTCCCGGTCGGGAACATCGACCCCACGGCGACGTAGTCGGCCCCCGCCGCCTGCGCGTCCCGCGCCTGCGCCACGCTGTGCGTCGAGAGACCGAGGAGCATCCCGGGGCGCAGGAGCGGGCGGGCGGCGCGGGGCGGGAGGTCCTCCTGGCCCAGGTGGACGCCGTCGGCGCCCACGGCGAGCGCGAGGTCCACGCGGTCGTTCACGATGAAGGTCGCGCCGGCCCGCCGGCACCGCTCGCGCAGCCGCTCGGCCAGCGGCAGGAGGCGGCCGGACGGCCACGCCTTCTCGCGGAGCTGGAACATCCGCGCCCCCCCGGCGAGGGCCCGCTCGAGGAGGTCCTCGAGGTCGCGGCCGCGCGCCGCCGTGCGGTCGAGGATGACGTAGAGGGTCGGGTCCATCAGCCGCGCAGCCGGGCGGTGTCGACGCTGGTGAAGCGCCCCTCCAGGAACACGGGGTCGGCGAGGACCTTGAGCTGGAACGGGATCGAGGTCTTGATGCCCTCCACCACCGTCTCCGCCAGCGCGCGGCGCATCCGCTCGATCGCCTCGCGGCGGTCCCGGCCGTGGACGATGACCTTCGCGAGCAGCGAGTCGTAGAAGGGCGGGACCGCGCACGGCGCCATGAGGTGGCTGTCCACGCGGACGCCGAAGCCGCCCGGGGGGACCCAGGCCGTCACGCGTCCCGCGCTCGGCGCGAACGTCTCGGGGTCCTCCGCGTTGACGCGGACCTCGATCGCGTGGCCGTCGAGCCGCACCGCGTCCTGGCGGTAGCCGAGGCCCTCGCCCGCGGCGATGCGGATCTGCTCGCGGATCAGGTCGATGCCGGTGACCATCTCGGTGACCGGGTGCTCGACCTGGATGCGCGTGTTCATCTCGATGAAGTAGAAGCGGCCGGCCGCGTCCACGAGGAACTCGACGGTGCCCGCGCTCACGTAGTTCACCGCGGCCGCGACGACGAGCGCCGCGCGGTGCAGGCCCGCGCGCGTCTCGGCGGCGAGCGCGGGCGCCGGAGACTCCTCGAGGAGCTTCTGGTGGCGGCGCTGCACCGAGCAGTCGCGTTCGCCCAGGTGCACGCGGACGCCGTTCCGGTCGCCGAGCACCTGCACCTCGATGTGCCGCGCGTGCTCGACGAACTTCTCGCAGTAGATGTCCGACGAGCCGAACGCCGCGCCCGCTTCCGACTGGCAGGCGTCGAAGGCCGTCGACGCCTCCGCGCGCGCGCGGACGATCCGCATGCCCCGCCCCCCGCCGCCGGCGGCCGCCTTGAACATGACCGGGTAGCCGATCGCGTCCGCCAGCGCCAGCGCCTCCTCGACGTCCTTGAACGCTGCTTCGCTCCCCGGCACGACGGGGACGCCCGCCTGCCTGGCGAGCTGGCGCGCCTGCGCCTTGTCGCCCATGAGGCGGATCGCCTCGGGGGAGGGGCCGATGAACGTGAGCGAGCAGGCGCGGCACACCTCGGCGAAGGCCGCGTTCTCGGCGAGGAAGCCGTACCCCGGGTGGATCGCCTCGCTGTCGGTGACGGCCGCCGCGGAGATGATCGCCGGGATGTTGAGGTAGCTCAGGCGCGGCGCGTCGGGTCCGATGCAGATGGACTCGTCGGCGAGCCGCACGGCGAGCGAGCCCGCGTCGGCCGTCGAGTGGGCGACGACCGAGCGGATGCCGAGCTCGCGGCAGGTGCGGACGATCCTGAGCGCGATCTCGCCGCGGTTGGCGATCAGGATCTTCTGGAACAGGCTAGCCTCCGAGGACGCGGCGCCACTGCGACTCCAGCTCCGCCATGCGGAGCCCGTAGACGCGCGGCATCGCCTCGGCGAGCGTGTCCCCGGCGCCCAGGCGGATCAGCAGCCCGCGCATCGCCGGCAGGCCGCCGCGGTCCAGCAGGTCGCGGACCATCCAGAGCGCGATGTCGTAGCCCGCGCGGGCGCGCACCGGATCGGCGTCGGTGACGAGGGCCTCGACGCCCGCGAGCGTCAGGACGCCGGGGACCCGCAGCATCGGGTCCAGGGACGCGCCCTCGAGCGCCTGCGCGAGGCCCTCCTGGAGCCAGCGTGGCGCGCGCCCCCGCGAGAGCCCGTGGATCGCGGCGTGCGCGTACTCGTGGGCGGCGAGGCGCTCGAGCTCGGCCGGCGGCGGCAGCGGCGGCGTCCCGAGCGGGAGGCGGATCTTGCCGTCGAAGACGCCCGTCGCCCAGCCGTGGACGCGCGTGACGTCCTCGAACTGCGGCCGGTCGTACAGGATCACGGTGAGCCGCTCGCGCGGCGCCCAGCCGAGCGCGGTGCCCACGCGCTCGGCGGCGGTCTCGAGCGCGCGCGTCACGGCCGCCCGTGCGGCGCGGTCGGCCGCGCCGCGCTGCTTGACGACGAAGTGCCGGGTCACCGCGCGCTCGAAGCCCGCCTCGGCGCGGCGCTCGCGCTCGAGCTTGTCGAGCAGGCGACGCGCGTGGGCGTTGGCGGGCTCGCGCGCGAGCAGGTCGCGGAGGTGCCCGATCGCGCGGTCCGGCTCGTCGTGGTGGTCGTAGAGGTGCGCGAGGAGCAGCTCGACCTGGCCGTCGGGTCCCGCGCGGACGGCGCGCTCCAGCGGCGCGACCGCCTCGGCGGAGCGACCGGCGTGGACGGCCGCGAGCCCGAGGCCCTTCAGCAGTGCGGGCGCCTCGGGGGCCTCGGCGAGCCCCTGGCGGAACAGCCGGAGGGCGTCCTCGGGGCGGCCCCCGCGGAGCGCTTGCCAGCCCCACGCCTCGAAGCAGCTCGAGGCGTCCTCGTGGCGCACGTCGTCTGCGGGGCCGCCCGCGGCGGCGCGGCTCGGGCGCTCGCACGCGCGGGCGTACTGCCCGATCGCGGAGAGCCGGATCGCCTCGTCCGTCAGCGCCCGGGCCGCGTCCGACGCCGCGGGGACGATCGCGACGTCCTGCAGGGCGTCGCGCGCGCCGTCGCGGCGTCCCTCCGTTGAGCCCAGCGCGAGCGCGGCGACGCCGAGCGCCGCGGCGACGGCGAGCAGCAGCCGGACGTCGGCGGATCGCCTCACGGCATCGCCTCAGCGCGCCGGCGCGATCAGGAAGAGCGGCTGGCCATACTCGACGCCGTGCCCGTTCTCCACGAGGATCTTCAGCACGCGGCCGGCCGCCTTCGACTCGATCTCGTTCATGAGCTTCATCGCCTCGATGATGCAGAGGATCTGCCCCTCCTTCACGACGTCGCCCTCGTGCACGTAGGGCTCCGCGTTCGGGGACGGCGCGCGATAGAACGTGCCGACCATCGGCGCCTCGATCGTGATGCCGGCGGCCGGCTCGACCTCGGCGACCACGGGCGCCACGGCCGCCGGGGCGGGCGGCGCGGCGAAGGCGGCGAGCGCGGCCGGAGACGGCGGCGCCGCGACGCCGTGGCGCTGCAGGCGGACGCGCACGTCGCCCATCGCGACCTCCACCTCGGCGAGGTCGAGCTCCGACAGGAGCGCGGCGAGCTCGCGGACGAGCGTCGTGACGGCCGGCCCGCCCCGCGCGGGGCGCCGGCGCCGGCGGGCCATCACGCGCCCGCCGCCGCGACGCGGCCCAGGTACTCGCCGGTGCGCGTGTCCACCTTCACCACGTCGCCCTCGTTGAGGAAGAGCGGAACCTGGACGACCGCGCCCGTCTCGAGCGTCGCGGGCTTCGTGCCGCCCTGCGCCGTGTCGCCCCGGACGCCGGGGTCGGTCTTGGCGATCCCGAGCTCGACGAAGTTCGGCAGGTCCACGGCGGCCGGCGAGCCTTCGATGTACAGCACGTCGACTTCGGTCTGCTCCCTGAGGTAGTCGCGGGCGTCGCCCACCTCGTCGGGCGAGAGCGACACCTGCTCGTAGGTCTCCGTGTCCATGAAGTGGTAGCGGTCGTCGCGGTAGAGGAACTGCATGTGCTTTTCCTCGAAGTCGACGA
>MGBU01000259.1 GCA_001790205.1 Candidatus Rokubacteria bacterium GWA2_73_35 | reverse complement strand
GACGGTGTGCGCGACGACGATGACCGGGCCCGTGGTCGCCTCCGCCTGGTCGAGGGCCTTGCCGATCTGGTCGAAGTCGTGGCCGTCGATCTCGAGCACCGACCAGCCGAACGCCTGCCACTTGGCGAGCACCGGCTCGAGGTCGAGGATCTTGGCCACGAAGTCGTCGAGCTGGATGCGGTTGTAGTCGAGGATCACGGTGAGGTTGTCGAGGCCGTGCCCGGGCTGACCGAGCTTCGGCGCCGCCATCGCGGCCTCCCACACCTGGCCCTCCTGGATCTCGCCGTCGCCGAGGATGCAGTAGACGCGGGCGGGCGAGCGCCGCATCCGGAGCCCGAGCGCGAGGCCCAGCGCGATCGAGAGGCCCTGGCCGAGCGAGCCCGTCGCGGCCTCGATCCCGGGCAGCGCCGTGCGGTCGGGGTGGCCCTGGAGCGGCGAGCCGAGCTTCCTGAGCGTGACGAGCTCGGCCTCGGGGAAGTAGCCGGCCCGGGCCATGACCGTGTAGAGGGCGGGCACCGCGTGGCCCTTGGAGAGCACGACGCGGTCGCGCTCGGGCCAGTCCGGGCGCTTCGGGTCGTGGCGCAGGCGCCCGAAGTAGAGCGCCGTGAGGACGTCGATGACCGAGAGTGAGCCCCCAGGGTGCCCGGAGCCCGCGTGGGTGAGCATCCGGATGATCTGCACGCGACACTCGCGGGCGATCGCTTCGAGACGCGCGTCTGCCATCAAAGGCTCCTTCGAGGAACGTGGCGATGTTGTTGTTGGTCCGGATCGCGTTGGCTCGGATGGGCGCCCCGAGCCGTCCGTCGACGAATGATATCGGAATCCACGGCGACCGTACAGGTGAAATCGCCGGGGCCGACGTCGCCTCAGTCTTGCGGCGTCACACTCGGCCTCGTGCCGGCGACCGGGTAGCCCCGGGCGACCCAGCCGGGAAGGCCTTCGTCCAGCACCCGATGGTTGCGCCAGCCCATCGCGTACAGGATGTTGCTGGCCCCACGGGCCAGCGCGTGCGGGCACGTTCAGTAGAAGACGACCAGCCCGGTCTTTGAGATCTCGTTCGCGCGGGCCGGCACGGCCCGGAGCGGCATCGAGCGCGCCCCCTGGATGTGTTGCTCGACGTACTCGGGCCATCGGCGCACGTCGATGATGTCCGGACGGACGCCGCGGTCGAGCGCCGCCTTCAGCTCGTCCACCCCGATGAAGGCGACCGGGTACTCCGGCGGCGCGGCGGGCGCCGCGTCCAGGAGCAGGATCACGACGCCCAGGAGCGCGCCCAGGGTTGTTCGCAGCAGCCGCACCGGCACGCGAGCAGCGCGTGTCCCGGTCACCGTCCTGGTCTTCGAGCGCGGCGGCCGCGCGGTCTGCCGCGGGCGATCGACTTGGGCTTGGCGAGCGCCAGCCACGCGGCGATCCGTGCCGGCGACGGGCCGGCGCGTTCCGGAAAGGCCATGCTCTCCTCCTTGGTCTCGGGTCGACGCGCCGCTCGGGTCAGCGACACGCGACCCGTGGCGACGAACGCCTCGCGTTCGTGCGCCGGATCGTTCGGCGAATCACGGGCTTCGTCAGCCGCACGCCGAGAACCCGGGCAAGGCTCCCACCCGCCGCCAGGATCCGCCCGACGTCCCGCCGCTCGGCAGCGTCGTCCTGCCGGAGCAGCCGCTCGATCGCCCGGCCCGAGTGGAACCTGCCGATACCGATTCCCGGGCACATCGAGACGGCCGCGTGCCACCTCTCCCGGCTCACCGCCACGTACCGCATGAAGGGCGAGTTGGCGCAAATGAAAGGCTTGACGTCCTGGACCGAGCATTCGTTGGAGTCGGCCAGGAAGACGCATCGGCCCGACGGCGGAACCCGCAGGTGGAGGGACGGGATCCGGATGGTTCGGTCGCCGTCGCGGACGACATCGACCGTGTAGACGCAGTACCGGCGGACGAACGCGGGGACCGTCATGGACAGGTGACGAGCGAGTCTCCGCACGTCGTCGATCAGCAGCGGCAGGTCGCGACCCAGCGACGCGCAGCACGCGCCGCACCGGGTGCAGCGAAACCGCACGCCGTCCTTGAACGCCGTGACAGTGTCGGACAATCCCCCTCGCGCCGGGGTGCCGAGCTCCTGAGGGGCGGGAATCATCGGGACCTCCGTTCTGACGTCGGGATCACGGCCGGAGACGAAACTTGACGAGGTAGTTGACCCGCGTCTTGACGGCGCCCCCGGTAATGCTCCAGGTGAGCGCGCGGCGGCGACTGTCGAAGATCGGCGTGGGGAGCTCGTGCACGACGACCGCCGCCCCTTCTTCTGTTCGCGGGAAGTGCTCGAGGTTCGTGTCGAACCGGTAGCCCTCCGGCGCCTCGCAGCGGAAGAAGAGGCGGTTGGTGGGGTAGGGAGTGCGGCACCCCGCGAAGGAGCCGCCGGGCCCGAACGCGTGCTTCTCGGTGCCCTGCGAGGTGACGACGATGGTGTACGTGAGCGTCGCTCCCGGGGCGAGGGACGGCGTGACCCTGGGGTGCCAGTAGAAGCGGGTCACGTTGCGCTCCTGGCCGTCGAGCTTGCGGGTCATCAGCTCCGCGGCGGACAGCTGCTCCAGTTCGACCGACGCCGGCCCAGCCGGGCCCTCGACGAACCTGCCGGCGATGTGAACCGGGCCGCCCGGAGGTTTGGGCAGCCAGCCGAAGAAGCTCGTCGAGTCCGGCAGCAGTTCGGACACCGGGAGCTCGCTCGCGTTCCTGACCTTGTACGTGATTTCCGCCTCGAAGTCGCCCTCTGGGTTCTGATAGCGGTGTGTGTGGCGGAGCTCGAGCAGCTCGAGGTCCCGGCTGGACGGCGGCCGCTGGAGGAACTCGACCAGGCTCGCGCGATGGGTCGACGCGAACGTCTCGGCCAGCGGAAGCAGGACGTTCCGGGCGGCGATCGGGTCATCGAGAGGGATCGGGGAGTGGAGTGGCGGATTGACGCGGAACACGTTCTCCGCCCCCATCAACAGCTCGACCAGATACTCGGCGGCCGTCGTTTGGGCCGCGAACATCAGCTCGGCCGTGGTCCGTACGAGGCCGATGAAGCTTGCGCTGTCGTAGTTCGCACGGAGCGCTCCCTGGGGGACCTCGCCGTTGCCCACGATCGCGAGACGGATCTCGTGGAACCGTACGTGCGCCCTGGAGTGCGCGAGGACCGCCGCGGCCAGTGCGGGGTTGTTGGCCCACAGGCCGCCGTCGACGTAGGTTCTCTCTTCGTCCACTGGCTTGGCGGCGGGGAGATACGTCGGAGCGGCCGAGCTGGCGAGGGCGACGTCGAGCGCGAGGAGCTTCTCGTCCTCGGAGGCCGTGCCGTCGGCTTCCTTGAGGGTGGTGAAGACACGATGCCCGAACCGATCGAGGTTCGTGGCCGCGATCACCACTGGCGGCTTGCACTCCCGGAGGCGGCGGTCGCCGAACACCCTCTCTAGCGCCGTTCGGAGGGGATGTTGGCGGTAGCGCGGGCCGTACCGAACCGGATCCACGAGCCTGGCGAAACGCCGCGGCGGAAAGATCTCCGGGCCGCGTTCCTGAAAGAGCCGGACCACCTCGCCGAGATCGACGTCGAGCGCCAGCGCCAGGGCGATCAACGCGCCCGTGGACGTGCCGGCGATGAGGTCGAAGTGGCTGCCGATCGGCGTGAGGTCCCCGGCGACCTTCTGCAGGTAAGCCGCCTGGAAGACGCCGCGCATCCCGCCACCGCTGAGGCTCAGGATACGATAAGCCATAGCCCGTCGTCTCAGAACGGTTCGACGAGGACCGTCTCGCCGGGCGCGACGTCGCCCCGCGCCTCGTCGAGGATGACGAGGCAGTTGCCCGCGACCATCGAGGAGAGGATCCCCGAGCCCTGCGGCCCGGTCGTCCTCACCTCCCAGCGCCCGTCGTGGACCTGGAGGATCCCGCGCTTGAACTCGCGCCGGCCCCGCTTCTTCGACATCGGCTCGACCGCCTGCGCCTCGTACACGTCGTGGAAGAGGCGCCGCCGCCCGGCGAGCTTGTAGAGCGAGGGGCGGACGAAGAGCATGAACGCGAGCATCGAGGCCACCGGGTTGCCGGGCAGGCCGAAGAAGTGCGCGGCGCCGATCGTGCCGAACGCGAGGGGGCGGCCCGGCTGCATCGCCACCTGCCAGAACTCGATGGCGCCGACCTCCCCGAGCACCTCCTTGACCAGGTCGTAGACGCCGACCGACACGCCGCCCGAGGTCACGACCACGTCGGCCGCGGCGCTCGCCTCGCGCAGGCGCGCGCGCAGCTCGTCGCGCACGTCGGGCACGATCCCGAGGTCGAGTACGGCGCCGCCGCACTGCTCGATCGCGCCGCGCAGCGTGAAGCGGTTGGCGTCGTAGATCTGGCCAGGCCGCCGCGGCGTCCCGGGCTCGACGACCTCGTCGCCGGTGGAGAGGAGCGCGACGCGGGGGCGCTGGTGCACGGCCACCTGGCAGAGCCCGAGCGAGGCGACGAGCCCGACCTCCTGCGGCCGGAGCGCGGTGCCGCGCTCGACCACGATCGTGCCCGCCTGGATGTCCTCGCCCCGCAGCCGGACGTTCGCGCCCTTGGCGATCGGGCGGATGCGCACGCGGCCGTCGAGTCGCTCGATGACCTCCTGGGGATAAACCGTGTCGGCGCCGCGCGGCATCGGCGCGCCGGTCATGATGCGCACGGTCTGGCCGGGGAGGAACGCGCCCTCGAAGACCGCGCCGGCCGGCAGGTCGGCGACGACGACGAGCTCGCGCGTGCCGTCCGCCGGCACGTCGGCGCTCGTGACGGCGTAGCCGTCGACGGCCGAGTTGTCGGTCGGCGGAACGTCGAACGGCGCGCGCAGGTCGTCGGCCAGCACGCGGCCGAGGGCCTGCGGGGTCGGGACGATCTCGGGGGGCGTCGGGTGCGGGATCTGGGCGAGGACCCGATTTTGCCCGTCCTGCACCGAAATCATGGGGCTATTATACGCGCCATGACCGAGCCCCGGCCCGCCGGCTTCTGGGTCCGCGCGCTCGCCGCGCTCGTCGACGTCGCGATCTACGCGCTCGTGCAGGCGTCGTTCGGGAAGGTCGCCGCGCTGCTCGGCGACATCGACTTCGCGGGCTCGGTGCCGTTCCAGGGCCTGCTCGTCTTCCACACGTTCCTGTTCGCCAGCGCGTACGCGATCGTGCTCCACTGGCTCGGCGGGCAGACGCTCGGCAAGATGCTCGCCGGCGCGCGCGTCGTCGCGGACGACGGCGGGCCGCTGACGCTCGGCGCCGCGGTGCTCCGGTACCTCGCGTACTTCGTCTCGTGGGCGACGCTCGGCTTCGGGTACGTGATGGCCGGGCTGCGCCAGGACCGACGCGCGCTCCACGACCTGATCGCCGGCACGCGTGTGGTGCGCGTCGGCCGCGCCGCGACGCGCGCGGCGGCGGCGCCGCCCCCGCCGCCGGCGGACGCGCCCGCCGGGGACGCCGGGATGGTGTGATCCGGACGCTGCCGCTCACGTCCCGCGACCGGCTCGCGGCGGTGATCCTCGCCGCGCTCCACGACGCGGGGGCGCGGCGCGAGCTGGCCGCGCTGGCGGCGGGCGGGGCGGCCGCCGCCGCGTGGCTCGGCCCGGAGGAGCGCGCCCACGCGTCGCTCGTCGCGGCGCGCGCCGCGAGCGCGCGCGCGGCGCTCGCGGCACGGCCGCCCGGTCCCGCCGCGGGCACGCTGGCCGCGCTCCTCGACGACGCGGCCGTGCTGTGGGAGGCGCGCTGCTACTTCGAGGTGCACGAGCTGCTCGAGCCGGCGTGGCGCAGCGCTTCGCCTGGCGTACGCGAGGCGCTCCAGGGGCTCGTGCAGGTCGCCGTGGGCTACCAGCACCTCGCCAACGGCAACACCCCGGGGGCGCGGGCGTTGCTCTCCGAGGGCTCGGCGCGCCTGCACGGGCGCCGCCTCGGCGGGGCCGACCTCGAGCCGTTTGCGCGCGCGGTCGCGCGCGGCCTCGCCGGCCTCGAGGGATTCGACTGGACGGCGGTGCCCGGCTTCCCGCGGTCGCCGCGACACGGGTGAGGCGGCGCGGGACGGGGAGGGAGGAGCCGTGGATCTCGAGCTCGGCGGCAAGACGGCGCTGGTGACGGGCGGGAGCAAGGGGATCGGCCGGGCCATCGCGCACGCGCTGGCGCGCGAGGGCGCGCGCGTGGCGATCTGCGCGCGCGAGAAGGCGGCGCTCGAGGCGACCGCGCGCGAGCTCGGCGCCGCGGGCGGCGGCGAGGTCGTCACGCTCGCCGGCGACCTCTCGCGCCTGGACGAGGTGGAGCGCGTGACCGCCGAGGCGGCGCAGCGCCTGGGACGCCTCGACATCCTCGTGAACAACGCCGGCGCCATCCGCGGCGGCGACTTCCTCACGATCCCGGACGCGCAGTGGGCGGGGGACTGGAGCCTGAAGCTCCTCGGCTACGTCCGCATGGCGCGCGCGGTGTTCCCGCGGATGCAGGCGCAGGGCGGTGGACGCATCTGCAACGTGATCGGCGCCGCGGGGCGCAACCCGACGCCGGGCTACCTGCCGGGCGGCGTGGCGAACGCCGGGCTCATCAACTTCACCAAGGGGCTGGCCGACCTCGGCGCGCCCTCCAACATCCTCGTCACCGCGGTGTCGCCGGCGGCGACGGCGACGCCCCGCTGGGACATGCTGATGGTCCAGCAGGCCCGCGCCGCGGGCAAGCCGCCCGACGTCTTCCGCGCGGAGGCGGAGAAGGCGTACCCGCTCAAGCGCATCGCACGGCCGGAGGACGTCGCCGACCTCGTCTGCTTCCTGGTCTCGGCGCGCGCCTCGTTCCTCACCGGGATTTGCGTCACGGTGGACGGCGGGGCGACGCGCGGCGTGTACCCTTGAGCGTCGCGCGCCGAGCGCGCGCGGGGCGCCTTGACATGCTGCGCCTCCTGTCACTAAGCTACTCCAGCCTGCGGGTGAGGTGGGCCCGCGGGACAACGATAGATGGTTCGGGTTTCCATTTCCGCCGCTTTCGTGAGGGCTAGGAGGATCGCGCGATGGCCGCTAAGCTGTTCGTGGGCAACCTCTCCTTCCAGGCCACGGAGGAAGACCTCCGCGAGCTGTTTGCCCAGGCCGGAAACGTCGAGACCGTGCGCATCATCACGGACCAGTTCACCGGGAGGCCCCGGGGATTCGGGTTCGTCGAGATGGCGACGAAGGAGGAGGCCACCAAGGCGATCGAGATGCTGAACGGGCGGCTCTTCCGCGACAGGAATCTGGTCGTGGACGAGGCGCGCCCCCAGCCGCAGCGCGGCGCGGGCGGTCCTCGCGGCGATCGCGGACCGCGCCCGGGCGGAGGCGGCCCGGGCGGCGGCTGGCGCCGCTAGCCGACGCGAGAGAGCCCGGGAGTCCGAGGCGACTCCCGGGCTTTTTCTTTGACCTCGAGGACTCAACAGATGGCGACATCGGGAAGGTCGTCGGCGATCAAGCCGGGAGTGCCGTCGCCCGGGATGGCGCCGAGGCTCGGCGGGACGCTCGACGAGCGTCGGGGCGTGGAGTATCGGGAGCTTCGGGCGCTTCGGCTCCTGAACCGCCTGAGGGATCGCCCGATGCCCTTCGGCTGGACCGCCAACCCGTACCGCGGCTGCGAGATGGGCTGCCGCTACTGCTACGCGCGCTACACCCACGAGTTCCTCGGCCAGAACGACGCCAGGCAGTTCGAGCGCAGGATCTTCGTGAAGCGGGCCGAGCCGAGCACGCTCGTCGCCGAACTCGGCCGCGCGCGGCGGAGCGGGCTCGCCGTCGCGCTCGGCACGGCGACCGATCCCTACCAGCCGGCGGAGGCGCGGTTCGGCGTCACGCGGCGCGTGCTCGAGGCGGCGCGCCGGGTGCCGGGACTCAGGCTGTCCATCACGACCAAGTCGGCGCTCGTGGAGCGCGACGCGGCGCTGCTCGCGGAGCTGGCCCGGCGCTCGGAGGTCTCCGTGAACTTCTCGATCACGACGCTCGACGCCGAGCTGGCGCGCCGACTCGAGCCGCGCGCGCCGCGGCCCGACCTCCGCCTGGGCGCCCTCGGGGCGCTCGCGCGCGCGGGCGTGCCGACGGCGCTCTTCGTCATGCCCGTCCTGCCCCACGTCACCGACGACGAGGCGGGCCTGCGGGCCCTCCTCGCCGCGGCGCGGGAGGCGGGCGCGCGGAGCGCGGTGTGGAACGTGCTCTTCCTCCGCTCCGGGACGCGCGAGTTCTTCCTCGAGTTCCTCGCCGCCGAGTTCCCGGGGCTCGTGCCGGTCTACCGGCGGCTCTACGCGGGCTCGGCGTACGCGGCGCGCGCCTACGTGGCCGAGGCGGACGCGCGCGTGGCGGGGCTCGCCGAGGCGGCGGGGTTCCCCGCGCGCTCGCGGTGCGTGCGCGCTGCGGACGCGCCGGCCGAGCGCCAGCTCAGCCTCGTCTGGTGACCGGCGTTCAGAGCCCGTGAACGAATCGCGCTGTCGAGGGGCGCCACGGCGCAGCATGGGCGTCCCGAGCGGTGGGGGGTTTGGGGGGCGCCCGGAGCCCCCCATGGAGTCAGAACAGGGGGAGCTGGCTCTGCGGCGCCGGCTCCTCGACGAAGGGCCGGAGCCCGTCCTGCTCCGTGAAGGGCCGGAAGCGCTCCCAGACCTCGATCACCTTCGCCTGGTAGTACTCGACGTTCTCGTCGGGCCGCGCGGGATCCCAGTCGCCGAGCGGGCGCGCGTGCTCGTTCACCGCGACGCCGGCGCTCCGGCCGGCGACGTAGTAGGACACCTGGTCGCCCGGCTGGAGCGCGCGCCCCGAGGCGAGCGCGAGCTCGTACGCCGCCGACGGCGGCCGCGCCCTGGCCTCGACCCGCTCGCGATAGGTCTCGACCGACTCCTGCAGGGTCTCGGTCCGCGCGAACAGGCGCGGCTCGACGCGGTGGGCGGCGAAGTCGGCGAGCCAGCGGTCTACGAGGGCCCGGACCTCGGCGCGCCGGCCCTCGAGCAGGGCGCGCACGGTCGCCTCGATGAGCTGGCGCTGGAACGGCTCGATGCCGCGCGAGCGGAACGCCGAGCCCTTCAGGAGCAGGCGGCCGCGCGCGTCGAGCAGCGCGTAGGTCTTCATCTTGTAGCTGAACATCGCCTCGAAGCGGCCGTCGAGCTCGAGCTGGATGCCGGGCGGCAGTCCCGCGGCGATGCGCTCGAGCAGCGGCTCGTCGTCCGCCGGCGCGTGGCCGGGCGGCGGCACGAAGTAGACGCCGTCGGTGTCGGCCTCGACCGGCGTGGCGCCGAGCGCGGCGAGCCGCTCGATGAGCGTGGTGACGACCGCGCGCCCCTCGGCGGTCACGCGGTTGGCGGCGTCGAAGTCGTTCCAGTGCCCGGCCCCGAACGCGAGGTAGCCGTAGAAGGCGTTGATGAGGATCTTGAACGACTGCTGGAGTGCCATGAGATGAGCGCGCTCGCGCGCGTCCCCGGTCTCGCGCGCGAGCCCCTTGGCACGCACGCGGAAGTCGCGCAGGTGGCGCAGCAGCTCGAGGAACACGCCGAGCGAGTCCGAGGCGGGCGCGATCGCGCCCGCCAGCATCAGCGAGGGGTAGAGCGAGGTCACGTCCACGTGGAGGACCGGGCGCGCGACGCCCTGCTGGAGGACCGCCGTGTGGCCGCCGCCGACCGGCGCCACGGGCCGCGGCAGCGGCACGGCGTGGCCGCGGTGCAGGTGCTCGCGCAGCAGCAGCGCGTCGATCTTGGCCGCCGCGCCGCGCAGCGTGCACGACTGGTAGTCGAACGGCGCGACCCGGGCCTGCGCGAAGTAGGGCGGCGCGAGGACCGCCGCCAGGCCGAGCGTCTCGACGGCGTCGTCGGCCGCGTAGGCCATGAGCCGCTCGGGCGCCTCGCGGAACTCGCGCGAGATCCGGGCGCCGTCCACGTACGTGCGCCCGGGCGCCGCGACGCCGAAGTGGCGCGCCAGGTCCTTCAGCCCGAAGCCCGGCAGGTCGCGCGTGCCCGCGTCGTGGAGCTGGGCGAGGATCCAGGTGTCCACGATGTGCCGGCCCGCCACCTCGTAGCGCCGGTAGCCGATCGTCCGCTCGGCGATCGTGAGGCGCGCGGGGCGGCCGCGCAGCGCGCTGCCGTCACGGCCCCAGGCGAGCGCGACCCGGTGCAGTCGCGCGCGCGCCTCGAGGTACTCGAGGTCGAAGCGGAAGATGTTGTGGCCCTCGAGCACGTCCGGATCGCGCTCGCGGACCAGGCGCGTGCACTCCTCGAGCAGCGCCCGCTCGTCCAGGCGGTCGCCCCGGACGACGTGGCGGAAGCCCGTCGAGTCGGCCAGCGCCACCGCGACGATCCGGTCCCCCGGGCGTGCCGCGCTCGGGAACTCCCAGCCCTCGGTCGTCACGACCTCGATGTCGAGCGCGAGCCGGCGGAGGTCCTCGAACCCGAGGCCGCCGAAGGACGTGCGGCCCGTCGCGAGGAGGTACTGGTGCACGGGGTCGGCGAGGAAGCGATACGGGGCCGCCGGCGCGTTCGCGGGCTGGCCGCTCCGCTCGCGGCAGCGGTCGCGCGCGGCGAGCGCGTCGGCCCAGCCGCCGAAGCGGGCGCGCCACGCGAGCGCGCCCGGCCCCGCGAGCGGCTCGAGCGCGACGAGCCCCGGCGCGCCGCCGACGAGCGCCGGGTCGGCGACGAGCAGGAACGGCTCGAACGGTACCAGCTCGGCGGTGACGGCGCCGCCGCGCCGGGCCCAGCAGCGCAGCGCGCGGCCGCCCTCGGCGAGATCGAAGGCGAGCAGGCCGGCGGTCGGGTCGCGTCCGAAGAGGAGCGGTACGCGCTCGAGGGTGAGCACGCGGCTAGCCCGCATTCCTCGCGAGCGGCGACGGCGTGACCGGGCGGGTGGCGCAGGGTGACGCCTCGGCGGGGCCGGGCGGAGTGGGACCCCCTCGTCCCGTGCGCCGCGCGCGACGCGGCGTTCGGGCGAGCGGGTGACGGAGCCGGCCCCGCAGGGGCGCGCCCTGCGCCAGGCCCCGCCCGCCAGGCGCGACGACCGTTCCCGAATGAGGCGGGCTAGGCGAGGGCGTCTTCCACGGCCGCGCGGTAGGCGTCGGCGGGCGCCAGGCCTTCGAAGACGCGGCCCGTCTCGAGGACGATCACCGTCGGGATCGCGCGCACCCCGTGCTCGGCCACGGCCGCCTCGTAGTCGGCGCCGACGGCCTGGCGCCCGAGGCCCGCCTCGAGATCGAGGCGGAAGCGATCCATGTCGGCGCCGGCCTCGGCCACGAGCGCGGCGACGACGGCCGGGTCGGCGATGTCCTGGCTCTCGCCGAAGAAGGCCTCGTACAGGCGCAGGTGCAGGCGCGCGTACGCGGCCTCGTCCTGCTTGGCGACGCACTTCGCGGCCTCGAGCGCGGGCAGGCTCCAGCCCGGGAAGCGCTCGTGCGGCCAGGGCGTGAAGCGGAGGCCGTCCGCCGCGGACATCTGCCCGCAGCGCCGCCAGCCCTCCTCGCGATACGTGCCCTTGAAGCGGACCGACGGGTCGGGCACCGGGCGCAGCGGGAAGGCCCGCGACTCGACGCGGAGCGCGTCGCCGAGCTCCTCGGACAGGCGCCGGAGGCGGACCGCCGCCGGATAGCACCAGGGTCAGAGGTAGTCGGAGTAGACGAGCACGCGGGCTTGCCGGCTCACGAGCGGATTCTATCCGCGGGCCGGTGTATGCTCAACCCATGCTTCCGCACGCGCTGGCGGCGCTCTGCGCCGCGACGGTCCTCGCCGGCTGCGCCGTGACGCGCGTCACGTTCCCGAACGCGACGCCCGGCCGGCCGCTCGCCGTGCCGGCCGAGGAATACCGGCCCGAGGGCCCGGGGCCGTTCCCGGCGGCGCTGCTCTTCCACGGCTGCCACGGCGTCAGCGAGTCCACGCGGGAGTGGGCGCGCTGGCTCCGCGACGAGGGCTACGTCGCCCTCGTCGTGGACAGCTGGGCGGCGCGCGGGATCGGCGACGGCTGCGACGCGAAGACGCCGGACCTGCCCGGGAGCGAGCGCTTCGACGACGCGGTCGGCGCGCTCGCCTACCTCCACGGCCGGCCGTACGTGGACCGCGCGCGCGTCGGCGCCCTCGGCTGGTCGAACGGCGGCGTCTTCGCGATCGCGCTCGTCAACGGGCCGAGCCTCGAGCGCGCGCGGCGGCGCGGCGTCGTGCCGCCCGAGCCCGGTGTCCGCGCGGCGGTCGGCGTCTATCCCGGCGGGTGCTTCTCGCTCGTCGACGAGCTGGTGGTCCGGCCGCTCCTGGTCCTGCTGGGCGCCGCGGACGACTGGACCCTGCCCGGACCGTGCGTCGAGATGGTCGAGAACATGCGGCGGAAGGGCGCGGACGCGACGATCGTGCTCTACCCGGGCGCCTACCACTACTTCGACGTGATCGGCCAGCCGCTCGCGTACCTGCCGGAGGTCGGCAACCGGAACAAGCCCGGCGAGTGCTGCGGCGCCACGGTCGGCTACGACGAGGCCGCGTTCCGCGACGCGCGGCGCCGCGCCCAGCAGTTCCTCGGCCGCCACCTCCGGCGCCCCTAGCGCCCGCGATGGACGTCTCCGTCGAGTTCGTCAGGCACCTGCTGCAGTCGGTGGTGAACCTCTACGTGACGGTCCCGAAGGGCCACCCCTCGACGCGGATCCTCGGCAACGAGCGCCTCGGCAGCGGCGTCGTCGTGGACGCCTCGGGGCTGATCCTCACGGTGAACTACGTCGTGATGGGCGCGGGCACGATCGAGGTGTCGTTCCAGAAGGGCCGGCGCGTGAGGGCCGAGATCGCGGCCCAGGACTTCGACGTCGGGATCGCGCTGCTGCGGGTCAAGCGCACGGGGCTCCGCGCGGCGCCGCTCGCCGCCGAGCCGGTCGAGCGGGGGGCCGAGGTCGTGGCGCTCGCGGCCACGGGCGCCCAGGAGCGGCGGGTCGCCGGCGGCCTCGTGACCTACGTGGGCGAGTTCGAGGCGTACTGGGAGTACCTGCTCGACCGGGGGATCGTCTCGAGCGCGGCGAACCCGGGCTTCGGCGGCGGCGGGCTCTTCAGCCTGACCGGCGAGCTGCTCGGCATCGTCTCGCTGAACCTCAACGAGCTGGGGCGCAGCTCGCTCGCGATCCCGATCGACGTCTACCGGGCGCAGGAGGAGGAGATGCTGCGCCACGGGCGCCCGGTGAGCCGGCCGCGGCGCGCGTGGCTCGGCGTGTTCGCCCACGCGCTCGAGGAGGGCGTGATCGTCGCGGGCGTCGTGCCCGAGGGCCCCGGCGACCGCGGCGGCCTGCAGGAGGGCGACCTGATCGTGTCGCTCAACGCCGAGGAGGTGTCGAGCCGGCGCGAGCTGTACCTCTCGCTCTGGCGGCACGAGCCGGGCGAGAAGCTGACGGTCGAGGTGATGCGGGACAACAAGCTGCGGCGCTGCGAGGTCACCGGCGGCGACCGCGCGTACTTCTTCAGGCGGCTCTGACCGCGGGGCGGCTCTCGCCGGAGGGGAGGACGGATGGATCTCGGGCTCAGGGGCAAGGTGGCGCTGGTCACGGCGGGGAGCAAGGGGATGGGCCGGGCGTGCGCGCTCGGGCTCGCGGCCGAGGGCGCCCGGGTGGCGATCTGCGCGCGGGGCGAGGCGGACCTCGCGGCGGCGGCCGACGAGATCCGCGCGAAGACGGGGGCGGGCGTGCTGGCGCTGCCGGCCGACGTGACGCGGGCCGCCGACGTCGAGCGGCTCGTCGCCGCGACCTGCGACAGGCTCGGGCCCGTGGACGTCCTCGTCGCGAACGCCGGCGGGCCGCCGCGGGGCACCTTCGGCGAGCTCGACGACGCGCAGTGGCTCGGCGCGTTCGAGCTGTCGCTGCTCTCCACGGTGCGGTTGATCCGCGCCGTGCTGCCCGGGATGCGGCAGCGCCGGTGGGGACGGGTCATCACCATCCAGTCCTCGTCCGTGAAGCAGCCGATCCCGGGGCTCCTGCTCTCGAACGCGGTCCGGCCGGGCGTGGCAGGGCTCATGAAGACGCTCGCCGCCGAGGCGGGTCGCGACGGCGTCCTGGTCAACACGGTCTGCCCCGGGCGGATCCTGACCGAGCGCCTGCTCTCGGGGGCCGCCGCGCAGAAGCTCTCGCGCGAGGAGTTCCTCGAGCGCCAGAGCGCCGACATCCCACTGGGGCGCGTCGGGACGCCGGAGGAGTTCGCCAACGTCGTCGTCTTCCTCGCCTCGGACAAGGCGTCGTACGTCACCGGCGTCGCCCTGCAGGTGGACGGGGGCCTGATCCGCGGACTGTTCTAGCGTGGCCTATTCATGGCGAACAATCGCGAGATCGGCGGGTGGCATCGGGGTGGCCCCCGGCCGGGCGGGCGGAGTGGGACCCCCTCGTCCCGTCCGCAGTTCGAAGAACTGCGCTCGGGCGAGCGGGTGACGGAGCCTGGCCGGCCGGGGCCACCCCGATGACAGGACCCGCCGGCGCGCCCGTTGGACGCTCATGAATAGTCCAGGCTAGGGCGGCGATGAGCCCGCGCGCCGGCGGCGCCATCTCGCGGTTCCTCGGGGCGGACGGCTTCTTCCTGAGCGCCGGGCTCGCCTTCGTCTTCCTGCTCGCGCTGATCCCGATCCTGCTGCTCGGGGTCTCGCTGCTCGGCTTCGTGCTGTCCACCGAGCGCGCCGCGCAGGAGGTCGTCCGACTGCTCACCCAGCAGTTCCCCGTCTACCGGACGCAGGTCACGCGGGCGCTCGTCCGCATCGTCGAGACGCGGGGCGCCTCGGGCGTCCTCGGCACGGCCGTGCTCGTCCTCTTCGCGACGCCGCTCCTCAGCACGGTCCGCCTCATCCTGCACCGGCTCCTCGGCGTCCGGGCCCCGGGCGGCTTCCTGCGCAACCTCGCCGTGGACGCGGGCATGGTGGTGATTCTCGCCGTCCTCCTGTTCGCCGCGAGCACCGCGACGTGGGTGCTGCAGGGGCTCCGCGACCTCGCGATGGTCACGCTGCCGGTGCCGGTCGAGTGGTTCCAGCTCGGCTCGGTCGCGCTCTCGCTCGCGGTCTCGACGCTGATGTTCTACCTCGCGTACAGGTTCGTGCCGCGCCAGCGGGTCGGCTCGGGCGCCGCGCTCGCCGGCGCGGTGCTCGCGAGCGTCCTCTGGGAGGTCGCCAAGCAGCTCTTCCGCCTCTACATCCTGAACGTGGGGCTCTACGACCAGATCTACGGCCCGCTCGGGGTCCTCGTCGCGTTCGTGATGTTCGTGTACTACTCGGCGATCGTCTTCGTCCTGTCCGCGGCGTTCGTCGCGGCCCTCGACGCCCGCCACCGCTGAGGGATCGCGCCGTCCGGGCCGCCGCGAGTGTGCTAAGGTGGGCGGCGCTTCTCACTCGCCGGCGGGGGGACGGGCTCATGATGCTGAAGGACAAGGTCGCGGTGGTGACGGGCGCGGGCCGGGGCATCGGGCGGGAGGTCGCCCTCTTGATGGCGCGTCACGGGGCGCGGGTGGTGGTCAACGACTACGGCGGCTCGGAGGCGGGCGCCGGCGGCACCCGGGGCCCCGCGGACGAGGTCGCGGACGAGATCAAGCGCGCGGGCGGCCAGGCGGCCGCCAACTACGACTCGGTCGCCTCCATGGCCGGGGGCCAGGCCATCGTGAGGACCGCGCTCGACGCCTTCGGCCGCGTGGACATCGTCGTCAACAACGCCGGCATCCTCCGCGACCGGATGATCTTCAACATGAGCGAGGAGGAGTGGGACGCGGTCGTCGACACCCACCTCAAGGGCTGCTTCGCGGTCACCCGCGCCGCGGCGCCGCTCATGCGCGAGCAGAAGTCGGGGCGCTTCATCAACATGACCTCGACCTCGGGGCTCATCGGCAACGTCGGCCAGGCGAACTACGCCGCCGCGAAGCTCGGGATCCTCGGCCTCACCAAGGTGACCGCGCTCGACATGGCCCGCTACAACGTCACCGCCAACTGCATCTCGCCCTTCGCGTGGACGCGG
>MGBU01000258.1 GCA_001790205.1 Candidatus Rokubacteria bacterium GWA2_73_35 | reverse complement strand
ACGGCTTGACCGCCGAGGCGCGCCAGGGGCTCCGCCTCGGCTTCACCGGCAAGCTGGTGATCGACGAGCGCCAGGTCGCGCTCGTCCACGCGGCCTTCCGGCCCTCGGAGGCCGAGGTCGCGTACGCGCGCCGCCTCGTGGCCGCCTGGGACGCCGCGGTGGCCGCGGGCACGGGCGTGTTCGTCTTCGAGGGGCGCGTGATCGACCGCCCGGTCGTCGAGGCCGAGCGCACGGTCCTGGCGCGCGCGGCGCTGCCCTGAGGTCGCCGGGCGCGTTGTCGCGCTGGCAACGCGCCGTCCGCCCGCTGACGCCCGCCTGGCGCGGCCGGGCCGCGGAGTTCCACGCCGACACGCCTTTGACCGCCCGCGCGCGGCTGGAACGGTTGTTGCTGCGCGGGACGCCATGGTGAGCAAGACCGTCGTGGGGCTCCTGATCGCGGCCGCGCTGGCCGTCGGCATGCTGGTCTCGGGCACGCGCTCCCCCGACGCGGCGCCCGAGCGCGCGCCGGGCAAGTCGCTCTCGGCCTCGCGCCTCTTCCTGCTGCTGCCCGACGGGCGGGTAGAGCTGACCGATGCCTGGGCGCGCCGCGTCTTTCGCTGGGACGGGCGCCGCTGGCTCGAGGTCGAGGTCCCCCGCCGGCCCGCGCCGGATCCCCGCTAGCGCGACCGCTGTAGCGCGCCCTCCCCTCCGCGGTAGGATACGCGGGATGCCGGCCTTCGAGCCCCGCGACCCCGGGTGGGAGGCGCGCGTGCGCGCGAGCTTCGCCCGCCAGACGGTGATGACGACGATCGGCGCGCGCCTCGGCCGCGTCGCGCCGGGCGCCGTGGACATCGAGCTGCCGTTCCGCGCCGACCTCTGCCAGCAGCACGGCTTCCTCCACGCCGGCATCGTGACGACGATCGCCGACAGCTCGTGCGGCTACGCGGCGCTCTCGCTGATGGAGCCGGACGCTTCCGTGCTCACCGTCGAGTTCAAGCTGAACCTGCTGGCGCCCGCCCGGGGCGAGCGGCTGCTCGCCCGCGGCCGCGCGACGCGGCCCGGGCGCACGCTCACCGTCTGCCAGGCCGACGTCGTCGCGGTGCAGGACGGCGCGGAGACGCCGGTGGCGACGATGCTCGCGACGCTGATGGCGCTCCAGGGGCGCGCCGGCCTCCCGACGGGGCTCTGACCGGGACGCGGGCCTCCAGCGCCTCGAGCGTGCGGGGCCAGTCGCCGCGGAGCAGGCGCGAGAGCGCGCGGTCGGCCAGCAGGCGGCCGCCCGTCTGGCAGCGCGCGCAGTAGTTGGTCTCGTGCTCGGCGTGGACGATGCGGTGGACGGGCGCGCCGCAGGCGGGGCACGGCTGGCCGTAGCGGCCGTGGACGGCCATGCCGGGGCGGAACGCGGTCACGCCCTCGGGGAAGCCCCCGGCCGCCTCGCGGCGCAGGCGCTCGCACCACTCGTCGAGCGTGGCGCGCGCGGCCGCGAAGAGCCGCCCCGTCTCCTCCGCGGAGAGCCGGTCGGTGAGCGCCACGGGCGACAGGCGCGCGCGGTGGAGGATCTCGTCGGCGTAGGCGTTGCCGATGCCGCTCAGGATGGTCGGGTCGGTGAGCGCGCGCTTGAGCGTGTGGCGCTCGCGGCCGAGCGCCGCGGCGAACGCCGCGACGTCCGCCTCCAGCACCTCGAGCCCGCCCAGGTCGTGGGCGGCGAGCGCCGCCTCGCCGCGCACCAGGTGGAGCGCGGCGCGCCGCCTCGTGCCCGCCTCGGTCAGCACGAGCGTGCCCGTCGAGAAGTCGAGCGCGGCGAGCCCCACCCGGCCGGGCAGGCGGGCGCCGGCGGGGCGCCAGTGCAGGCGCCCGGCGATCATCAGGTGGAGCACCAGGAAGAGCCCGCCCTCCAGCTCGAGCACGAGGCGCTTGCCGAGCCGCCGGAAGCCCACGACGGCGCGGCCCGCCGCCTCGCCGAGCGGCGGATCCACCGAGCGGAGCACGAACGGGCTCGCCAGGCGCACGCCCTCGAGCCGGGCTCCGCGGACCCGCGCCGCGAGCGCCTCGAGGTAGACGACGACGTCGGGCAGCTCGGGCATGCGCCGGCGGCGGCGTCAGCGCGCGAGCGCGGCCCAGGCGAGCGCGAGCCAGCCGGCGATGAAGGCGGCGCCGCCGAGCGGCGTGACCGCGCCGAGCCAGCGCTGGCCGGTCAGCACGAGGAGGTAGAGGCTCCCCGCGAAGAGGACGGTGCCGGCGACGAAGAGCCAGCCGGCCGCGGTCGTGGCGCCGCCCGGCCAGCGCGCGGAGGCCCCCGCCGCGACGAGCAGGCCGAGCGCGTGGTAGAGCTGGTAGCGGGCGCCGGTCTCGAAGGTCTGGAGCAGCTCGGGCGGCACCCGCCCCCGGAGCCCGTGGGCGGCGAAGGCGCCGAGGGCGACGGCGAGCGCGGCCGACACCGCGCCGAGCACGAAGAACGGCCGCTCCATGGGCGCGCCGCCCCGCCTACTTCACGGCGCCGACGGTGAAGCCGGCGATGAAGCGGTCCACGAAGAGGTTGTAGAGGATCGCGATCGGCACGCTCGAGATGAAGGCGCCCGCCATCAGCGAGCCCCAGAAGTACACGTCGCCGTGGACCAGGAAGGTGGGCACGCCCACGCTCACCGTGAAGTTCCGGGCGGCGGTGATGAAGGTCAGCGCGTAGACGAACTCCTGCATCACCAGCGTGAGCGTGAAGATGACGACGGTGAGGATGCCCGCCACCGAGATCGGCACGACCACCCGCACGAAGGCCCCGAGCCGGCTGTGTCCGTCGATCATGGCCGCCTCCTCGAGGTCGGGCGGGATCGCCTTGAAGAAGCCCATCAAGAGCCACGTGCAGAAGGGCACCGTGAACGACGGGTAGACCAGCACGAGCGACCAGAGCGAATCTTGCAGGCCGAGGTCGCCGATGACGCGCGCCATCGGGATGAACAGGAGCGTCGGGGGCACCAGGTAGGTCAGGAAGATGCCGATGCCGAGCCGCTCGCCCCAGCGCCCCGTCAGCCGCGCCAGCGCGTACCCCGCGGGCAGCGAGAGCAGCAGCGTGATCACGACCACGAGGAGTCCGACGAAGAGCGTGTTGGCCAGCCACCGGCCGTAGAGCGTCTCCTCGAACAGGATGCGGACGTTCTCGAGCGTCGGCGGCTCGTTGTAGACGAACGGGTTGTTCGCGCGCTTGAGCAGGTCGGTCTCGCGCTTGAACGTGGTGATGAGCATCCAGTAGAAGGGGAAGGCCGTGAAGACGGTGAAGAGGCCCACGATGCCGAGGTGCCCCGCCCGGAGCCCCCAGCGCCGCACGGCCGGCGCCGCCATCACTGCACCTCGGCCCGGCGGGCGACGCGGAGGAAGCCGATCGCCACCGCCACCAGCAGCGGGAACAGGAACACCGCGATCGCGGCGCCCTCCGCGAGATCGCCGCCCTGGATGCCCGTGAAGAACGCCAGGCTCGCGAGCACCTGGGTGGTGTCGTAGGGGCCGCCGCGCGTGAGCACGAAGATCACGATCATGTCGGTGAAGGCGAGCGTGAGGCCGAAGAGCCCCGCCACCAGCGCGATGGGGCGGATCAGCGGCAGCGTGATCTGGAACAGGTGCCGCGAGAAGCCCGCGCCGTCCATCTGGGCGGCGTCGTGGATGTCGTGCGGGATCGACGTGAGCCCCGCCAACAAGATCACGGTCGCGAGCGGCAGGATCCGCCAGACGTGGATCGCGATGACCGAGCCCATGGCGAGCCAGGGCACGCCGAGCCACATGTACCAGCCGTCGGGTCCGATGAGTCCGACCGCCTCCAGCGTCCAGTTGATCACGCTGTAGGTGGAGTCGAGGATCCAGAGCCAGCCGATCGTGCCGAGCGAGATCGGCGCCACCCACGGCAGCAGGATGAGCAGGCGCACGATCCACTTGCCCCGGAAGTCGCGCGCCAGCGCCAGCGCCAGCACCGTCCCCAGGGCCATCACGAGGACCTGGGCGACGACGGCGAAGACGAAGGTGTTCTTGAGCGAGGTCTGGAACTTGATGGTCTGGACGACGCTCACGAAGTTCTTGAGCCCGACGAAGCCGAGGGTGCGGCTGCCCATGCTGATGTCGCTCACGCTGTAGTAGAGCGCGAGCAGGAAGGGCACGCCGAGCACGAGGACGATGTAGAGCACGGCCGGACCGATCATCAGGGGCCCGAGCCACTCGGCCCGGTCCACCCAGGAGGCCCGCCGGCGCGGCTCGCCGTGCGTCACGGGACGCGCGCGGTCGTGCGGAGACCCGTGACCTTGTCGAAGAACTTGAGCTCGCGCGCGCGCACCGCGAAGTCCTGCGTGCGGCCCGCCTGCACCTTCGCCTCGACCGTGGTCGCGAGCCGTGCGACGACGCGCGCGCCCTCGAAGCGGCCCTCGAGCGCCCCGTAGAGGATGCGGTCGGCGCCGAGGTACTCGACGCGCGTGATGTGGAAGGGGAGCGTCGTGAGGTTCCCACCGTCGGTGTGGGCCTCCCGCGGCAGGAAGTGCTCGGGGCGGAAGCCCACCAGCACGTCGGCCGCCTCCACGAGATTGGTCGGCGGCGAGCCGAGGAAGCCCGCCACGAACGTGTCGGCCGGCTCGTCGTAGACCTCCGCGGGCGTGCCGATCTGCCGCACGCGGCCGCCCTCCATGACCGCGATGCGGTCGCCGAGGCCCATGGCCTCGACCTGGTCGTGCGTGACGTAGATCGTCGTCGTCCCGATCCGCCGCTGGAACTGCTGCAGCTCGTCCCGCGCGGAGGCGCGGAGCTTGGCGTCGAGGTTCGAGAGCGGCTCGTCGAGCAGGAACACCGCGGGCTCGCGCACGACGGCGCGCGCCAGGGCCACGCGCTGGCGCTCGCCGCCCGAGAGCTGGCGCGGCTTGCGCTCGAGGAGGCGCTCGATCCCGAAGAGCGCCGCGGCCCACTCCACCTTCTGCGGGATCTCCGCGCGGGGCATGCCGGCCGCCTTGAGGGGGAAGGCGATGTTCCGGAACACCGACATGTGCGGGTAGAGGGCGTAGGACTGGAACACCATCGCGATCCGGCGGGCGCGCGGGGGCAGGTCGTTCACGACCTGCCCCCCGATCAGGATCTCGCCCCCCGTCGGCCGCTCGAGCCCGGCGATCATCCGGAGCAGGGTCGTCTTCCCGCACCCCGACGGCCCCAGGAGGACGAGGAACTCGCCCTCCCTGGTGGACAGGTCCACCCCGTCCACCGCGCGGACGTCGCCGAACTGCTTGCTGACCCGCCTGGCCTCGACGGTTGCCACCGGTGCCTTAGACCAGCCCCTTCTCCTTCCACTTGCCGAAGATCCGCCTGCTCGCGGCGTCCGCCTCCCGGAGCGCCTCCTCGGGCGTCGCCGCGCCGCTCGCCGCCTTGGCGAACATGACGTTCAGCACCCACGTGCCGAAGATCTCGTCGATCGCCGCGTTGGCGTAGCCCGGGTAGCCCACGTTGGTCGCCCAGTTCAGCACGTCGTCGAGCACCTTGTACTTGTCCGGCGGGTGGCCCTTCGGGTCCTTGGCGATCAGCGTGCCCAGGTCGGGGACCGTCTTCGGGAAGCACGGGAAGTCGTAGAACTCGCCGGCGACGAAGGCCTGCCGGAAGTCCGTCGTGTAGTCGATCAGGAACTTCTTGGCGCCCTCCTTGTTCTCGGCGAACTTCCAGACCACGTAGCACTGCATGACGTGCTCGAGGCCGATGGCGCGCACCGGCCCGCGCAGCGCCTTCGTGAGCTGGATCTTCTTCGAGATCTCGGGGTCCTGCTTCTCCGCGGTGCGCGTGATCGAGATCGCGTTGAGCGCGAGCGAGATCTTGCCCGCGATCATCGCGCGGTTGTTCGAGGAGGCGTCCCAGGTGAACACCTCGGGCGTCATCGCCTCCTGGAAGAGGGCCTTGACGAACTTGATCGCCTCGAGCGTCTGCTTCGAGTTGAGCGTGAGGTTGCCGGCCGCGTCCTGCTCGTGGGCGCCGAACGAGTACATGATCGTCC
>MGBU01000257.1:2829-7085 GCA_001790205.1 Candidatus Rokubacteria bacterium GWA2_73_35 | reverse complement strand
CGTGCCGAGCTCCAGGGATCCCGCCGCATCGCCTACAAGGGCACGCCGACCAACCTGGTCACCGAGATGGACGCGCGCGCCGAGGAGCTGATCGTCGGCCGCCTGGCCGCCGCGTTCCCCGACGACGGCGTGCTCGCCGAGGAGCGCGGCGCCACGGCCGGCCGCTCGGGCCGGCGCTGGATCATCGACCCGCTGGACGGGACGACCAACTACGCGCACGGCGTGCCGATCTTCGCAGTCTCGATCGCGCTCGAGGCCGCGGGGCGCGTCGAGCTGGGCGTCGTCTTCGATCCGAACCTCGACGAGCTGTACGTCGCCGAGCGCGGGCGCGGCGCGACGCTCAACGACCGGCCGCTGGCGGTCTCGGCCGCCGCGACGCTCGACGAGAGCCTGCTCGCGACCGGCTTCCCCTACAACATCCGCGAGACGGCGGACAACAACCTCACCGAGTACGCGACCTTCAGCGTGCGCGCGCGCGCCGTGCGCCGCATGGGCTCGGCCGTGCTCTACCTCGCCTGGCTCGCGGCCGGGCGGCTCGACGGCTACTGGGAGCTGCGCCTCGGCGCGTGGGACGTCGCCGCCGGCGGCCTCATGATCGCGGAGGCCGGCGGGCGCGTGACGGACCTCGCGGGCGGCCCGCTCGACCTCGACGCGCCCGCCGTCGTCGCGAGCAACGGCCGCATCCACGGAGCGCTGCTCGCCGTGCTCAAGGAGATCCGGGGATGACCGACCCCCAGGGGCATCCGATCCACGTCCGCGCGATCCGCGCGGAGGCGTGGAAGGTGAGCGACACCGAGCTCGACGTCAGCGGCCACCTGGTGGACGACCGTCCCGAGGGCGGCCCCGTGTGGTTCGACGCATCGCCCTCCAGCACGATCCACGACATGCGTCTGACGATCCGCGTGCGCCACCCCGACCTCGTGATCACGCGGGCCGCCGGGAGCATGGCGGCGCACCCCTACACGATCTGCCCCGATGCGCTGCCCGGCCTCGAGGCCCTCGTCGGGCTCTCGGTCGCCCAGGGCTTCACGCGCGCGGTGAACGAGCGCTTCGGGCGCCAGCTCGGCTGCGCCCACCTCACCGCCCTCATCCAGGCGCTCGGCCCCGTGGTGCGCCAGGCCGCCGGGGTCGCGTTCCGGGACGTGCGCGAGCTGCCGCGGGCGGATGGCGACGCGTGGTGGGTCAACACGTGCCAGGCCTGGCGCGAGCGCGGCCCGCTCCACGCGCGGTTCGTCGCCGGCGACATCGACGCTCTCCGCGCCCTCTCCGCGCGCCGCCGGCCCGCCTAGACTCCCAGGCGCCGGGGATCGGCGGGTACCCGGGGGCGGGGGTCGCGGGACCACGCGGCCCACGTCCGCTGCCCCGTCGCGGCTGGGCTCCATCCGGGCTCGCGGGTTCCGCGCCCACGGGGCGGGAACGAGTCCCGCCGACCCCCGCCCCCGGGTACCCGCCGATCCCCGCCCCGGTGGCCGTGGAGGGCGGGGGCGCTCACAGGCGCGGCGCACGGGGCGCGGGACGGCGGCCTAGAGCTCCCAGGGCGGCGTGACCGCCACCGGCAGCTCGAGCAGCGTCGGGCCGTCGGCGGCGAGGCCGCGCGTGAGCGCGGCGGGCAGCGTGTCCACCGTCACGCGCTCGCCCCGCGCCCCGAACGCCTTCGCGAGCGCCGGGAAGTCCGGGTTGACCAAGTCGGCCTCCCCCCAGCGCCCCGCGAACAGCGTCTCTTGCAGGTACTTGATCGCGCCGAAGCGGTCGTCGTTCAGCACCAGGAACACGACCGGCAGCCGGTACTTCACCGCGGTGGCCAATTCGTTCACCGAGTAGAGGAACCCGCCGTCGCCGACGACGGCGACCACCGGGCGGTCGGGTCGCGCGATCTTCGCGCCGATCGCCGCCGGCACGCCGTAGCCGAGCGTCGCCGAGCCCACCGGGTAGAGGAACGTGCGCGGCGCCAGCACGGGGAAGTGCCACTCCATCCAGTAGTTGAGCCCGGTCTGGTCGCAGACGACGATCGTGTCGTCGGGCAGCGCCGCGCGGAGCGTCTCGACGAGGCGCGCGGTCTCGGCCGTGTAGAGGGGGCCCGCCGCGCCGCGGAGCCCCGCGCGCCAGCCGTGGTCCCACCCGCCCGCCGGCCGGCCGTCGCCCAGGGCGGCGAGCAGGCGCGCGAGGCCGTCCGTCGCGTCCCCGACGATCCCGAGCTCGGGCTTGAACAGGAGCCCGATGACCCGCGGATCGAGGTCGAGGTGGATCAGCGCCTGCCCGGGCCCGAACGAGAGGTTCAGCAGGAGCCCCTGCGTCGAGCGGTGGGCGAAGCGGCAGCCCACGGCCAGGACGACGTCGGCGGCCTGGAGCACGGGCTCCGTGGCGCGCCGGTTCGGGAGCACGCCGTGCCAGAGCGGGTCGCGCTCGCTGATCGCGCCGCGCCCCATCACGCTCGTGATGACGGGGGCGTCGAGCCGGCGCGCGAGCGCGACCAGCTCGGCCTCGGCGCCCGCGGCGATCACGCCGCCGCCCGCGATGAGGAGCGGGCGCGTCGCGCCGCCGAGCCGGCGCGCGGCCGCCGCGATCGCCTCCGGGTGGCACGGCGGCCGACGCCCGGCGCCCCCGCGCCCCGGCTCGGCCTCGAGGCGCGCCGTGAGGAAGTCGTTCGGGATCGAGATCGCGACGGGGCCCGGCCGCCCGGTGCGCAGGAGGTCGAACGCCGTGTGCACGGCCGCGGGGATCGCGCGCGCCTCGGTGAGCGCCTCGGCCCAGCGCGCGACCGGCCGGAAGCACTCGATCTGGTTGGGCACCTCGTGGAGCGCGCCCAGGTCGCGCCCGACGAGGGCCGAGGCGATGTCCGACATCAGGACGACGACCGGCGTCGAGCCCGCGTAGGACTCGACGAGCGGCGTGAGGACGTTCGTCGCCCCGGGGCCCGTCGTGACGACGACGACGCCGGGGGCGCCCGACGCGCGAGCGTAGCCGTCGGCCATGAACGCCGCCCCGGCCTCGTGGCGGGCAAGGACGTGGGCGAGCGCCGACTGGCGCAGGAGCGCGTCGTAGATCGCGAGGTTGTGGACGCCGGGGATCCCGAACACGTGGCGCACGCCCTCGGCGGAGAGCGCGTCCACCACCCACTCGCCGCCGGTCAGGCTCGCCATCAGACCCGCATCTCCTCGAACCCGCGGTCGATCGCGACGTCGACCAGCGCCGGCCCGGGGTGCGCGAGGCACGCGGCGAGGACGTCGGCGAGTTCGCCGGGCGCCTCGACCCGCTCCGCGCGCACGCCGAGCGCCCGGGCGAGCCCGAGGTAGTCGATCGGTGGATCGACGAGGTCCATCCCGGGGAAGACGCCGCGCTTGGCCGACGCCAGGCCGAGCCCCAGCATGCCGGCCTTGAGGATCGCGTACGAGGCGTTGTTGGGCACGACGTAGGTGATCGGCAGCCGGTGGCGCGCCGCGGTCCAGAGCGCCTGGGGCGCGTACATCACGGAGCCGTCGCCGACCGTGGCGACCACCTTCCGCGCGGGCGCCGCGAGCTGGACGCCGACCGCCGCGCCCATCGCCCAGCCGAGGGTGCCGGTCTTCGAGCCGTAGAAGGAGCCGGGCGTGTCGAACGGCAGGTAGCGGAGCGCGAACGGCAGCGAGCTGGCGGACTCGTCCACCACGACGGCGCCGGCGGGCAGCACGGACGCGAGCGTCGCGAACAGGTGCGCCTGGCCGATGGGCCGGCGCTCGCGCTCGGCCTCCGCCGCCGCGCGTGTCCGGGCGAGCACGCCGGCCCGCGAGGCCCCGAGGGCCGCCGCGCGTGCGGCCGCCGCGCCGCGCTCGGCGTCGCCCATCCGCGCCTCGAGCGCCTCGGCGAGCGACGCGAGCGCCGCGCGCGGGTCGGCGACGATCCCGAGCGTCACCGGCCAGCTCCGCCCGATCTCCCACGCGTCGTCGTCCACCTGCAGGATGCGCACGCCGCGCGGGAACGGCGTCCCCGGCGAGTGGAGGAACCACGTGAAGACCGTCGCGCCGACGATCAGCACCGCGTCGAAGCCCTCCAGCGCGCGACGGAGCGCCGCGGGCGACGGGTAGAGCCCGCCCCGCCAGAGCGGGTGCGTCCCGGGGAAGTTGGTCCGACGGTAGAGGGGCTCCCCGTGGACGCGCGCGCCGAGTCGCTCGGCGAGCGCCACCAGCTCGGCCACGGCGTCCGCGCGGGCCACGCCGTCGCCGGCGATCACGAGCGGCGCCTTCGCGCCGGCGAGGATCTCGGCGGCGCGCGCGACGGCG
>MGBU01000257.1:0-2809 GCA_001790205.1 Candidatus Rokubacteria bacterium GWA2_73_35 | reverse complement strand
CCTCGGGCCGGCGCACCTCGTACGCCCACTTCGTGAACGGCTCGGCCATCCGGACGAGGTCGGCGGCGAGGACCGGCGCGTCCATGAGCAGGCGCGTGTCCTGCTGGCCCGCCGTCACGACGAGCGGACTCTTGGCGCGGGCGGCGTTGTGGAGGATGCCGAGGCCGTTGGCGAGCCCGGGCGCGACGTGTACGTTGACGACGCCCGGCGTTCCCGTCGCCTGGGCGTAGCCGTCGGCGGCCGCGACGGCGGTCGCCTCCTGCAGGGCGAGCACGTACTCGAGCCCCGAGTCCGGGAGCGCGTCGAGGAAGGGCAGCTCGGTCGTGCCGGGGTTGCCGAAGAGATAGCGGACGCCCGCGGCGCGGAGCACCTCCATGAGGACGGCGGCCACGTTCACGCGCCCCTCCGAAGCGGGTACGCGCGGTCGCCCAGGCGGAGCGTGCCGCGGCCCGTCGCCTCGTCGTACTCGGCGAGGGCCAGGAGCTGGTGCGCCGCCGCGCGGGACAGGCGCGCCTCGAAGGCGCTCCCCTTGATCGGGCAGTAGGGCACGTCGCGGGGGCCGAGCCTGAGCGTCGCGGCGTCCACGTTCTCCTCCGTGCCGTCGTTCAGGACGGCGTGGAGCGTCGCGCCGCGGCGCTCGATCCGGACGACCACGAACGGGGCGTCCTCGACCTCGACGGGGATCCGGACGCGGGTCTGGATGAAGTAGCCCGCGGCGTCGTGCCGGAGCCCGGCGCGGAGGTGCGCGAGGACGCCGGCATGCGTCACCTGCACGCCGTCGTCGAACCAGTCGCCGTCCCGGTCGACGCGCAGCCGGGGGAGCTGCCAGTCAGCTCGCCCTGCCATCGAACACCACCGCGGCGAAGGTGACGACGCCCTGGGGGTCGGGCCACTGGTTGTACCGCCGGAGCGTTCCGCGGCCGCCGCCGAGGACGCGCAGCAGCGCGTAGATCGGCGAGAGGCCGCAGATCCGACGCCGGTCGTCGTCCTCCGCCACGGCCGCGTAGAACGCCGCCGCGTCGCCCGCCTCCACCGCCTCGAGCATCCGGCGGTCCTCCCGCGCGATCCGCTCGAGCGCCTCCGGCGACACCGGGTCCGCGTCGCCGAAGCGCGGTCCGACGTGAGCGAGGTCGGCGCCGGCGACGAAGGTGACGCGCCGCCCGCTCGCCGCCGCGGTCTCCGCGAGCGCCTCGAGGAACCGGGGGACGCGCGGGTCGTCCTCGGGCCCCCGCCCCCCGAGCCGCGCCTCGTGGGCGAAGCTCGCCAGCACGGGGACGATCGCGATGTCGTGGCGCCCGTGGAAGAGGTAGCGCAGGAACACCGCCTGGAACTCGATCGAGTGCTCGCTCCGGTGCGCGAGCTCCGAGGCGAAGCAGTCCTGGCGCGCGCGGGCGGCGAGCACCTCGACGAACTCGCGGTCGACCGGCACGGGGCCCAGCGGGCTCTCGTAGTCCTTGCGCGTGAGCGCGAACGGGTCCGCCATGCCCGCGTGGCAGGTCCCGAGGATGACGAAGACCTCGGCCGCGGCGCGCTCGGCCACGTCGCGGTACGCCCAGGCGTAGGCGGGGCCGCCCCGGTGGAAGTCGATGTGCGGCGCGATCACGCCCCCGACCGGCACCGCCTCCCCGCGCCGGCCGTCGAGCGGCCCGGGGCCGGCCGGCGCCGCGAAGAGCGCGTCGAAGGCGGCGCGGAGGGCGTCGGGCGCGGCCGGGTAGGCGCCGCCGGCGTGGGCGGCCGGCCGCGTCGCCGCGTCACGGAACGCGCCGTCCACCGCGGCGCGCCGCGCGGCGAACCGCTCGCTCTCGAGAAAGCCGTGCGCGTCGAGCGAGTCGGCGATCGCGTCGATCTCCTGGCGCGCCACCAGCTCGCCGTGGCGCCGCATCACCGCGGCCTGGATGTCGGGGACCGAGTGCTCGCCGTCGAAGAGGGAGACGATCTCGAGCAGCCCGCGCGGCAGGAGGACGACCGAGTCCGTGTAGCCCGCGGGGTCCCTGAGCGCGATGCACGGGCGTCCCTCGTGCTGGACCGGAAAGGCCTCCACCTGGCGCAGCCGGGGCCCGCGCTCCGTCATGGCTTCAGGAAGTTCAGAGCTGCGGCAACGTAAATCCGTGCCGCATCGACGAGCTCCGCCACCTCGACGTACTCGTCGACCTGATGGGGGATCCGCCGATGCCCGGGCCCGAGCGTGACGATCGGGATCCCGAGCGTCATTCGGAGGATCGTCCCGTCGGTCGAGCCGGGCACGCCCCCGAAGCGGGGCGCGCGGCCCGTGGCCTGCCGGACCGCCGCCGCCACCGCGCGCACGAGCGGCTCGCCCCGCTCCACGCGCGTCGCGAGGCGGAAGCCGTTGGCCGGCTCCCAGGCGATCGAGGCTCCCGGGCAGCGGGCCGCCGCGCGCCCGCACGCGGCGTCGATCTCGGCCGCGACCGCCGCGCCGTCGGGTCCCGGCGTCAGCCGCACGTCGAGCGTCACGCGCGCGCTCGACGGGATGACGTTCGGCTGGCCGAGCCCCAGGACGGGCGCCTGGACCACGGTGGGCGTCACCGTCGGCGGCCTGAGGTAGCGCGAGCGCCCGCACAGCCGGCGCAGCCGGCGCTCGAGCGCCGGCACCTCGGCGAGGAGCGCCCCGAGGGCGCCGATCGGGTTCACGCCGGCCTCGGGCATCGCGCCGTGCGCCATCCGCCCGCGGATCGCCACCCGGGCCCAGACGACCCCGCGCTGCTCGAGGCAGATCTCGTTCTGCTCGGGCTCGCAGATGATCGCCGCGTCGAGGGCGCGCCCGAGCGCCGTCGTGCACAGGTGCCGGGCG